>JAYVFJ010000038.1:0-6395 GCA_043773225.1 Chloracidobacterium sp.
TTTTGCCGTTGCGCGTTACAACACGAACGGCTCGCTGGACAGTTCATTTGGCGGCATCGGCATAGTGCTAACCTCGGTCGGAGATTCTCATGACGGTGCTTTTTCAGTTGCGATCCAGCCCGACGGCAAAATTGTTGTCGCCGGTTACAGCTATGGTGCCGGCTCTGCCGTTATCCGTTACAACACAAACGGCTCGCTGGATACTTCATTTAACGGAACTGGCATAGTCACCAATTCGGTTGGAGCTAGATCGGTTGCGATCAGAACAGACGGCAAGATCGTCGTCGCCGGTAGCTCAAACGGTGACTTTGCCGTTGCCCGTTACAACACAAACGGCTCGCTTGATCTTTCATTTAGCGGCGGCATAGTTATCACTCCGGTTGGTAACTCTACCGACATCGCCACTTCGGTAGTAGTTCAAGCGGACGGGAAGACTGTTGTCGCCGGGCGCAGCGTTAATGACGCCGGCGGATCGAGCTTTGCAATTGTGCGTTACACCACGTTTGGACAGTTGGACACTTCATTCAACGTCACCGGGAAAGTTATCACTTCGTTTGGCGATGCTTATAGCGGCGTTAGCGGGTTAGCACTTCAATGGGACGGCAAGATCGTTGCCGCCGGTTACACCGATAATTACCCGAATCCTAACCCAAATTCTGACTTTGCTCTTATACGTTACAATTCAGACGGCAAGTTTGATACATCATTTGGCGGCACAGGTAAGGTAATCATTCCGGTCGGTAATTCTCGTGATTATGCTAATTCAGTAGCGATCCAGCCGGACGGCAAGATCATTGCCGCCGGTGCGAGTGTTACCAATACAGACACTGAGTTTGCTGCTGTTCGCGTCAACTCAAACGGCTCATTGGACACAACATTTAACGGCACAGGCAAAGTTGTAACTCCCACTTTAGGCAATGATGCTTCTTCAGTAGCAATGCAGGCAGACGGTAAAATTGTCTTGGCCGGTGGATATAATGAAGAGATTTTTGGCTTCACGTTGGTCCGTTATCAAGGCGGGCCAACGCGCGTGAACGGCAAGATCGCGTTTGTCAGCGACCGCGACAGTAATTTTGAAATTTATGTGATGAACAGCGATGGCAGCAACCAGGTTCGCCTGACTAACGGCTATGAGATAGATCAAACACCCGCCTTTTCGCCCGACGGACGAAAGATCGCCTATATCAGCCAAATAGCTCCCTTTAACTTCGCTGCAAACATCAAGATCATGAACGCCGACGGGACAAATCAAACCGTGCTCACGCCGGTTACCATAAGCCGCCAACCGGATTGGAGAGATTACGGCGGCAGTTCCATAAGTTGGTCGCCCGACGGCCGCAAGATCGCTTTTGATGACGGCGGCGAGATTTTTACCATCAATGTTGACGGCACCAATCGCACAAATCTGACCAATCATCGGGCCATTGACATTGCTCCGGCGTGGTCGCCTGACGGCAATAGCATTTTGTTTGACAGTTCCCGCGTCGGCTATTCGTCAATGCACGTCATGAATACGGACGGCAGCGATGTGAAAGCTCTGCCAAGCGAAGGCTATTTTTGGGATGAGTCGCCGAGTTGGTCGCCAAGCGGCGATAAAATAGTTTTTGTCTATAATTCCGAAGATATTCCCACACGCATTTTCACTGCCGATGCCGATGGCTCAAATCGTCGAGTCTTGGTTAACTTCGGATCAGGCTTTAACGGACCTAAAAATAAGCCTAGATTCTCGCCCGACTCAACCAAGATCGTCTTTCAAGAGTTAAAATACCCCGAATACGACACCGAGATATACGTGAAAAACCTCAACGGCGGCGGCATGACACAATTGACCAACACAATCTTGAATAATGGCCAGCCGTCGTGGGCGCCAGCTCGAATACGCCAGATTTCACCGGGCACGGCGACGACAGACGGGCGTTAAGTCTTGCGATAACTCACTACATCGGTTCAATATAAGTCAACCTTTCTCTCCATTAATAATTAAGAATTTTTAATTAATAATTATTAATGGAGACCTTATTTCAGTCCGATGCGGGCCATCAGAGCGTCGAATCGCGGGTTGGAGCGCAGCTGATCGTAGCGCGGATTAACTTTAAGCGTGATCAATGTGAATTTATTCTCGTCAACAGCCTTTTCCAGATAAGTAATCGCCTCTTCGTTTTGTCCGAACTCCATCGAAAGATTTGCAAGCCGATCATATTTAGGCTTACCATTTCTTTCATCTTCTTTTGCCTGTTCAAAGTGTCGTTGGGAAACTCCCCGCCTACCCGATTGAGCATAAATTGTTTGCAATAGATTTATCTCGTCCGGATCCTTACCGCGCAGCGTCTGCAGTCGCACATAATACTCGAAGTATTTGTCGTCGTCACCTTTCTGGTCATATGAATTCATGAGCACGTTATTTGCCATGATTAATGTGGGATCCATTTCGATAACTCGTAATTCTTCAGCAATCGCTTCGTCATAACGGCGGGACTGAAACAGCACCCAGCCGTAAGAATGACGAGTTCCCGCGTCAGCAGGGTCGAGGTCGATGGCCGTTTTCATTTCCGCGATCGCTTCGTCAGATTTTCCGATGGTGCCGAGCAGCAGCCCATAGAAACAGTGGGCCGCGGAAGAATTTGGATCTAACTCGACCGCCCGTTTATGTTCGCGTTCCGACCCCGCAAAATCCCATTCATAATTAGATTTTAATACGCCTAAATGTGAGTGTGCTTCGGCGAGGGTTTCGTCGATTGCCAGAGCCTTTTCCAGTGCGGCCTTTCCTTTAATATATCCATCGGTCGCATCGCGGCCTTCGCCTTTGAAAGCAAAAAAATTATGAGCGCTGCCCAATTCGGCGTAAGCGAGCGCAAAGTTTGGGTCGATCGCGATAGCTTGCTCAAAGAATCCAATCGCTTTGCGGATTTTTTCGGCGTTTCGTTTGCTCCCCGACAAAGCCGCGCCTTGCAGATAAAGACGATATGCTTCTTCGTTGGGCGTATAACGCTTTTCTGCAGGATCACTTGATTGGCGATTTAGTTTCTTGAGTAACGGCTCGCCGATGTTTGCCGCGACCGCATCCTGCACCGTAAAGATCGCTGTGTTCGCCTGATCGACTTTGAAAGTGCCTTCAACCTGCCCGCTTTGCACATTTATCAACTGCGAAGTGATGCGAATTTTGCCATCGGCAATCTGGTAATTAGACGCGAGAACGTAGTCAACCTTTTGTTCACGCCCCGCGGCGATTGGGTCTTGTCCCGCATCCGCATATTGGCTCGTCGCGTTTAAAGTGCGGACAATAATTCCTTTTGCCGAACCGAGCTTAAAGATCAGAGAATCAGCAATGCCGAGTTCATAACCAAGGTCGCGGTTTTCTGCGGCTAATGGTTTCAGAGGCAAGACGGCGATTGATTTAACCGCACCCGACGCCGGTGCAGACCCGAACCGAAAATTAAATGACAGTAAAAGGATCAGGGAAACAGCGGTCAGAAAACCGACCGAGAAAAGCACAACCCGCGTCCGAGGCTTTGACTCAACCGGGAGTGTCACCAAGGGAATCTGAGCATCCGTTTTGACGTCTTCATCAATGTCGATAGTGTCGGGAAAATCTACTTCAACGGCAGGCAAGTTTTCTAATTTATTCGCCGGCTGTTCAGCGGTTCCACGGTCTTCCGTAACCTCTGCCACAAAACGGTAGCCTTTGGTTGCGACGGTTTCGATAAATTTATTTCCGTTCTCATCTTCTCCTAGAGTTCTCCTAAGAGTGTGAATGATGCGCGCAATGTTGGCTTCTTCGACAAACGAGTCTGCCCAGACGTGTTTTAGCAATTCGTCCTTCTCAACCAAGTGCCCGTTTTGCTCAACGAGCATCGCAAGCACGTCAAACGCTTTTGGCGTCAGCGAAACGGGCGAATTGTCACGCAGTAATCGGCGCTCCGAAACGTTGAGCCGGAACGACTTAAATAGATAGGAATGCTTAATTTCACCCGCCATTTCACTCTCAGAGAAATTTAGGAGAAAACCAGGATATTTTTCCAAAGACATCATAACCTCCAACACACTAGGCTTGTATTCGCACGGTGCAGAAAGTCAGTTGTCGTAAAGCTTTGGATAGCCGTCCCTGCATTATAACAGCAAGACGCTGCACCGGGCAATAAAAAAAGGAATTAGGAGAAAGAAAATGAATACGAATTACAAAACAAAAACAACTCAAAAACGGCGTCTGCAATTATTGTCGGCAGTTTGCCTTTCGATATTTCTATTTGTAACTGCGAGTTTTGCCCAAGAGAGCCCGAAACTTCCTGAAAATGGCAAGATCGCTTTTGCAAGCAATGTGAAAGGGCACTATGACATTTTTACAATCAACACCGACGGAAGCGGCGAGGTTAATATCACAAACAGTCCCGATCACGACGAAATTTCACCGTCATGGTCGCCGGATGGTAAAAGATTGGCCTATCTTTTCAAACTCGATCAAAGCGCATATGTTCTCGCAATTATGGACGAGGACGGATCGAACAAGACCTGTCTGATCGAAGTGTCTCTTCCGAAGTCAGACGGAGACACGCTGAGCTGGTCGCCGGAGGGCAAGAAGATCGCTTTTTCCTCAGACGGTGAAATTTTCTCAATAGAAGTTGACGGCGGCAATCTCGTCAATCTGACCAATGATCCGGCGTATGACCGTCAGCCCTCATGGTCGCCCGACGGCGAGCAGATCGCGTTTGGCCGTCGAAAGGGAAGTGACCACCGCATCTACACGATGAACACTGACGGCAGCAAGCTTGAGAGCACGCTCTTGGGCTTGTCGGGTGCTTCCGCGGCGAAATGGTCGCCTGACGGGAACAGATTTTTATATTTCGACGAGTTTTTGGGCGGCTGCAATTGTTTGATATCCGCAAAAACCGATGGAACAAACAATATTATTCTGGCAGCCAACGCGCAAAGCGCAGATTGGTCGCCCGACGGCAAGAAAGTCGTTTTTGCCGGCTTAGACGGGTCGTCAAGCCGTCTCTATGTTATGCCGGCGACAGGTGACGGCCGCCAAGATCAAATCGGCCGCAGAAACGCCCGGCAGCCGGACTGGCAGCCGTTGCCTTAGCCAGATTGTTGAGCAGGGATAAAAAGCTTGCAGATTTCAAGGTTTAGGAATAGAATGCGGTTATCGCAAAGTAGGAAGCGGGTTCGCGGCTCAGCAATTTAGCTTAGCCGGGAACACCCATTCAACGGTTTTTGATGCCATATTTGTGGCAAAAGAGATATGTGAATTACAGAAAGTCAAGTTTTTTCACGCGGCTGTCGCCTTTTCACGGATACGGCGACAGATAAACCACTGGTTAAAGTATCCGCACAACAAAAAAGTTTTGAGTTCCGATGATCGGGACACAGAAACAGGGAGATAATCATGAAAAATAGAATTTTTAGTCGTTTGATGACCATCGTTTTTTGCACGGCCGTTTTAACATTGGCACTTGCTGCCGATTCCCTCGCTCAAAGCGTGCGCAGCGGAAATGTCAAAACCGCTATCGCCCAGGTTCATGTGATCGCTACCGGAGTAGTCGTTCCCCAAGCAGGAGCTTCGCTTTCGAGAAACAACGACGGAGTGTTTGGGCAAATTTCCACATCGGGGCTGACACCGGGACATGTCGCAACACTCTGGTGGGCAATTTACAACAATCCGGAGTTTTGTGCCACGCCAAGCTGCTCTCCACCGGATTTAAATAACCCGCTCGTCAACGGCGCGCTGCAATTCGGCGGTGGAACTATTGTCGGCGCCGGCGGCAGGGCAGATTTTAGCGGCTTTCTTGCCGAAGGCGACAACGCCGGATTTTATCTCAATCCGATGTTTCCGAATATGCCAAACCCATCGCCCGGCATTGTAGATGCAAAAACGGCTGCGCTCCATATGGCCATTCGCTCGCACGGACCGGCAAGCGCCGATCCGGCCGTCCTGGCATTACAGCTAACGACATTTCCCGGCGGATGTTCAATGGCGAACCCGTGTGCAACTCTTCAAGTGGCTCCATTTGTTCCGTAGTTTGGGTTGTTACCGATCTAGCGGGACGGTTGATTGTCTTTGGTTCAAACCGTCCCGCCGGGTTGGTTTCTAATGGACTCAAGGGGTGTCGTTTTTTTGTTGATTACTATTAGGTATTAAATGTATAATGTCCCGTTCAAAAAATACGGCCGTCATGCCGGACGGGTGGTTATGAGTAAAGCGTTTTGATAAACATGCCCATTTTTTATCAGCACTCTACTTTCGGATTCGAATAAATTTACTTCAGGTGAGGCACTATGAAAAGAAAAATTGAAGAAAGCAACGATGTATTTTCGGCAGGAGACTCGACAGTCAGCCGTCGAAAATTTTTTGGAAAATTAGGAACGGCTGCGATCGGTGCTGCCGCAATGGGTGCGGC
>JAYVFJ010000039.1:0-5365 GCA_043773225.1 Chloracidobacterium sp.
AGAGCCATCGTTGCAATAGTTTTTTTGAATTTGTTTGACATCCTAATTTTTCCTCTAACAACTTAATTTGCTGCGCACACGCCAGCCGAAGTCGTTTAATGCAACGCCCGTGCCACCGGCTTAAATGAGGCAATGATGAAAGTTAATACCAACAGGCGTGATGAAATCCCGACCTGATTCGGTCACATTGATTGATTGATTCGGTCGAAATGAATTACCATTGGGTGGGAATATGAAATCATATATCGAACAAATCGTTGGTAAAACAATTGCAGGGGTGGTTGTTCGCGAGGCTGACAGTGATCCCAAACGGCAGGTTTTCCTGGTGTTTACAGATGACACGCATTTTGAGCTATATGGCCCGTATTTTGCCTTTGGCAAGCGTCTTCATCCGGGCGGCATAGATCATGTCGCCAAGTATGCAGCGACGGGCGCAAAAGAGGTCAGCGTCTATCCACAAGAGTAATTTAGGGTAGTGCCCTAGAGTTGTTGTGAAAGAACAATCGCATCTCTGCGGAAATCTGCGTCCTTCTCGGCGATCTCTGCGTGGAAGTCAATTTCAAGCAGAGGTCGCTGAGTTTTTCGCAGAGGCCGAAGAGAATCCAGAAGTGCTTTCAACAGTTGGCAATGGTTCGTCATAAAAAAAGAAGGCCGGGAACCCGACCTTCTCGATTTAACTGATTTGAACAGATGTCAGACAAACAACGTCGTGCATTGATCAGTGTTTTTGTAACCCGCTTTGGCGAAGCTCTTGTGAGCACCTTTGAATTCGACATTGCTAAGAAGACAAATGTTCTCTACTCGGTTAAGCAATTCAAGTGATAAAGACGACAGACACTTCGAGCCAATGCCGTTTCCTCGATAATCGGGCGAGACATAGACGCCTTCGAGATAAATGACGTTGTCGGTTTCGGCAACTATATCAGCTTTGAAGACCATTTTGTCACCGTCCATCGCGACAAATACGCGTTTTTGTTCGATCCGGCGGGCCACTCGCTTAAGAAATCCCTCGCGGTCACGAACCATCGGATCGACCCCGCTTTCGATAAACGCGACCTCGGCCTGAGCTTCGGCTACCGGCAAAAGCTGGCTCATATCGGCGTTTTGAATTTTCCATTCACTCTGCTGAACGGCAAACGGGAACGAAATTTCAAAAAGCTCTTCGATACATTTCAGTCTCGGCTCACTAACGCCGCCGCTCAGGTATTTCCAGAATGTCTCAGCGTCATTACCGTTTAACATCACCAGATAGATCGGCGTTTCGGATGTTCTCGCTTTGAATGCAAGTGCCTTCAGAGCTTCGTCGGTTCGAGCCTCCACGAGAGTCGTATGGCCTATCAGGGCAACCCCTTCAAGTTCTCCTGCCAGGTTTCGATACCCGTAGAATTTGCCTCGATTCAGTTCGCTTTCGATGCCGTTGTCAACGATAAAGCTTGACATGACAACTGTGTGAACCGGCCTGATCGAGAGAAAACTCTGGACTTCCGTTATGTCCTCAGTTTTCAATTCTCTCGCTCTCGACAGATCGGGCGTCAGTATCATTAACGGCACGATCTCGCTTTGCGGTCTCACATTTATTTTTGCAGTAGTTCTTGTAAACATTTATTTATCCTCCTATTACATTTATTTGTTTACCTACCGCATATACGCTGTATTGTCTCCCATCAATACATCATTAGTTGCAAATGTAGAATCACCAACCAGCACGCCGATACCGATGAGCACGCTGTCGCCGACGAGAACTCCGTCGCCGACCAGCACTCCGTCGCCTACGAGAACGCCGAGTCCGTCACCTACAAGCACACCGTCGCCGACGAGAACGCCGCCACCAAACGATATGCCATTGGCTGTGGTGCCATATGTTACGACCGTGGACCCGCCGCCCATGGCTGCGCCGTTGCTTGTCAGAACACGATTATTGATCGTGACGCCCGAAGCAAACATATAATTCAGGCTCTGCAAGTTATTTGAGTCATAAGTTACGCCCCATTCCTGCCACCACCAATTGTCATAAACGTCATGATAGGTGTTGACCAGAGCAGAGCCTTTCAAGTAACCATGATTTGAGAATGTACCTTGTGCCCATGTAAATGAGCTGCCGGAAATCGTGCTGCTTGCGGCCGGGACAGACTGGCCCGATTGTAGAAGCGATGAACCTTGAGTCACGCTATTGAAATCCGTGCTGAACTTATATGTCCGGGCGAGTTTGACTGCGCCTTCGACATTAAGTTGTCCTGCACCCTGCTCATACATATTCAAGCCGTTCATTGACTGGGCAGTGTATTGCAGCAGCATCTTCACCATTGTCGGCGTCAGTTTCGGATTCATCTGAAAGAGCAGTGCCGCAGCGCCTGACGCCATAGGCGTCGCCATTGACGTTCCGCTCTGATACATCATGTCGTTGTCAGTTCCGGTGATGTCCAGCGTTAAGTTTGTCAACGTAGGATTCCATGTCACCAGCAGATTGCCGGGAGACGACGCACCAATAATCTTGTTGCCCGGAGCGACGATGTCGGGTTTGATCACATGATCATAGTGTTTATTTCCGGATCCGTCCGTCCAGAAACTGCGTGTCGGGCCGTGTGAGCTATAGCTTGCCATCGCATCATCTGTGCGTGAATCTGTGCCGAGTGTGTTCGAGGCTCCGACGGTCAGCACTGACGGATCGTTGCCCGGGCTGTGGATCTGGCCGTAAATCTTTTGGCCCAAAAGGGACCGCCCGCTATTGCCTGCCGCAGCGACGACGAGAATGCCGTCCATATTAAGATCCTCGACCGCAAGACAAAGCGGGTCGTTCCAAATGGAATCGATCGCCGGAGTTCCCAGACTCATGTTGACCACGCGAATGTTATATGTGGTTCGGTTTGTTCTTATCCAACTGATCGCTTCTAAGAGAGACGAGGTCGTTCCGACGCCATACCCGTTCAATACCCTAAGGTTGATCAGGTTCGCTTTTGGCGCGACACCCTTGTATCCGCTCGAATTTCTCGTCGCGCTTCCTGCAGCGATCGAGGCGACGTGCGTTCCGTGTCCGTATGCGTCGGCTGTTGAAGTATCGCCGCTAACGAAACTCTTGCTGTAAACTACGCGGGAATTTGTCGTTCCCTCGGTAAATGATTTGAGTGTCCCGTTGATGCCCGAATCGAGCACGGCGATCCCGATACCCGAACCGTCGAGCGTGTAAGAAGAACTTCGGCCATAACCTGAGGGCTGCGAACGCATCAGGCTCGTTCCGCTTGTTGTTTCTAGATGTCCCGTTGTCTTGATCTCGCGATCAGGTGAAATATAATTGATCGTTCCGCTTTGCGAGAGTTCGTTGACAGCGCTCAGCGGCAGGTTTGCAACAACCGTATTGGTTGTTCCGATTCTGGTTGAATCACCGTCCTGGCTATTCGCCACCATCGAACGCATTGTCGCATTGTCGGCGTCTTTTGCCTGGATGATGACATCAACGCGCGTTTCGCCTGTTGGGTCGGCAGCCATCATTTCGCGAAGGTCGGACGACACATTGTCGCCGCGATAACGTTTTTCGTCTCGAGTCGGCTGATTTTCCGTAGTCGCAACTGAGTTGATTCTGTCAGTAACCAGAATGCCTTGAAAAAATGCCGCGATCTCCGATTGAGCTTCGATCTGCTCATCATAAGCGACGGCCGAACTGCCGCCGATCATGTCGAGTTTGCCTTCGGATATCGCTGTGAAAAGATTTGTAGCTGACGCTCGTGAGCCGATGAAATTGGTCAGCTCGTTGATGAAGAGAATTGTCTGTCCTTTTGAGGCGATCGCATCATTAACGATCGAATCCACGATCTTGGCGATCTCGGCTGCGGTTCGAGCATTTGAGAACAGAACATCCGTTTCGACCTTGATGATCGACTTGCCGGCAAGGGCCTTTGGCACATTGCCCTTGGCGATCATTATCGCGATCTGCTCGACTACGATTTCCTGAACCGCCTTGTCCTCGTTGATGATCACCGGCTGACGAACATCACCTTCCGCTAACACTTTGATAAGACGAGCAGTCTCATTTTCAAAGCTTAGGTTCTCACGCAATCTTCCTTCACGGCCAAGCTGCGTCAGATCGGTGGTGAATGTAACCGTCCTCGGTGACTTCGAGATTCCATCCGACTGGTCGCCGCGAAGAACGCTTCCGGCAAACACATTCGAAAACACAAACGAAGCAAGTATCGCAATAGCTGCGAAACGCCTCGTCGTGGCAAAACCAAATATTGACATCTTCATAATAAGTCGCTCCTTTTTCCGGGGCAGAGAAATTTACGGCATATGCCGCCGTGCTTTCTTAATCAATGCCCGTGCCAAAGAGCTAAATAAAGTAATATTTAGATTTATACGATTTGGTGGGATCTGCGTTTGGTCAATCTTCGTTCAGAGTGAATGACCGAATCGGTCAAAATGACAGAATGTGGGCGAAAACAAGATGCAGAGATCGAAATTTGATATTTTCAGAAGTTTTTTATGCAAAAAAGGCCTCTGGGACGTGTGTCAAAAGCATCTTTCTGGCCAAAACGCGTACCAAACATGCCCATCCCGACGCAAATCCGAGCCCGCCGCGCACTGTATGCCTATAGCCCGAAACCACGAATTAACGCCAAAAGTGCGATCACGAGGGCGACAACGATGGCTGTCTTCATCGCGTAGCGATGTAATGACTATAGCCGTGGGTTTCAACCCACGGAAAGCCGTTGTATAATTGCCCGTCGCGTCAGCGACGGTTGAACCAACGCCGTTATGATTCCCAAAACTTTCGAAGACGCATTCGCTCAGGTGAAAGACCTTGCCAGCCGTTTCGGTGAGAACGAAGCGGCGTATCTCTCGCCTAAGTATTTAGAGCAAGAGGTTCGCGATCAGTTTCTGAACCCGTTTTTCGTGGCGCTCGGTTGGGACGTTTACCATCAGGAGCACCCGAATCCATACGAACGCGAGGTCAAGATCGAAAAGAGCGTGATGGTCGGCGACCGCGGCAAGCGTGCGGATTATGCGTTTTACACGCGGCCAAATTTTCAACAGGCGCATGCCGGTTGTACTGGGCGGAGGGTGGCCGGGGATTTTGTTACACGAAGCCATCGGCCATGGCCTGGAGGCGGACTTCAATCGCAAGAAAACATCCGCGTTTTCCAATCTTCTTGGGAAACGAGTCGCGTCCGACGTCTGTACGATTGTGGATGATGGGACTTTGCCGGGACGGCGAGGCTCGCTTAACATGGACGATGAAGGCACCCCGACCGGTCGTACCACGCTTATCGAAAACGGGATTCTGCGCGGCTACATCACTGACAAACTGAACGCGCGTCTGATGGGCATTCCTGTGACCGGCAACGGCAGGCGAGAAAGTTACCAAAGTGTGGTG
>JAYVFJ010000040.1:0-5638 GCA_043773225.1 Chloracidobacterium sp.
AATTCGAATAATGTCGAAAAATGGCGCAGCATGTCAGCTCATTACCTGAGAATGGCACTCGATGAGGGCCAGCAGATTTCCAGCAGCGACGCCCGCGCCATCGCCGGAATTGAGGCTGATTGATAAATATTTTTGTTCACCATCCACCAATTGATGTGTTTTCGATCTAAAGCATTCATAACCGTTCTGGCAGTTATATTCATCACGGGCTCGGCTTTTTCGCAGGGTGTTAAACGTGTTGTGGTAATAAAGATCGACGGACTTCCGGGCTATTATGTAGACCGTTTTGCAAAAGAACGCGATAACAATACAGGCAGATCTGTGCTACCGTGGATCGAGGAAGTTTTCTATAAAAAAGGAACCCGCGTTCCCAATTTTTATACACGCGGAATGAGTCTTTCGGGACCGTCGTGGGGACAACTCGACACGGGGCAGCATCTGCAGATAAAAGGCAACGTCGAATACGACCGCTATACGCTGCATGCTTACGATTACCTGAATTTTTTTCCTTATTACAAAGATTATGGCTTGAGCAAAAAAGTGGACATGCCTGCGGCTGAGGTTATGGATCAGTTAAAGATACCGCTTCTGTGCGACGCTTTTCCTTTTGACAACAGATACACCAGCCCGCAGCTTTATCAACGCGGAAACGACTGGGATTTGCTTGCAAGCGGTTTCGTAAAACTTTATCCCGGCAGCACGGCGGATTTTCTTGATGAATGGACGCTTGGATTAAATTTTCGCAGCATGACGGCGGATCAGGCGGTTCGCGACATAACCGGCAAGCTGGTCAAACGGCCCGAAATAGACTATTTCGACTATTACGACACGGCATTTGACCACGTCTCACATCATAACAACGACGACGCTTCACGGCTTGTTGAGCTGAAAAAATTGGATCGCGTCATCGGCACGATCTGGGTGGCGATTCAGGCATCGTCGCGGGCCGACGAGACCGCTCTTGTTTTGGTCTCGGATCACGGATTTAATTCTCGTGAAAAAGTTAACAGCCAGGGCTTTAATCTTGTCCGGCTGCTCACAAGTGCCGCCGGCGGCGGGCATCATGTAATAACAAAACGCCGTTTGATGCTCGATTACGATCTGAAGGGGCCTTACCCGTTGACGCCATTGATTCGGACAGCATCGGACGAATCGTATTACCTAAAAGGCCGGAGCGGGCCGTATCCGACCGTCCTGCTCGATTTTGACGGCAATGAACGCTCATCCGTCCATCTGCGTAACAGCGATCTGAATGTGATGCACATACTCTTGCAGCAGCTTCAGGCGAATAAACTTTCGGCTAGTCTGAAGGCAGCGGCAGCGGACACATTATTTGAGATCATCGGAAAATACGCAAAAAATTGGCAAAAGACTGTAGATCAAATGGACGAGGAGCTTGGTGCCTTGCACCGCTGGATCGAAGCGCAGCAAAAGATCCTGCCGACCCTTCGGATGAAGACCAACTATGACTCCTCACCGTCCTTGCGCGGACTGACTGAAAAGAATCGCCGACTGGCCGCGCTGACAAATATTGCAGTCGAGACAGAGACCGATTATCGCAAATACCTTTCCACGCTGCGCAATCTCCTTAACCTGAGGCGGGAGACATTCGACGCTCGCGCGGTAAAGATCGAAGGCCTGATCGCCGCCGGGGCGATGGGCGAAGCGAACACGCTTTATCAGTTGCAGAATTATGTCGTCGGCCCGTCGGCTGGCGGATTGACGCTTGACGCGGCCATGCGTCTCGATCTGGATAAAAGTTTTACGCGGGTTAATTATTTCGAACTTCTTCACAACCAAAAAGTGCGTAATAATGTTCAGCCCGAATTATCAAATCGCCCGATAGATTTTGTCGCCGTTCGCGTGCCCGCCGCATCTGTTTCGGAATCTTTAATGTCTGACGCTGCTGTAAACGAAGACCCGATCTGGCTTTACGCCGATGAGGACAAGCAGGCGTTGATATTGTCACGAACAGATAAGTCGGGTGGTCAAAGTTATCGTTACCTACCGGTCAGCGGACTTCGTGAAGTTGCGGACGGAAGGGTTACTTTTCAGATCAGAGAATGGAGTAATGGGTTTCCGCTTAAGTATTTTGAGGATAGGCAGTTCGCCGTGCCCGTATCCGAAAGGGCCATGTGGCTCGGCGATTGGCACACCGAGATCGAATGGCTGCGAGCGACTCACAAGACGACTTATTCAAATGCGATCATCGGCCTGAACGAACAGCTTGACCGTCACCCGCTTTTGAACGGCGACGACAGCGCCCTTTCGACGGATGAAAAACTGATCGCCCGGCTTCGCCAGCGACAGCGGCATTTGACCGAAGCCGACATGCTGATACTCGCAAACGACCATTGGAATTTTGACGTTCGAGGCTTTAATCCGGGCGGCAATCACGGTTCATACTTTCGCGTTTCGACGAATTCAACATTCATGATCGCGGGCGGAGCAAAGACGGGCATTCCTCGAGGCAAGAATATTGAAGAGCCTTATGACAGCATGAGTTTTGCTCCGACAATTTTACGCCTTATGGGCAAAGTTGACGATGAGAACCGACCCGTGCCGGAACTTTACCGCAGCGGCTTCCGCAAATTTCCGGGCCGGGTTGTCAAAGAGATCACCGGGAAATAAGTAATATTCGTGCATTCGTGGCTAAAATTTAGCCACGAATGCACAAATATGGGTACAATAATTATACTAATTAGGTTTTTGGGACAACCGGCTTGCGCCGCCGGCTGCTCCACGCCAGAAGAGAATGATAACACCGACAAGATTTCCGCAAAGACTCGTTCCGCGTCTGACCAAGGCCAACGCAACACCCACGCCGGGAACCGCTCCATAACCGAGTGTTTTAAGTATAAGCTCGTTACCGCCCTCGTAAACGCCCATGTTTGCAGGGATAAAGCCGTATGTGAGGTTGACGATCTTGGTCAGTGCCTCGATGATAAATGCCTTAGTGATGGTCGGTTGGTATCCGAGAAACGTCATCGCCCAAAACACCTCAGTAACGCTCACAGCATGTACGCATAACGAAATGCCAAACACGGTGAAGAAGTCGAGCGGCCGGTTGTGGTAAAACTGAAAGACATTGTTCTCGACGTTAAGAATGCTCCGGCGTTTGCGCACCAGGAAATTGGGTGCGATATTGCGTTTGGCCAGAAAGTCTATCACATGAGTCAGTGGCGTGATCCGATACAGTATCGCGAGCGCAAAGGCGGTGAACGCCAATACCATCGCCAGCACGATAATGAACAATATTTCGCTCATCGTCGTGCCGCTGCTGCCGTAGGTCACCACGAGGATCACGACGCCGCTCAGAACAAGAGCGATCACCGATGTGTAATAAAGGATGTTGTCTATGATAACCGCCGACGCGCCGTGCGTCATCGGCAGGTGCTTCTTCATCAGCATCACCTTTGTCGCGTCGCCCAGATAAGGCCCGGTAAATGCCGAGAATAATGTGACCGCTTCGCCGCCAAACCTTGCCGCAACAGCCGAGCGGTATTTAAAGGTGCGCTGCTCGGGAGCAACAGCCCTATACATGCTCGCCGCCCTCAGCAAATGCCGTGTTAAATTGAGAGAGATCAGAAGTGCGAAACCCCAGCCAACTCGCAGCAAGGAGGTTGATATAGTTTCACGATTAAAATAAACAAGCGTGATGACAACGGCCAGTCCCGCGGCAAAAGCTGTAATATGCAGCAGAAAAAAAATTGTCTTGTGGCGGCCCTTTGGTTTTTCGTCCGTTTCGGTCACCGGCGAGTCGGTTTCTACAAGGTTCTCAGATTGCATAAAACGCTGAAAAATACTTCAATCAGTTTGTATAAGTATATCCAGTTTTGAAAGGTAAACATAATTCGTCCGAAATCGTTATACTTGTCTGGATGAAATCCAAAAAATGCTGCTTGTAATCGATAATTACGATTCGTTCACCTACAACCTCGTGCAGTATCTGGGCGAGCTTGGCTCGGAAATACGCGTTGTTCGCAATGACGAGGTGACGGTTGACGAAATCGAACACGAGATCAAGCCGGAGCGCATTTTGATCTCGCCGGGGCCGGGAATTCCCGATTCGGCGGGAATTTCGCTGGCGGTGATCGAGCGTTTTGCCGATAAAGTGCCGATCCTTGGCGTTTGTCTTGGCCATCAGGCGATAGGACAGCATTTCGGCGGCAAGATAGTTCGAGCACCTGAACCTGTTCACGGCAAGCCAGTTTTTATAGATCACGACGGCAAAACCATCTTCCAGGGCCTGCCGAACAGTTTTGCGGCAGGACGTTATCATTCGCTGATCGTTGACCGTGAGAGCTTGCCCGATAGCCTCAAAATATCGGCAACATCGCCCGACGGCCTAGTTATGGGCCTGCGTCATAAGTCGAAAAAAATCGAAGGCGTGCAGTTTCACCCCGAATCGATACTGACCGAGCACGGCAGAAAGTTATTGCAAAACTTTATCAGTCTTTGAGATAGTAGAATATGGGAAAAGCAGTTTTCTTTCAGCTTTTTCCCTTTTCTACTTTTTCCCTTTTCCACTTTAGATATGCCCGCAAACAAATCAGACTGGCTGCTGTCAGCGCCGCTTTCCGCAACTAATATAAAAGCCGAGACGCCGCTTTTTCCGTATCTCGCAAGGCTACTTCGCGGCGAAGACCTGTCGGCAGCCGACGCGGCAAAGTTCTTTCGCGCTATGACCGATCCCGGCATTGGTTCGATACAGATAGCGGCTGCGCTGGCGGCATTGACGACAAAGGGCGAGACGTTCGAGGAACTTGCGGGAATGGCGAGCGTTGCCCGCTCACTCGCCGTCAAGATCAGATCGCAAAAAAAAGCCGTTGACATTGCGGGAACGGGCTCTTCGTCGGCAAAGACTTTTAATGTTTCGACAGCTGCCGCATTCGTCGCCGCCGGTGCCGGTCTGGCGATTGCGAAGCAAAGCAATCGGGGCGTTACCAGCAAGAGCGGAAGTGCAGAGGTTCTCGCCGAACTCGGCGTCAAACCCGCGGCCGAGGCAGGTATTGCACAAGCGAGTCTGAGCGGCGCCGGGCTGAGCTTTTTTCTCGCCCCAAAGTTTCATCCCGAGTTGAGGCGCATCGCCGATGTTCGCGGCAGGCTCGGAATTCGCACATGCCTGAATTTACTCGGCCTCTTGGCAAACCCCGCCGATGTGGCTCATCACCTGATCGGCGTGTGGCACAAATCGCTGGTCGAGCCTGTCTCAAAGGCCCTCGCATTGTTGAAAGCCGAAAATGCGTGGGTCGTTCACGGCTTTGACGGCCTTGATGAAGTGTCGCTTTCGGGAAAGACATTAGTTGGCGAGGTGAAAAATGGCGAGGCTCGCGCGGTTACGATCTCTCCGACGGATTTCGGCCTAAAGGCCGGCCCGATTACCCATTTGAAAACAAATTCACCAAAAGAAAGTGCCGCTATCATTCGTGACGTGCTTGCAAGCCGCCGCCGTGACGAAGCCCGCTCCTTGGTAGTTCTAAACGCGGCCGCCGCTCTCGTGATCGGCGGCATAGCCAAAGACCCGATGCACGCCGCACGCCTCGCCGAACAAAGCATCGACAGCGGCCAGGCCCAAAACAAACTCGACCGGCTAATTCAGATCACAAATAAAAAATAATTGAATCGGCCTACACCC
>JAYVFJ010000041.1:0-2580 GCA_043773225.1 Chloracidobacterium sp.
GTCGGTGAGATGACACTGAAACGCACCGACGTGGCATTAAAGATCAGTTTGGGTCTAGTTGACTTGTAAAAAATGATTTCGAAACCATTATTGTGCGAATCGAACGTCTACTCAATTCAACAATCGACCGACGAACACCTGCATTGCATTAGATCGGAGCTTGGGCATCTTGTCCGCCAGTAAAACGATATGACGATCCGCCGTCCGTTCAATTTCAAACACTGGATCGACGAGCACCGGCATTTGCTTAAGCCGCCGGTTGGGAATCAGTGTGTTTATGACGACGACGATTTTATCGTGATGGTCGTCGGCGGGCCGAATTCGCGAAAGGACTATCACTGGGACGAGGGCGAGGAGCTTTTTTACCAGCTCGAAGGCGATATAAAAGTCCAGATTCAGGAAGACGGGCGTGCGGTCGAGGTGCCGATCCGAGAAGGCGAAATGTTCCTGCTCCCGCCGCGCGTTCCGCATAATCCGATCCGCGCGGCAAAGACGGTCGGCCTCGTCATCGAACGCAAACGCCGCCTCGGCGAACTAGACGGCCTCCTCTGGTTCTGCGAAAACTGTAATAACAAGCTGTATGAAGAATATTTTGAGCTAACCGATATTACAACCCAGTTTCAGGGGGTATTTGCACGGTTTTATGGCGCAGAAGAATTGCGGACTTGTAAGAACTGCGGCGCGGTGATGGAGCCGCCGCCCGTCGCTAGTTAAGCACATTAGTAAACGGAAAACAGGCTGCATTCGACCTTTTCTTGCTCTTGGCCTGATGAGCGAAAATACCCAAAATGCAATAAAGGTGGTCGCGGTTTCGGCGGCGGTTGCGTTTCTTTACGCGACGGTTTTGACGAAGCTGGGGTTGGACTGGTGGTCGGATGAGAATTACTCGCACGGGCTGCTCGTTCCGTTTGTGATCGCACTAATCGTTTGGAAAGAGTGGGATAAATTAAAGCCTCTGGTTAAAAAACCGTCTGTCTGGTTTGGCAGCCTATTGATAATTCTGGCCCTGTTTTTGCTGTTTGCCGGAACGCTCGGTGCCGAGCTTTTTACCACACGCATCTCGTTCGTGCTGATGCTTGCCGGCATCATCGTATATCTTTTTGGGACCAAAATTCTAAATTTGCTCGCCGTGCCGTTTGCGTTGCTGCTGCTCGCAATACCGATACCGCAGATCATATTTAACCGGATTGCATTTCCGCTGCAGATTTGGGCTTCGCAAATGGCGGTGTGGGGAATCAGAGTTTTCGAAGTGCCGACGCTGCGAAACGGAAATGTCATCGACATCCTGCCGCGCGGCTCGACGCAGACGATCTCGCTCGAAGTCGTCGAGGCGTGCAGCGGTATTCGCTCGCTGATGACGCTTGTAACCCTGGCCCTGATTTTGGCGTATTTTACCCGCACCAGCGATGTCGGCGGCAGACTAGCAAATTTTTCTGGGTCTGATCTTTGGCGGGCGATTCTGTTAATGATCACAGCGGTTCCGATAGCGGTCTTTACAAATGCGGGCCGCGTTACGGTTACCGGCTTTTTGACCTATTATTACGGCAAACAGGCGACGGAAAGCACCTGGCACGACCTTTCGGGCTGGCTGGTGTATGTTGTCGCTCTCGCGCTGCTGATCGGGACAAATTTCCTTCTCCGCTCTGTTTCGGGTAAAATCCCGTCTAAAAATTAATCTTTTCACATATCAATTCGAAAAAGCCACAGAGCGGAACTTTCACGTGAATTATCACGTTACATACATTAACAACTGTCCAAAAATCTAAGTTCAGAGTGATAAACTTATGCATAAGCTCGCTTTAGCTTTCATCTTCATAGTCTTTTTCACCGTTTTTGTCTTCGCCCAGTCGAACGCCCCTCTGCTCATTGGCCGTGTTTCGGTCAATCAGACACACATCGCTTTTGCATACGCCGGAAAGATCTGGCTTGTAGAGCGAACGGGCGGAGCTGCCAAAAAACTGAATGAGCCGGGAGCGGAAAACAATCCGGTCTTTTCGCCAGACGGCAAGCAGATCGCGTTTGCTCGTTGGAACGGTGGGGATTTCGATATTTACGTATCAGCGGCGGCGGGCGGCGAAGCAAAGCGCCTGACTTTTCAGGGCGAAGATGACCTCCCGGTTTCGTGGACACCGGACGGTCAATCCGTAGTTTTTGAAAGCACCCGCGACTAGGAGGGCGTCACCCGTCTTCACAAAGTCTCGGTAAACGGTGGAACACTGGCTGAATCGCTGCCGCTGCCGCAAGCATTTCAGGGCACTTTTTCGCCGGACGGAAAGCAAATTGCTTACAATCCGCGTGCAGGTTTTGGCGAGTGGCGGTATTATCGCGGCGGTTCGACATCTCCGATCTGGATCGCCGATCTGAAAACAGGCGCCCTCGAAAAAGTGCCAAATCAGAATTTCAATGACCGTTTTCCGATGTGGGTCGGCGATAAGATCTACACACTTTCAGACCGGACCGGGATCTTCAATCTTTTCTCGCTCGACCGTAAAACGAAACAAGCAAAACAACTGACGACGTTTGCCGGGCAGGGCATCAGAACGGCGGCGGCAACAAACGACGCGATCGTTTTTGTCCAGA
>JAYVFJ010000042.1:0-8091 GCA_043773225.1 Chloracidobacterium sp.
GGCACGCGCATACGAGAATCTGGGGCAACTTAACGAAACACTGGACGAGCTTCGCAAGGCGGTCGAGCTTGACGACACCAATCTCGAAGCCAAGGCAAAGCTCGGCAATTACTTTTTGCTGCTTCAGCCGCCGATGATCGCCGAGGCCGAAAAGCTCCGCAACGAAATTCTAGTTGCGGATTACAAGTTTATCGAGGGACACATTCTCAGCGCTTCGATCCTCGCCGCGCAGGGCAAGCCCGACGCACTTGTCGTCAAAACAGTAAATAGCGCAATCGCCCTCGACCCGAAACGCATCGAGTCCTACATCAGTCTCGAACGGCTTTACATAACACGCGAAAAGGCTCCTGAGGCAGAGGCCGCTTTGAAAAGAGGCCTTGAAGCGAGTCCGGCTTCGATTCCGGGCCATGTCGAATACGGCAGGTTTTTGACCTATGCCGACCGCGACGTTGAGGCTGAAGCGCAGTTCAAAAAAGCTATCGAGATTGACGCGGCAAGCATCGAGGCTCACACCGGAATCGCAGAATTTTATGTAACCAGCCGCCAGCTTGAAAAGGCCGAAGCCGTTTACAACAACCTTGTTCAGATACAGGAAAACAGTCCCGAAAGCCGGCTTGAGCTTGCCGATTTTTATGCAAACTCCGAACGCGTTGACGACGCGATCACGGTCTTGAAGCAGATATTGGCGGATTCGCCGGAATACGTTCGTGCACGCTACAATCTCGGCCGGATTTATCTCGACCGCAAAGAGATCGCCGCCGTTAATGAGCAGCTCGAAGCGCTGTTCGACATCAACGACAACGACACTGAGGCATTGACGCTGCGGGCCCGTTTGAAAATACTGCAAAATTTGCCGGACGAAGCTGTAAAGGATTTGGCGGAAATTCTCAAGTCATATCCGAGCGGCAGGGACGCGCTGTTTCTGATGGCGCAGGCAAAAATTTCACTTGGGCAGATTGATCAGGCACGCGTGTCTATCACTGATCTTGAGCGTTATCACCCAACCTATTTAAAGACAGGTTTGCTAAGTATTCAGGCTGCGTTTGCGACGGGCGATGCGGAAAGTGCTCTGAAACTTGCCAACGAACTTATCAACAAAACCGGTTCTGCGATACCAAACGCAGAAACCAGCATGAAGGAGATGCGCGATCTGCGGACAAAAGCTCTGTCGTCGCGCGGGCTTGCTTATCTTGAACTCGGAAAATTGACCGAGGCAAAGGTTGATCTTCAGGAGATAGTTAAAAGATCGCCAAATTCTTCGGCGGCAATGGTCAACCTTGCAAAAGTTTTCACGGCAGAACAAAACGACAAGGAAGCGTTTGATCTTTACGAAAAGGCACTGGCCTCAGACCCGCAGAATTTTGACGCAATAAGCGGCATCGTTTCGGCGTCTATACAGTTGAATCAAACTGCCAAGGCACACGCCAAAACTGACGAATTGATTGCCGCCAACGCGGGCAAAAACGACATGCTCGCGGCGCTGCATTATTTGAAATCAACGATCTTTTTGGCAGAAAAAAACACAAACGCAGCCGAGCAGGAATTGATGAATTCGATTGCTTTGGACGGAAATTATCTTTCGTCATATTCCGCATACGCGGCGCTGCTTGTGACGCAGGATCGAACTGATGAGGCGATTGCGCAGTATCACAAAGTGATAGAGAAACGTCCGGCGGCGCAGGCTTATACGATGCTCGGCATTCTCGAAAACAGCCGAGGGAAAACGACTGAGGCGGAAAAACATTATCGCAAGGCGCTTGAGATAGCTCCTGAAACGGCGATTGCCGCCAACAATCTGGCATGGCTGATCGCCGAGAATCAGGGCAATTTGGACGAGGCTTTGCAGCTTGCCACAGCAGCTGTCGGCAGAAATCAAATGGTCGCCGGATTTTACGACACGCTCGGGTTGATCTATTTGAGAAAAGGTTTGTATCCGCCGGCGGTCGAACAGTTTAAGAAGGCCGTCGCATTGGACGAAGCAAATACGCAAAAAAGCGGAACGGCGACGACGCCGGGCTACCGAGTTCGTCTTGGAGTCGCTTTGTCAAAAACAGGCGACAAGGTTGCCGCACGACGCGAGGCGGAAACATCGCTACGCAGCATTAACGAGTTGACCCAGAGAGAAGTCAGCGATGCAAAGAACATCCTGGCCAGCAGCCTCTAAAGATTATGTTGACTGAGATAACAAATTTACCGGAAGGCAACACCGTTCTGGCCGCAATACCCGAATCACTCGAACTGCTTGTGTTCGGCATCGGGCTTATCGTCGCGGTGGTGGTGCTTCGGTGGTTTCTCAACAGCAGAGAGACTGAAAAGAAAGACGAGGAATTTAATAAAAAAAGTCCTAAAAGAGCCTAACGATATAGGGGAAAAGAGACGATGACTGTTGAATTTAGACAAAGAAAACCCGGCGAGTTGTTTGACATGATCAAGCGGCAAAAATGGCTTATCCTGCTGCCGACGCTCACCGTGACCGCAGCTATCGGATATGTGGTTTATAAACTGCCGAGCATTTACGAATCAACTTCGTTGTTGACCGTAAAACCGCCGACAATTTCGTCAAACCTCATCCAATCGCTTACAAACGAGGATCTGTCGCAGCGGCTTCAGACGATCAATCAGGAAGTTTTGAGCCGTTCGTCGCTAGAGCCGATGGTTCAGAAATACGATCTCTACAAACAGGAACGCGCCAACGGTATGCCGACGGAATTGATCATCGAAAAGATGTATAAGAACATCAAAGTTGATCTCGAAGATAGCGGCGCAGAGAAGGTTGCGGCCTTTCGCATCCGTTATCGTGACCGCGATCCGCAGGCGACGCGAAACGTGACGGCCGAGCTCGCCAGTAAATATGTCAACGCCCAGGTGCAGACGCAAACCGAGATCGCCGAATCAACCAAAGATTTGTTTGAAAGGCAGCTCAACGAAAAGAAGATCGTTCTTGACGGCCTCGAAAAACAGCGGCTCGACATCATGATGCAAAATGTTGCGACGCTGCCGGAATCGGAGCAGGGACTTGTTGCACAGCTTTCGGGACTTCGACAGCGTGAGGACACCATTGCGAAAGAAAAGCAGATGCTCTTCATAGAAAAAGGCCGATTGAGCGACTCGATCTCGGCAAACAACCGCCAGATGCGCATGATCGAAGATTTTGGTGAAAGAGACACGCAGGATGTTGCACGCACTGTTTCCGACCCCGAAAATTCGCCCGCTTACGGCGAACTGATGAAAAGGCGTGCCGATCTCAATGCCCAACTCGACAACCTGTTGAAGGTTTACAAGGAAAAACATCCGGCGGTCATCGCCAAGCAGAGCGAGATCAAACGTGTCAACGACGAGTTTGAAAATCTGAAGAAAAGCAGCGAAAAACGAGTTGCGGTAGCGACGCAATCGAGTTCGAGAAAAGCCGAGCTTCAGAAAAAAAGCCTTGAGCTCGAAAACGACCGGATACAAGCGCAGATCGGGCAGATCGAGCAGCAAGTTTCAAATAAAGATATTGAGCGTCAACAGGCCGCCGGCCAGATCGTCGCTCTCGAAGCAAAGATCAACACGATCCCGAACGTAAAAGTCGCGCTCGAAGGCGTCACCGCGCAGTATCAGTCCGCCAAGACAACCTATGACGAGATATTGAAGAAAAGAAATGACGCCGAGACAGTCGTCGGCGTCGAGACAAACGCTCAGGGTGAAACGATCCGCGTGCAGGATCCGGCAAATGTGCCGCAATCGCCTGTCGCGCCAAAACGCTTCATGCTGACGATGGTCGGCACTGGCATCGGGTTGTTGATCGGATTTATCCTCGCGGCATTTTTTGAAGTGCCGAGACTCTTCAAAATTCAAAATATCGAGGACGCTCGGCACTACACCGGGCTGCCGGTTCTGGCGTCGGTTCCGCCGCTTCTTTCCGTGGGAGAAAAGGCATGGAAAAAGCGTTCGCACCGCCTTAGGGTTTTAGCGGGAGCAGTAGCAGCTTTGGGCATTATTCCGCTGATCGTCTTGCTGCTGCAGGCGACGCGCGTGCTTGAGAAATTGATTTCATAAAGTTCAGAGTTACGCCTTTAGGCGTGAATCACGCCTAAAGGCGTAACTCTGAACAAGAGGTAAATATGTATAAAGAATTTTTCGGTCTAAACGACATACCATTTACATTAACGCCCGATCCGCGTTTTATTGTTTTCACGCCGAGCTATAACGAAGTTTTGGCGAGCCTGTATTACGGGCTGGAAAACGCCAAAGGGCTGATCGTGCTGACGGGCGAAGTCGGCACGGGCAAGACGACGGCACTGCGCTGGATTTTGCGGCGGCTCGATTCGTCAGTGCTGGCGGCTTATGTATTTAATCCGCGTCTGTCGATTGACGAATTTTATCAGCACGTCACGCAGATGCTCGGCATCAAGGATTGGACGAACAAGAGCGAGCTGCTCACCCTTATGGGCAAGGTTCTCGAAGAGCGGCATCGTCGCGGCCTTCGCACCGTCATCATTATTGACGAGGCTCACGAACTGTCGGATTACGTTCTCGAAGAAATACGCCTGCTCCTCAACTTTGAATCTGACGACGCAAAGCATCTTCAGATCGTGCTGACGGGCCAGCCTGAGCTTCGAGACAAGTTGAACCAGATGAACCTGCGGCAGTTGAAACAGCGTGTCGCGCTCAGGTGCAACATGCACGCATATCCGAATGTCGAGGAAGTTGACCGTTACATCACCGAGCGTTTGCTTATCGCCGGTTCGGAACAGCCAAGCATCTTTACGCCGGGCGCGGTTGATTTTATTTTCCAATGCTCCGAGGGCATTCCGCGAAATATCAACAATCTCTGCGACAACGCGATGGTTGCGGCTTATTCGGACGGCGAACAGGTCATCAGCCGTAAAATTATCGAAGAGGTAGCCGAAAATCTCGATCTCCTGCCACGCAACGAAAGCCTGCATGTAAACGGTTCGGCGATGACCGCTCCGGGACGGGTCATGAAATCTAATACCGCTGAAGATCTGTGGAACGGCCAGGCACGCACGGAAGCCGTCAAGCCGCGCGTGTTTAATGAAGAAGCAATTTTCGAGAACGGCTATTCCAATAGTCAGTCCAATGGCAATTCAAATGGCCATGCAGATGAGACAAGCGACGATCTGATCTTCGAGGACGTGGAAGATGAAATAAACATCGAACTCGGCGGCCGGTTTTACAAGATATAAAAGAGACTTCCGAATATTAAAAAAACGGAGCATTCAAAGATGAGCATTCTTAGAGCATTACAAAAGAAGCATACCGAGGGCACTGACGGCGAAGCGATTTCGCCATCGGTAAACATCGTGCCGTTCAATACGAACGGCCGACGCGCCAATAATCCGCCGGAGCTGTTTTCCGCGCCGGATTTGAAGATCGGTAACCCAAGTTCGGCGTTCATAGGGCAGCCGTATTCCACTGTCGGGACGGCACTCCCTGATTTGGAAACGGGCATAACTGCCGGGGCAAATATGAACGCCGAAACCTTGACGCGCGTCGGCATCAGACATCTTCCTGACTTTGTCAGTTGGACTGTCGATGCCACGCGCGTCGAGCCAAGACTTGTTGCGATAACGCATCCGCACTCCAGCTATTGCGAAGAATATCGCAGTCTTAGAACCCACGTTCTGCACAAGAGCCAGCGCGAAAAGC
Organism: Chloracidobacterium sp.; assembly: GCA_043773225.1. GTDB lineage: Bacteria > Acidobacteriota > Blastocatellia > Pyrinomonadales > Pyrinomonadaceae > OLB17. The sequence goes on from JAYVFJ010000042.1 coordinate 5,653, forward strand.
TGCAGGCCATCGTTGTCGCAAGCGTAAACCCAAGCGAGGGAAAATCGGTCACGGCATTAAATTTGTCGTGGCTGCTTGCTCAGACCGACGGCGTCAGAGCGTTGATAATTGACAGCGATCTGCGAATGCCGAGCCTGGCCGATTACCTCGGCATCGAGACTGACAAAGGTCTTTCGGACGTGCTTGCCGGCACGGCGACGCTGGCGGAATCTATCGTTCGGCTTGAGCCCGCAGGACTTCACATTTTGCCGGGCGGCGATGCCCGTCCTGATGTCGCCGAGCTGATCTCGGGGCCGAAATTCAAAGAGATTTTGCGCGAGGCGCGCGAGATGTTTGATTACATCATCATAGATGCGCCGCCGCTCGGCATTTTTACCGACGCTACGGTGCTTATCAATCAGGCTGATGGAGCGATGATCGTCGTGCGGGCAAACAAAACAAATTACAGCGCGATTGACCGCCTGCTTGAGCCGCTGCCGAAGGAGCGACTGCTCGGTGTAGTTCTCAATCAGAGCGAAGCCGTCATGGACGAATCGCATTACACATACGGCTATTACAACTACAAGCGTTTGAACGAGACTGTCAGTCAGTAGTTTTTCAATATATTAATTGTGACAAGATTTAGCCCGAGAATATTTTGGTTGATATTGGCAGATGCCGCCATTCTATACAGCGGCGTTATTCTGGCAATGTATCTGCGTCTCGGCTTGTCGGGTTCCACATATGAGCTGCAGGAAAAGAACGGCTGGCTCAAGATTTTGCTGGCGTCGGCAGTATGCCTTTTGAGTCTCTATTTTTACGACCTTTACGATTACATTGTGATGACAAACCGCCGCGAACTGCTTTTGCGGCTGGTTCAGGCACTTGGTATCGGATGGGTTTTTCTGGCCCTGCTATTTTATCTTGTCCCGCCGCTGCTTATCGGGCGCGGAGTTTCGCTGATCTCGGTTCCGGTTATTTTGGGGCTGCTTTTGGGATGGAGAATAGCTATCCATTCGCTGACCGGACATCCTGAGATCGGCGAGAAGATACTTGTCGTTGGCACCGGGCAAACGGCGCTCGATACGGCTGAGGCAGTTTGGGAAAGGCGCGACGCAGGTTATCGCATTGTCGGATTTGTATCTGAGAACGGAGCTAAACCCAGAGAAAAACTAGGCCGGTCGGAAATTCTCGGACGTGCCATAGACCTCGAAGGAATTATCCGCAGTGAAAAGATTGACCGCGTCGTCATCGCCGTCCGCGAACGCCGCGGCGCTTTCCCGACCGAGGCGTTGCTCAAGATGAGCCTCGCCGGCGACGTCTCGATAGAAGAATGCACTTCGTTTTTTGAACGCATCACGGGCAAAGTTCACGTTGATATGCTGAGGCCGTCGTGGCTGATATTCGCCGGACGCCGCCGCGAATCACCGTTCCGATTACTTATTCGCGAGTTCGTTCACCGGTCGATGGCATTTGTCGGACTTGTGCTCTCGCTGCCAATTGCGATACTTACGGCGGTGCTGATAAAAATTGAATCGCGCGGACCGGTATTTTATAGACAGGAACGCATCGGAAGAAACGGCCGTCTGTTTAACGTCATCAAATTCCGCTCTATGAGAATTGACGCCGAAGCCGACGGCCAGCCGATCTGGGCTGCGTCGAACGACGAGCGTGCCACTCGCGTCGGCAGGGTGATTCGCAAACTGCGCATAGACGAGATACCGCAATTCTGGAACATCCTGAAAGGCGAAATGAATTTTGTCGGCCCGCGACCGGAACGACCGCATTTTGTTGAGCAGTTGGCAAAGGAAATTCCGTTTTACGAACACAGGCATCTGGTCGCGCCGGGATTGACCGGCTGGGCGCAGATCAAATATCCATACGGAGCGTCGGTTAGCGACGCGATACAAAAGCTGCAATACGATCTCTATTACATCAAGAATCAGAGCGTTGCGCTCGATATGATGATCGTCTTTGACACCGTAAAAACCGTGCTTTTTGGAAAAGGCGGAAGGTAGCGGAATTATGGATAAGCCGCAGGAATAGACATTTTATTTAACGCACGAGGAAATCGAAATGAAAGCAATAATATTCATTAGAAATAGTTCATTGATCGCGGCATGTTTATTTGCATTGTCGGTAATAGGCGTCAGCCAGAGCAATTCGCCGACGCTGAAAGACGGCAAGAAAGGGTCGTCGTCTGATAAAGATGCGCAGAAAGCGATCCCGCTTCCGGCTCCGACGGTTGATGGCGAACAGGTGGCCGATGCCGATACGCAGGAAACCGAGACGATCCTGCCGTATTACAACAACTATCTCAAGGAATACCGCCTCGGCCCGAGCGATATGATCTCGGTCGAAGTTTTTGGCCAGTGCCCGGATTATTGCAAAACAGGCATCACGGTTCCGCCGAATGCACGCATCTCATACCCGCTCATCCGCGAAGGCGTTATGGTCGCC
>JAYVFJ010000043.1:0-15892 GCA_043773225.1 Chloracidobacterium sp.
GAGCCTTACTTAAAAGGCGTTGAGTGCTCGCTCGAAGGCCGGCGTCATTTTGAGCCTTTTTTGATAAAAACCTCTCGCCAAAGCGCAAAAATCCGCGAGGAAGGTAATCTCGAACTGGTCCGATTGATGTCATTGTTTGCGTCAAACGGTTTTCAACTTTCGACCGCTCAGATGACCGACGATTGGTTTAACGAAGTGCCGAATGAAAGTGAGATGTCGAATTGGTTGAATCAACTTGCCGGACGATTTGGCAAAGCGTTCCCGAATGTAAACCGCGACACTGCCAAACCGGTTGAACTCGCCCGTATTCTCACATCCTTTATCTACGCTCCGGGTTACGCCGACACGCTGCTGAGCAATGCGGATGTGAATTATCAACTCTCGTTTGACGATGCTGCCGAGATACCAAAAGACAGTCGAGCAGACATTGCTGTCCTGCTTCGAGATGGATATTTTTCGCTTCATCCCGACATGACGCTAAAGCCGAATAAGACATTCACGCGGGCGAGGATGCTGAGGCTTATCCGACAAATATACGAAAAGAAAAAATGGATGCCAGAGCTTGAAAGCGGCGTTGCAAAACCAACCGCCGACGGCAAGCTGATCCTCAAAAGCGGCAAGTCGGAAAAGCAAATATCGGTCAGGCCGGACGTGTTTTTATTCCGCGAATTTGGCGGCTCGATGTATCAGGTTCGCGAAGCGGCACTGGTCGGAGGCGAGCAGGTCAATTACCAACTCGACGCTCTCGGAGCCGTAAAATTTCTTGAGATCAAACCGACCGAAACGCCGGCGACTGCCGAAAATATGTCGCCGTGGGAGTATTGGAACAAGACGCTATCGGCTGCTCAAGTTCAGTCCCGTCTCTCACGTTACGTTCGCGGCATCGGCACGCTTTACGATGTCAACGTCAAAAAGGTTGGGTATTCTCGCAGGCCAGTCGAGCTTGAGATCATCGGCTCAAACGGCGTCAAAACGCTTAAAGGCGGCAAGATTCGTTCTGCCTTGCGTTTACCAGAACAACTTTTCGTCATCAACAAACGCTACACAGGCTCGACGGTCGCCGGCTACACATTCACCGGCCGAGGCTGGGGCCACGGCGTCGGCATGTGCCAATATGGTGCTTTCGGCCTCGCCAAAATGGGCGTCAAATACGACGAGATCATCAAACACTACTACACAGGCGTCGAGCTGACAAAGGCATATTAGTCTTCGGCTGAAACCATCTCGGCAAAACGCCGGGACACCGGGACAGCAGCTCAGAGTTTGTCTTATTGACCTATTACGCCGCGGTTGGCGGCGCCGTTTTCTTCAATGTTTGGATGTTCGGGATTGATGCGGATGCAGGCGGCAAAATGCCTCGGTTTGATCTCGACGAGATTTGGCGAGATGTTTGAGCATTCGGGAACGGCAAACGAACAGCGGGTGTGAAAGTGGCAGCCTGTCGGGGGATTTATTGGCGAAGGAACGTCGCCTTTGAGGATGATGCGTTCGCGTTTTGCTTCGATCTCGGGGTCGGGAACAGGCACGGCGGAGATCAGCGCCTGAGTATATGGCATCAGCGGGTCGCGGTAAATTTCTTTGCCGTCGGCAAGCTCGACGATGCGGCCGAGATACATAACGGCGACACGGTCGCTCAAGTGGCGAACGGCACGAAGATCGTGTGAGATGAAAAGATAAGTTAGGTTCTTCTCAGCCTGAAGGCGTTCCATCAGGTTCATTATCTGGGCTTGGATCGAAACGTCGAGAGCCGAGATCGGTTCGTCGGCAACGATAAATTCGGGATCGACGGCGAGCGCCCTTGCAATGCCGATACGCTGTCGCTGGCCGCCGGAAAACTCGTGCGGATAGCGTTTTACAAAACGGCGGCTGAGGCCGACTGTTTCCATCAGCTCCTGCACCTGCGACTCGACCGACTTCCATTTTGCAAGGCCAAACGTGCGGATCGGCTCGCCGATGATATTGCCGATGGTCATTCGCGGATTGAGCGATGCGTAAGGGTCCTGAAAGATCATCTGCAGGTCCTTTCGCTGTTCACGCATCGCCGATTGCGGCAAATGGGCCAGGTCTTTGCCGTTGTAAAAAACTTTGCCGCCGGTTGGTTCGGTAAGCCGCAAAATAGCTTTGCCAAGCGTCGATTTGCCGCAGCCGGATTCACCAACGAGGCCAAGCGTCTCGCCTTTTTTAATGTCGAGCGACACGCCGTCAACCGCCTTTACGTGCTTTGCGGCGCTAAACAGCCCGCCACCCGAACGGTAGTGCACCTTCAGGTCTTGAAGAGAAATTAGGTTGTTTCCGTCTGCTTCAGGCATTCTATTTGATCGGCGCCTCGATGGTCACGGGCGACTCTGTATCGTAATTTACGGTCATATTCTTGAGCACGCCGTTGGAGTATTCGGCATAGATCTTCACCGGAAGGCCGGTGCTTTTACCAACCCACATCTTAACGGTAAAAGGATAGTCGCCGACCGGCGTGACATTCTTGTAGGAATAAACCAGAGCCGGCTTGCCATCGACTGTATCTTCGCCGTCGAATTTCGCATCAGTGAGCGACTTCAAACCTTCCTCGGTGAACGAATCGCGCAACGTCGGGATCGACTTGGCCCCGCCACCCGGCATTTTGCTCCATTTATCGCCGGATTTCATATAGGAGTCGTCACCGATGTAGATCAATTCCATACCGGCACCTGTTCCGCCCAAATACGAAACGTGATACCGATCGGGCGCCGCGTAATCGACCTGTGACTTTATCTCCGTTTGGCCCATGCCCTGCATTTTTGCTGAGAACGCGGGAAGCGCGATGAATTTTCTTGACGCTTCGATGATATCGACTTTGGGATCGGAGCCACCCGATGAACCGCTGCTGCTCGACGAACCGCCACCTCCACTGCCTGGCAGCAAGCTGGACAATTTACAGCCTAAAGAAACAGCCACCAAAAGCAATAAAATTAGAGCGAGTTTTTTCATTGATCCTCCTTAGCCGGCGCTCGTGATTCGGCATAGACTTCACCGGCAAAATGGCAAAGCGAATGGTGATTCTCATTTATCTGAACGAACGGTGGAAATTCGCGGCGGCAAATATCTTCGGCGCGTTCGCAACGCTCGGCAAACGGGCAGCCCGGCGGCAGGTGCGCGACGTCGGGAGGCAGGCCGGGAATTTGATACAGCGGATTTCCCTGCTCGTGTGCCGGATCGGGCACGCTTTTTAACAATCCTTTTGTATAAGGATTTGCCGGTGTCGCAAACAATTCCCGCGTCGGAGCCTGCTCAAAGACCTTGCCGGCATACATAACGATGATCTTGTCGGTCATTCCCGCGACGACGCCGAGGTCGTGTGTAATCAGAATGACGCTCGTGCCAAGACGCGCTTTTAAGTCTTTAATAAGCTCGAGGATCTGTGCCTGTATCGTTACGTCGAGTGCGGTCGTTGGCTCGTCGGCGATAAGCAACTCTGGGTCGCAGCTCAGAGCCATCGCGATCATTACACGCTGGCGCATTCCGCCGGAGAATTCATGCGGGTAGCTGTTGATGCGTTCGTCGGCATCGGAGATACCGACCATTTTCAGCATCTTTACGGCGTGCTCACGAGCCTGCTGTTTGTTGTGGCCGAGGTGAAGCCGTGTGACCTCCATCAACTGCGTTGAAATTTTTAGGAACGGATTGAGCGAAGTCATCGGGTCCTGAAAGATCATCGCTATCCGTCGCCCGCGGATCTTTCTAACCTCGTCTATCGGAAGCCCAAGCACGTCAATACCGTCAAACACGATCTTACCGCCCGCGATCTTTCCCGGCGGTTCAGGTATCAGCCGCATTACAGAAAGGTTCGTCACCGATTTGCCACTGCCCGATTCGCCGACGATCCCGAGCGTCTCTCCCTTTTTCAACTCGAACGAAATGCCGTCAACCGCTTTGACAACGCCGTCCTCGGTCATGAAATACGTCTTCAGACCGTTGACTGATAAAATTGTGCCGTTCTGTTCGCTCATCAATTAGAATTTTCGTGTCTGCGGATCTAAAGCGTCTCTCAAACCATCGCCCAAAAAGTTTAGCGAAAACAAAGTCAATGCCATTGTCAGGCCGGGAAACAAAAGTTGCCACGGGAATATAGCAATATTCTTTACGCCGTCTGACGCGAGGCTGCCCCATGAAGCGAAAGGAGCCTGAACGCCGAGGCCGAGATACGACAAAAAGGCTTCGGTCAGCATAACGCTCGGAACTGTCAGCGTCGCATAAACGATCACCGGCCCAAGAGTATTAGGCACCAAATGGCGGAATATGATCCCGAATGTGGACACGCCGGTCGCCTTTGCCGCCATTATGAATTCCTGATTTTTTAAGCTTAATATCTGGCCGCGAACAACACGCGCCATCGTCAGCCACGAAACCATTCCGAGGGCAAAAAACAATAAAAATATCTGACTCAGGCCTTGATTTCCGGCACCGCCAAGCGTTGCCGATAGCCATTGTATCCACGCCGGCGTGCTCGGGCCGCCAAAAACTGAAAGCAACACGATAACGATAAGTATATAAGGAATTGAATAAAGAATATCAACGATCCGCATCATCAGATTATCTATCCGCCCGCCAAGATAACCGGCTGTCGCTCCATAGGACACGCCTATGATAAGAGAAACAGTCGTGGAAATAACGCCGACCATGAGCGAGATGCGTCCGCCCTGCAGCACGCGAGCTAAGATGTCGCGGCCGGCGTCGTCGGTGCCCATCAGGTGCTGCAGAGATGGCGGCAATGCTTTTACCAGAGCCTTGTCAGTCGGTATCAAGTCATAGGTGTATCCGGTCGTCCAAAAAATTATCGCCGGGCCGATAATGACGGAGACGATCATAATTGCCAGCACGATCATGCCAAAAACGGCTAGCTTGTTTCGCAACAGCCGTCTCCATGCGTCCCGCCACAGCGAGGCTCCTTTGATAATTTCTACATTCTCCGCCATAGAAACTTACTCGTAACGAATACGCGGGTCTAAAAATCCGTAACTGATATCGACAATGAGATTAAATATCATTATCAAGATCGAAAGAAATGCCACGATGCCGAGCGTCAACGGTTCGTCGCGATTTAATACCGATTGAATAAAAATATTACCGAGGCCGGGAATCGCAAAGACCTTTTCGACTACCACAGTTCCGGCCAGCAACGCGGCTAGGGCCGGGCCGGTGAAAGAGATTACCGGGATAAGGCCGCCGCGAATTGCGTGACGCAGCAAAACCGTTTTCTCGTCCAAGCCTTTCGCCCGTGCAGTGCGAATATAATCTGAACGCATCACCTCAAACATTCCCGCGCGCGTCAAACGCGCTATATATGCAGCGTATATAGCGGCAAGCGTGCAAACCGGCAAAACAAGAGCCGATATACCGCCCCAACGAGCAGGCGGAAACCAATATAGCCAGAACCCAAAAACAAGCACGAGTATTGGGCCCAAAACAAAATTCGGAACAGATAGCCCCAGCATTGCCAGTGACATCGAGCCATAGTCGAAAGCGGAATTTTGCTTTAAGGCAGCAACTATTCCGGCAGTCAACCCGATCACGAGTGCGAGTAGATAACCAAGAATTCCGATCGTCGCGGAAAACGGCAGATGGCGACGTATTATCTCGTTAACCGATTGCCCCTGATACTTTAGAGAATCACCAAAATCACCGCGAACAATGTTCGACATCATCATGCCGTATTGCTGATACCAAGGCAGATCGAGACCGTATTTTTTTCGTATCGTCGCTTCGACGCCGGGCGGCAGTTTCTTTTCGCCCGAATAAAAATTTCCGGGCGCAAGCCTGATCAATCCCCAAGTCAAAGTCACAACCAACAATGACATTGGAATGATTATCAGCAGTCTGCGAATGATGAAACTAAGCATCGTTTAACATAATTACTTTTCGGTGGCCTTTTGCGTGCTCGTCAACTCTTGTAATTGCCTTTCAACCTGAGGGTCGGTTTCGGTCATAATGTTCTCAACATTCTTGTCCCATTTGGCCGGATCGCGTTCGATATAGGCAAATTTCCACGGCATTAGCGTGCCCGGATTCGGATACAAGCCTTTTACATAAGGCTTTTTCATCCAATTGGTTGCGTTGACCGTCAGGGGTATCGAGGGCTGTTGTTCCATTAAATAAAATTCGGCACGAGCAAGTTTTTCATATCGTTTTTCAGGGTCAAGCTCGGCATTTGCATCATCAAGCATCTTGTTGTATTTCGGATCGTTAAAACCCGTGTCGCCGTTATTTGGATAGCCGTAATGGAGTCCGACAAAAGTATAGGGATCCATATAATCGCCCGACCACAACGACTGTGCAAAACCGATATACTGAACGTCATGCCGGTCTTTTAGAAAAGTTTTAAATTCCTGACTTTTTAACGGAATTGTGATGCCGAGATACTGCTTCCACTGAGCCTGAACAAATTCGGCGATCGCCCGATTATTTTCATTAGTATTGAACATCAGAGAAACCGTATCGGTCGGGAAACTGGGACACGAATAACCGTCGCCAACTTTTTGAACGGGAAATCCGGCATCGGTGAGTGTTTTTCTTGCCTGCTCGGGATCGAATTTATTATATTTTGCCCAAACCTCGGAGCTGATGCCGCGCTCGTTGCGAATTTCCTCGCTTACCTTTGCACGAGCTTTGTCATAATCAGGAAAGATGCCTGGAGGCGTGAGATCGTAAAGCGGCTTTGTAACCTTGCGGAAATTTGAAAGAGCTTCGCGGTCAGTCGCCATTGCAAAAGCCTTGCGAATCTTCGGGTCGTTAAAGGGCGGCTTTGTTACATTCATGCTGTAATAGGCCGTCGCATTTTCGGGAAAATTCAGATACTCGTCCTTATACTCGCGAACTTCTTCTATCCATGACGTAAGAACGGTGTGATTCAGAAATGCGTCAATCGAACCGGACTTGTAAAGGTTCATTATTGTCGCATTCTCTTCGAGCGGATAAAATTCCAAACCGTCGAGATGAACATTTGCCGCGTCCCAATAGTTCGGGTCCTTCTCAAGCACCAGAGCATCGTATGGACGAATATCCTTAATGCGAAAAGCGCCGCAGGTCAATATATGTTCCTTTCGCGTCCATTCCTTTTTCCATTTATCAATAGCTTTTTGCGGGACCAATCTAAAAAATTGATGTGCAAGCAGGCCAATAAAAAAAGGAGCGCTTTGCCGGAGCGATATTCTGAGCGTGTAGTCGTCTAAGGCTTCAATGCCAATGTCTTCGGCGTTGACGGGAATAAATTCGGCACCGGCAACAGCAGCTTTTAATTTTGAATCGGCATCGAGCCGTTTGGCTCGAGATTTTTCGTCTCCGGGAATTGTCAAACGAGCGGGCGAGCGTATAAATTTATGAAAATCGGTTTCCGTGCCAAATACCGCTGACGGTTTTTGTTCTTCGCCGCCGAAATCCTTGGCAAGCAAAAACTCATCGCCTTTTTTCACGAACACCTGTCCGGTGTTAAATGCCTCGGCATATTGAATAAAGAAACCGAGCTCGGTGGAGGATGATAGGGTTTCAGGAGAGAACCCGCGCCGAAAGCTGTAAACAAAATCATTTGCCGTGATCGGCGTGCCGTCGCTCCATTTGGCGTTTTCGCGAAGGTGAAAGATAAACTCATCAACATTCGGACTGATTTCCCAACTCTTGGCAAGCGCCGGTATTGGCTGCATGTCCTTCGGGCCATATTCGACGAGGCCTTCGTAAATAGCCATGTAAATTCGAGCTTCCGGTTGACCGCTTGAGATTTGCGGGTCGAGAGTTTCAGGTTCGGAGCCGGTTACGTATCGAAGCACGTTTCCCTTCGGCGGGACAGCGTGCCCGAAATAACGCCCTCTGGCTGATGTAAAACAGCCGGTAAGAAACGAACACACTACCAGAAACACGAGAGTTTTTTGAGATCGTCTGAATTGTAGTGGTGTCATGCTTCAGGACTCCAAAAATGCAAACCGATTTTAATTTGAGTTTCTTCCCTCTACGGCCGCCAATTGCCGTCGATATTAATATCTCCCAGAGACACCGCATCAAGGCCGTTGATCTCAAATCCTTTGACATACGGTTTTACGAGTGCATAAGACATCGGGAAATACAACGGTATCGCGCTAACCTCAGAAACCGCTTGCTCTTCGGTAACGATAACATTATTAGCCGTATTCAGTCCCATAGGCGCATATGCGATCACCGGAAGTTTAGGAGCCATTGACATAGTTGATTGAGCATCGCTCTCCTCAGAATCTTTTGGCACGGTAGCCGGTTCCACTTTTTCTGCCATGCCGAAGATCGCTGACAGGCCGGCCGTTTCGTCCGCCGTCGGAAGCACAACACCTCGACGCACAAGATCATACGCGCCTAAAATGCGAGCATTTTCTATTTCCGACATATCTTTTACGATTATCTCGGTGTCAAGGTTTAGATTCTGCCTCCACATTTTGGCGACAGCGCGGGCGACTCGCTGCTGGATGTCGTTTCGATTTATCAAAAGCCGTATCCTCGGAAAACCTGTGCCGTTCAAATAACCCGCCGCTTCAACAAGTTGTTTTGCCCGATCAACATCAAACAAAAGCCGGGCGTTCTTCTTATCAGCCAAAGGCAAAAAAGAAACCGCTGGAAGGGCGGAGCCTTCAAGTTCGCCGTTGGTCAAACGCTCACGATCAATAGAGATCGCCAACGCCTCACGCACACGTTGGTCGTTGAATGGCGGATTTTTAGTATTGAATGCGTAAAAATTTAAAGCGCTGTGCGTCGTCTGGCGAAAATCGTTATACGGAGCGAGTAGTTTTAACGCCAGCGGAGCGAATTCGGCATTCGTAACGGCATCAACCTCGCCGTTTTTGTATGCGGCAAGCGCGTCTTCGGCGTTTTCCTTTGAAACAAAGCGAACATGTTCAAGACTCACGGCCGACTTTTTCCAATACGTTTCAGAGCGGTCAAGCGCGATGCCGTCGTTGCCAATGCTCACTACTTTGAACGGGCCGTTCGTAACGATGTTGCGGTCAAGCGGATCGGCCTCAAATTCGACGCCGTCGCCATAGATGGGACGAAAGATCGGATTGGCAACCAACTTTGGAAAATCCTTATCGGGTATTTCCAACGTGACCTTGAGAGTGGTTTCGTCAATGGTCTCGACGCCAAATTTTACTGGAACGGATCTACTCGCGCCGGATTTGGTTTCCGTCTTAGAATTCGACGCCACATTTGCCGGTGGAGGCGGTGCAACTGGTTGTTGGGAACCAACAGTTGGAGTGGTATTTGGCTGATCGCTATGCTGCTGAGTCTCTAAGTTTACAATCGGAGTTTGAACAAAATCTGTCGGCTCGCTCGCCGGTGAATTCTTTGGAGAACGTAACCCGATGATGTTCTGAAACAACCCGCGATGTGCGGTCTTGTCGCCAAGCGTTGCAAGCCGCTTCCAAGAGGTCACAAAATCATCAGCCGTAACGCTTTTCCCATTTGACCACCTGGCGTCCCCGCGAAGTTGAAATGTCCATACGCGAAGATCTTCCGAGCTCGTCCATTTTTCGGCGACTGCCGGTATTTCCTTTAATGTGCGTGAGTCAATGTCGGTCAGCCCTTCAAAAAGTGCGCGGACAATGTCGGTTTCCGGTGCGGATGCCGCACGAGCCGGATCGAAACTTTTTGGCGCTTTGCCGTTGCTCCAACGGAACTCCTGTTTAGCCGGCGGTTTTGATTCGGCGTAAAACGGCTGGGTCTGCGGTTTTTCTATTTCAGAGCAGGCAGTGAAAAAAATTGTGAAAATAACGGCGATGAGAAAAAGTAATCTGCCATCGCGATTTCCTTTAGTTTTTTGCTGCTGAATTGGCATGTGCTCAAGACGCATTAGTTCGCAAATGCGCTAATACGTTAATGGCCTGACGGCGAGTATCTTCAAAACCGCCGGAAGTGTCTATCAGATGATCGGCGAAACGCTTTTTTTCTTCCTGTGACATTTGAGCATCAATACGCATTTTCGCGTCCTGCTCGCTCAAGTTATCGCGTAGCATCAGGCGGGTCAATTGTATCGCAGGTTCGCACCAGACGACAATAATTTTGTCAAAGCGTTTGTAGCCGCCCGATTCGATCATCAAGGCGGCATCAACTATCGCGACCCCATCCGGATCATCTTTTTCGCCTTTGTTTATCCAACGATCCTGAGCCTCGATAACCAATGGATGCACGATGGAATTAAGAAGGTTGCGTTTCTCTTCGTCGGCAAAGACAACTGCACCAAGTTTTTTTCGATCAAGCTCGCCGTTTGGCTGCAGGACACTGCTGCCGAACTCATTCACAATTTGCATCAATCCAACAGTGCCTGGTTCTACAACTTCGCGTGCAGTTTTATCGGCATCGAGCACATGACAGCCAAGTTCGCGAAAATAATCGCAAACATTCGATTTGCCGACGGCAATCGACCCCGTGAGTCCGACTTTTAACATTTCTGTCGCTTCCGGCTAGCAGCTAACAGCTAGTAGCTGGCAGCTAATTTGGAAAATAAAAAGTTTAACGCCCATGACGTTTGGCTAATTTATTGACGTTATACGCAGCGATCTCGGCTAGCGTCAAACCCAATTCATCCGCGCATGCAGAGATATACCAGAGCACATCGCCAAGTTCATCTTTTAACTTTCCACGAATTTCGTCGTTTATCACGCCGCCGTGATCGCGCTGAATTTTCTTGACAATATTGGCAACCTCGCCCGCTTCGCCCGCAAGGCCGAGTGTCGGGTATTCGAGATTGTTCAAACGTTTCGGGTAAAGAGCCGTCCGGCTCGCTTCGGATTGGTATTCTTCAAATTTCATATTTTTTTATTCGCCACGGAGAACACAGAGGAAGATGAGATTGAATAAAAAATTCTCAGTGTTCTCAGTGTTCTCTGTGGCTAAATTCCTCTTCTCCTTTTCGCGGCTTCGACTGTATTTTTCATCAACATAGCAACTGTTAAAAGGCCGACTCCTCCGGGAACAGGCGTCCAATTCGCGGCTTTTTTCATTGTCTCTTTTGGGTGGACATCGCCAACGAGCGAAAAACCGCGCGTTTCGATCGCTTTCAAACGTTTTTCCAAGTCTTCATCTGCAAAGAGTTTGCGAGCGAATGCTTCATTTTCGACTTTGTTTATGCCAATGTCGATCACGGTTGAATTTTCTTTAATATGCTCGCCGCGAATAAATCCTGCCCGGCCGATCGCCGCAACCAGGATGTCTGCTTGCCTGGTTATTTCCGGCAAATTTACGGTTCGCGAATGGCAGATCGTAACCGTCGCGTGCTCGCGCAACAGCAGCATCGCAAGTGGTTTGCCGACAATGTTGCTGCGTCCGACGACGACAGCGTGTTTCCCAGCAATTTCAATATCGGAACGTTTTAAGATCTCGATCACGCCCGCCGGTGTGCATGGGATCAGCGACGGATAACCGAGCGACAATTTGCCGACATTTTCGGGGTGAAAGCCGTCAACGTCTTTTGCCGGATCAACGGATTCGAGGATCAATCTTTCATCGATCTGCGGCGGGAGCGGCAGTTGAACAAGTATTCCGTCAACCTCGTCGCGTCCGTTCAATTCGGCGATGAGCGAGAGCAATTCTTTTTGATTCGTATCCGCAGACAAATGATGATGCTCGGAAATAATGCCTAATTCTGCAGCAGCCTTAACCTTGTTCCCAACATAAATCTCGGATGCCGGATCTGACCCGACACGCACGGCAGCAAGACATGGCCGAATACCGTGTTTGGCCTCAAAAGCTCTGACCTCATCGGCGATCTCGGCTTTTATGGCTTCGGCGATAATCTTTCCGCTCAAATTTCGTGCCGTCATAATTCGCTGCACAAGCCCGCGCGTAAGCAAGGGCGATACATTCAACATAGCGTGTTCCGCCCTTACTAACGTGCGGGCTTGTGCACTGTAAAGCGATTTTACAGAAAACATAGAAACTTTGCTAAAATGCGGTTATTGAATTATGCGATATTTTGTTTTGTTCTTATTAATAATCTCTCTCTTTGGCTGCAAAAGCGGTGTTAGTAATAATCAACAACCCGCCGCGGGCAAGCGTTATCAACTCAAAGGCAAAGTCGTCGCAGTTGACCGCACGGCAAAGAAGGCCACTATCGACCACGAGCCCGTCGAAGGCTATATGGACGCGATGACGATGGATTTCCCGATACATGCCGATTGGGTTTGGGACGACCTGCTGCCCGGCTCCGAGATCAGGGCCGAACTCGTCGTTGACAACAACGATAAGGACCCTTATTACCTTGAAAATATCGGCATCGTCGCCGCTCCGAATCCTAACCAATCGCCCGTTCCCGTAAACGACAATTTTGCACAGGTCGGAAAAGAAGCGCCCGATTTTGCGCTCACAAATCAGGACGGCAAACGCATTTCTCTAAAAGATTTTCGCGGGAAAGCGCTCGCCATCACTTTCATCTACGCAAAATGTCCTTTGCCCGATGCCTGCATCAGAATGTCCACGCATTTTAGCGATCTTGCAAATCAAGTGGCGCAGGACCCGGAAATAAAAGACAAAATCCGACTCCTGAGCATCTCGTTCGACCCGGCAAACGACACGCCTGCCAAACTGCGTTCCTACGGCATCGGCTATCTCGGCAACGACCCAAAAGTGAAATTCGACGTATGGCAGCTAGCCGTCGGCAACGATGCCGAAGTCCGCAAGATCGCCGACTTCTTTGGCCTGCGATACCAGATAGACGAAAAAGACAAAGCCCAGATCAACCACAACCTCCGAACAATCGCGATCGGCCCCGACGGCAAAATCACAAAGGTATTTCCCGGAAATGAATGGACACCTGCGATGTTGTTGAAGGAATTGGAAGCAACACTTGAAAAATAGCTTTTTATGGATTACAACAGTCTCACTACATCTACGCGCAGACTAAATTAGATAATTACAGCGAGGTAAAAATGAAAACAGGCCCGTTTACTATATTCCTTATATTTGTCATATCAATTTGTACATTTTCTCAACAACCCGCGCCAACGGTCAACATTGCACCTAATGCTTCCAAAGATAAACCAATTGATGTAAAAAATGACGAGAGACGGCAGTACGAGGATGCGATCAAGCCTTATATAGCGATGGCGAAGAAAACCTATCCTCAAGCAAAGGGGGATTTTCTAAAGGGACTTCCGCCTAAGCAAAGTTTCTTTATAACGACTCGACTACACGACGCATCAGGCAAAATCGAACAGGTTTTTATTGCCGTTAGAGAGATCAAAAACGGATTTGTTAAAGGAACAATAGCCAGCGATATTCAATTAGTTGCCGGTTTTAAGTTCGGAGATGGTTATTCTTTTCCTGAGGGCGATTTAATGGACTGGACAATCACAAAACCCGATGGCTCCGAAGATGGGAATTTTGTAGGCAAGTTTTTGGATACATATCGCCCCAAACATATTGTTGATGCCCCATCCTGGCGTGATCAACCAGCAACTCCTGAAGGCATCACTCAAAGAATCGAGGCTATTGCCGTCAAATATCAGGCAAACGCTCCAATTCCGCGCGTTGCGTTCTATGATATAGGTTATCCGCGGGACGAAAAGGAATATGCGGCTCTAGGTGGTAATGCCGTGATCATGATTACAGCCCTCACCCAGGATCGGGAAGAATTACCGATCAAACGGGTTTATGTAATTAGCGATGGTAAGCAGATTGAACTAAGGCAAATCAAACTGGTTTTATCTGAACAGACAGAGAATAAAGATATTTCTAGTAAGGTATTTGGTTCTTTTCGGGCAGATGCTCTTTATGTTCTGCCAATAAAACTCAGGATGTCGCCCGGTGATTTGATGTCGGACTTCGCCAAAAATACGACCGGATTTAAATTAGCTGTGTTTGGGAGTCCGGTTTCTGAAGACGTGGACAGAGTTGTTAAAAAAGCAGTTAAGGTTACAGGTATGACAGAAGCCGCTTTGGATGCATTTATTAAGCGTGAATTTCCTAGTTTTTTTTGGTAGATGATCGTTTATGACGATTCAACTCGTTGAAAGATCTTCTGTCCCGCGACCATAGTCATCACAACATCCCTCGCGTTTGACGCGAAGACAAGTGCAGTGTGAATGTCGTTGATCGGGTGCTGCGCGGAGTGTGAAAGTGACATAGCAATAATGTCAGCCTGTTTGCCGGATTCGAGAGTTCCTATTACGTGATCAAGGCCGAGGGCTTTTGCACCGCCAAGCGTAGCAGTCTCGAGCATTTCTTTTGCCGATAGAAAACGACGACTTCCCTGACGGTTGCGCGCGGCTAGAGCGGCAAAACGCGACTCTTCTAAAATATCACAGACATTGTTACTTGCTACCGAATCGCTGCCTAGTCCGACGGCAATTCCTGTGTCGAGAAACGCCTCGAACGGCGCATAGCCGTGGCCGAATTTTGCATTCGACTTCGGACAATGAGCGATAGCCGAATTGCTTTTCGCGATCAACTCTATATCGCTTTCAGAAACCGTTACGCAATGAGCTAACAACGGCTTTGTTCGTAATACGCCGAGGCGGTCAAGATATTCGATCGCGGAACAATGCGGACTTTGCCATTCGACACCGAATTTTTTATAGACGTCAATGAAAAAACCTATGCCGTTTTGCAGAAGCTCATTTTCGTCCGCGGACTCTGCGGCGTGGATCGTGAGTCTGACATTATTTTCAACAGCATAATCGCCGATCAACTCAAACAGACGCGGGCCGACGGTGTATGGAGAATGCGGCGATATTCCGACATGAACAAGCTCGGTTTCTGTTTTGCGCGATGATTCAAATTTCTCGATAAGCTTCTTAAAATCACTTTCTGCGGTCGCGTCATCGGGAGAAAATTCAGTTTCCTGAAACAGAACCCCGCGAAGCCCGGTGGATTTTAACGCTTCAAATCCGGCGACTCCATACCTGCCAATATCGCCGAAACACGTGACGCCGGCCTGTATTCCCTCAACCGCACCGGCGATAGCGGCACCTCGAATTTGCTGCTCAGACAACTTTGCACGCATGTCATTCAGCTTTAACAGCCAAGCCGCAAAATCGTGCTCAACACCATCCATCGCTCCGCGCATCGACGTGATCTCAAGATGCGAATGGCAATTTACAAACCCCGGCAGAATCGCAGCCTCGCCAAAATCCTCAACTTCCGCATCAGGAAAATGCTCAACAATTTCTCCTTGCATTCCGACTGTAACTATTTCTGAGCCGTTTATAACAACGCAGCCTTTTTCTATCGGCGGTGCGGAGATCGGCAGAACATAGTTAGCGGTCAGAATCTTCATCTTGTCACACAGCGGATTTATTCCATTACTAATTACTAATTAAAAATTATTAATTATTAATGAAAAGAGAAAAATAAAACCCTTGCTTTTCTCACAAACTTGTTCATTGACCAGAAAGGCGCGACCTATAACGTGCCAGAATAGACGTAACGTAGCCGCGAGTCGATGGTATGCCGATGCGATCAATAAAATCGCTTTCGGCGAGCTTTGCCTCGTTGTCTTTGGTCCATTCTTCAACGCGGCTCGGCCCCGCATTGTATGCAGCAAGCATCATTGCCGTTTCTGCCGGGCGGCCGCGATAATTCTCGCGCACTTTTTCCAGATACCAGCAACCTGCCTGTATGTTGCGTTCGGGGTCGCTCAAAAACTCGACCACATTTTCCGATGCTTGTTTCTCATATTCTCTAAAGCCGGTTTCCTTTGCCCAATCACGCGCCACAACAGGCGTCACCTGCATCAAACCGATTTCGTCGTCGACACCGATCTTCCAGCCGCGAAAATAAGTTTCCTCATAGATCAAGCTCCAAACCAGCTTTTCGTCAAGGTGATAAATGTGAGCCTGCCGCGCGATCAACTCGTCATATCGATGCACCCAATACGCAGGAAAAAAATAGCCGGCCGGCAGCACGACTACTA
>JAYVFJ010000044.1:0-5016 GCA_043773225.1 Chloracidobacterium sp.
AACTGTTACCGAACCATTCCAATATAAACTTCTGGCAACAACTCGGACAGGAACCATGCAAAAAGAAATGAACGAGGTCGCCGATGCAGGTTATCGTCTTATTCCAAGTACAATGATTGCTAAAAAACAATTTATTGGCGGTGTTGAGATCGTCATGATAATGGAACGCCCACCAAAAATTCGAAAGGAATATGAATATAAACTTCTAGCTACGTCTCGCACCTCGACTCTACAAAAAGAAGTGACCGAAGCAAAGGAAGCGGGTTACATAGTTGTTGGAATGGTCAGCCGCGGCGAACATATGGTGGTAATGGAGCGTGAAGTTCCTGCCATACCGTAAAATTGCCAAATCAAACCTCGACTAAGCCTTCTCCAATATCCTCAAACCAGCACCGCGTGCAGAAGCGGTGCTTTTTTCTTTTGATTAATGTGAATTCGACGGACAGCGGCAGGCTTTTGACGAGGAGTTTCTCGTCAGCTGTAAGTTCCGGCCAGCTTTTCATCTTTGGCGAATGGCATTTTGGGCAGGTTTTTTCATTTGATATAATCGCGGTCATGGCTCCACTGTGTCCTGTAAGTCCCATAGGTCATACAGGTCTTATCGGTAAACTTATCCTATCAGATTTCCACTATGTTCACAGTAAAAGCAGGTTATGCGGACGATATTGAACTCAGAGCGGGCATTGAAAAAGTGCGCGAGTTTTTCGCCGATGTCAGAAATTTTGCCGAGCTTATGCCCGGCATCGAGCAGATCCACACAGACGCAAATGCCGTCGCTCACTGGCGCATTCAAGCCGAGATACCGTTTGTCGGACAGATGCTGCAAAATTTTGCCGTTGAGATGACCGAGAACACTGCTGAGCGAATCGAATGGTCCCCGCTGCGAAATGAAGCAGAAAATTTTCTTCGCTACTCCGCCGACTTTCTCGAAAAAACCAAAGACATAACTCTTGTCCATTTTTCCCAAATGGTTGAGCTCCGTCGAAAAAAAGCCGGCGAGTTACATTCCCTAGCATGGCTCGCCGGCGAATCTCTCATCAGCAGCGAAATGACTAAACGCATCGCCGAAATGATAAAAATATTCATCGACCGCGCAAAGGAAAGACTGGAAAAACATTAACCGCGAAATACGCAAAAAATACGAAAATAAGATTTCCTATTTAGTCTCTTTCGCATATTTCGCGGTTGAATTTCTTATGTTACTGCGCCACCGTCAACGATGACGACCTCGCCGTTCATAAAGCTGTTCCGGTCGCTGACCATAAAAGCGGCGAATTCGGCAAGCTCTGCCGGGCGGCCTGAGCGGCCTTTTGAAACCCAGAATTTATGCATCTCAAGCAGACGTGCAGGAAGAGTGTTACCGAGATCGGTCTCGAAGATCCCGGCAGCGATCGCGTTGACCGAGATGCCGAAATTTGCTGCCTCGCGCGACAGGCATTTTGTGAAACCGATCATCGCAGCTTTTGAAGTGGCGTAGTGAACCGATGTCGGAAGGCTACGGATCGCACCGACGGATGTGATATTGAGGATCGAGCCAACACGCTCGCGGATCATTTGTTTATAGAACGGTTTTGTGACGGCGAAGAGGCTGCCGACGTTCGTATCAACAACCCAATCCCAACTCTTGTCGGTAGTCGTTGCAAAATTATCGCCTTTATTAACGGCTGCATTATTTACAAGAATGTTGATTGCCCCCCAAGCGTCCTTGATCTCGCGGGCGATGTGTTTCATGCCATAGCGGTCGGTTACTGAAACTTTAAAACTCAAAGCACGGCGGCCATGAGCTTCAATCTTGCTCTTTACTTCCTTCGCAAGATCGTCGCTCGAATGATAATTAAACGCGACGTCTGCGCCCTCACGCGCAAAGACTTCGCACAGCGCGGCTCCGATGCCGCGCGTGCCGCCTGAAATAAACGCACGTTTTCCTTCAAGTAATAGGCTCAAACTGATTTCTCCGCAAACCGTTGACTAGATTTCCAATAGAAAAGGTTAATTAAATCGTGGAATAGTGACAAGTTGCAATAAGCGAATATGAAGAGATTAAGCCACGAATGCACGAATTTTATTGCGAAAGCATTTGGTTTTATTCGTGCATTAGTGGCTGATAACTTAAATAGCCGGTTGAGCCGCAGCTTGTCTGTTTACTATGAGAGCATTGATCTCTCGCACAATATATTCCGTCGAATTTGGCATTGTCAGGCCAGCGGTCGCGGCTTTCATGTCGGTGTATTGTGTCGAATTGCCGATCAGACTTCGAATCATCGGCACTATATCAATGCTTCTTTTGAGCATAATTCCGGCGCCGCGGTCGCTTATTAGTTGAACGGTGCCGGCTTCCTGCGGCATTGGCCGCGTCGTGGCGTCGGCGATTATCGGCAAGCCGCAGGCCATCGCTTCAAACGTCGTCAGGCCGCCGAGTTTTGAAATCATAACATTGGCCGACTGCATCAGTTTTTCGATCTCGTCGGAATAGCCGATGACCTTTACAGGAAACTTCGCATGCTTTGCGATCTGTTCAGCATCGAGACGCAACTGTTCGTTTTTGCCCGCGAGAAAGATCGCCTGAACATCTAATTCGCCGCGAACAAGTTCCTTAAATATCTGCGGAATATTTCCGCCGCCGATCCAACCGGCGTTTAGAAAGATGGTGAATTTTTCCGGATCAAGGCCGTATGCTTTGCGGGCGATCTGAGCGTCGGCCTCGTTTATTTCGTGAAACTTGGGATCGACAGGCATTCCCGAGATCTTGATCCGCTCCGGCGCGATTCCGTAATCAAGCAGTTGCTGCCTCGCCTCGTCATTCGCCACAAGGTAAAGCGACACGTCATCGCAAGCCCAGCCTTTCCAAAAACCATAACAAGGATCAGTGACGACCGTAACCAATGGAACCTGTTCGGCTAAGTTCAATTCTTTCAGAATTTTAGCTACTATATGCTGAGTTAAAGGATGAACACTAACGACGACGTGCGGACACCATTTATCGAACTGCCCACGCACATAACCGATGCAGCGCCTATGAAAAAACTCGCGCGTTTCGGGGCGTATTTTGTTCATCGTCCAATACAGATATTTCATCCAGTGCTGTTTGTTTCTCAGCACCCAATTGTAAAAATTAACAAGCTTTTCGGTGATGTGATGCGACTCTTCAACTGCCTTGATAGTGCGAACGACAGCGGATTCGCCCTTCCAAAAATTCTGCAAACCTTCCGCTATCGCCAAAGCCGCAGACCGATGCCCGCCGCCGGTGTCGGATGAGATAATGAGAATTTTTGGAGCGTTTTGCAGCACGTGCTAAATTTCGATCTTGCTTGGAAAATCTGAAAACAGAACCGAGGTTTCTATTGGGCCTTTATCATCATAAAAACTGACGTTCCCATATTCGTCGCAGAACCAGAATTCCGAAGCACCCTGTTCGAAATATAACTTTCGTTTCTGATTCATCTCTCGCTGACTATTACTCATCGAGGCTACTTCGACACAAAGTTCCGGAGCAATAAGCGCTTCGGGCTTGTCCCTTTGGCTCTTCCAAAGACCGTCAGAAAACCATGCAACATCGGCCACTTTCGTTCCCTTCCGTGTCCATACTGCGCACTCAACAAGTATTCTCCCCTGGTCAGGAGTTAATGAGGTGGTCAAGTGTTTCAGGACACGATCCTCTCGCTCCTTTTGGTTGATTTAGTTTTCAAAGTTTGCGTTTTTTTAGGCATTGGCAAATCTATCAACGGCGGAGGATGCGGCGGCGAGATGGTTTTTTCATCTCGCCGCGACTCATTGTTGATGAGTTTGCGGCCGGTTATTCCTTGACGGGTTGCTCGCCAGCATTGCCAGTCTCTGCTTCACCGGTTGGTCTTTAAGTTGCGGCAAACGAGTGCCGTTTGTCAATTGCCGTTCAAACTCGATCGGGCTTAAGTAACCGATGCCCGAATGTCTTCTGCTGCGGTTGTAATAGCCTTCGATGTAGCTAAAGGTTTCCGATCTGGCCTGGTTAACGTCTTCAAAAACGCCATCTTCGAGAAGCTCGGCCTTGAAGCGTGAAAAAAAGCTTTCGGCCTGGGCGTTGTCATAGCAATTGCCTTTCCCGCTCATCGACTGTTTGATCTCGTGCCATGCCAGAAGCTGTCGATAAACTCTCGACACATACTGCGAGCCGCGATCGGTGTGCACCATCGCGCCTCGCCTGATCAATCCACGCCTAAGAGCCATCTTTAATGCTCTGACAACCAGTTCGGCTCTCATCGTGTTCGAGACCGCCCAGCCGATTATCCGCCGCGTCAGTTTATCCTGAAACATCGCCAGATAACACCATTTGCCGCCTCTTAAAGGCAAATATGTGATGTCGCCGACCACCACTTCGCCGGGACGATGTGGCTGATTCTCTGGCAGCTTCAACAGATTAGGGCTGATAAGTCCGCCGTGCCGCGAATCGGTCGTCTGCGGCTTGAACCGTTTCGGCTGGATCGCCACCAGATTCTGCTCTCTCATCAGCCGCCGCACCAGAAACCGTCCGAGACCGAGATCAAACCCGATCCGCCGCGATCCGTATCGCCGACGGTGAATAAAAAAACATGTCCGCACCCGCTTCGCCTCCGCCGCTCGCTTATCCGCTGCCGCGCACCGTTCGAGATATTCGTAATAACACGAACGACTTACCTTCATCACCCGACACAACACCCGCACAGGATAATTCCCGCTCTCGCCCGCGATAAACTTATATCTTTCTAACTTCCTCTGCCGAAGATAAGCGCCGCCTTTTTTAGGATCTCATTCTCCATTTTTACCTCCCGCAGCTGCTTCTTTAACTCAATCATCTCCCGCGTCTCGCCCGTGCTCGATGCCATTGCCTTCTTCTTCCAATCGTGCAAAAGATTCTCCGACACCCCAGTCTCCCGTGCCACGCTCGCCACCGACTGCCCGTCAAATACCTTCCTCACTGCTTCCCGTTTGAATTCATCATCATATTTCTTCATACTCCCATTTTACAGAGAGTTTCGTGTCCGGCTAAATTAGACCACCTCA
>JAYVFJ010000045.1:0-2919 GCA_043773225.1 Chloracidobacterium sp.
TGTCTCGCCCTCGGCGGTCAATCCACCGAGCATCGGTTCGATATCGCCGGTGTCGAGCTCATTCAATTGCTCAACATACTTGACGATATTCTCCATCTGCGGCGTATAAAGCTCGACCTCGGCGTCCGAGATCTCAAGATGTGCCAGTTTTGCGACTTGTCTAATGTCCATATTTCATTTTTTGCATAAGCCCGCAAGTAAGTAAGGGCGATACATTCAACATTGTGTGTTCCGCCCTTACTAACGTGCGGGCTTGTGCATAACCCGAAACTCGATAAACCTGACCGCGCCCTGGCCTAGATAATCGTTGAGTTTTACGAGCATCTGCGGGCTGAGGTCTTCGAGGTGCCGCTGCCATGTTTTGTCGGCGACGGCGATAATTAGTCGGTTGTCAGCGAAGTCCAAAGGCGTCGTTCGGTCGCTGAGCAATTCGCCCGAGCATCGCTTCCACGCGGCGAAAACGATCGCCTTGTCGGCTTCGGGATTCGGCTCCAGATTTTTCAATACCGCCGGGATTGCACTAAAAAGCTGTTCCATTTGTCTTCTGCCGTCAATCAATTATCATTTTAGACGAGAAAATTCTTTTGCGAAAGCCCGCACGTCAGTAAGGGCGATACACAACCTCAGTTGCATATGATCGAACTTCCAAAATTGATACTCGCCTCCGGTAGCCCGCGTCGGGCGGAGATACTTGCTTCGGTGGGTTGGGAATTTACTAAACATGTGCCCGACATTGATGAGAGCGAGCGCGATGGTGAATTGCCGGAAGATTACGTCGTTCGCCTTGCCCGTGAAAAGTCAGAGGCGGTTGCGGTCAATTACCCTGACGAGATTGTTCTTGGTGCAGACACAACCGTTGTAATAAACGGCGAGCTTCTCGGCAAACCTGACGATCTGTCCGACGCATATCGAATGTTGAAGATGCTTTCAGGCAATTGGCATGAGGTGCTGACCGGCGTCGCCGTAGTGATAAATGGCAAAACAAGATCAGACATCCAGCGAACACGCGTGAAGTTTGCTCCTATGTCGGATGCAGAGATAGCGTTTTTGGCCGAACGCGGCGATCCGCTCGATAAGGCAGGCGCCTACGCCGTGCAGGCGCAGGCCGCTCTCTTCATCGAGGGCATCGAGGGCGATTACTGGAACGTCGTCGGCCTGCCGGTCAGCCTCGTGTATCGGCTGGTCATTGCAATCCTACTGAGGCAGCATTAGATAAATATTTCTTCCAAGTGTCGTGCCCCATGAATGACACGAACAATCGCTACGTTTCCGGCCCACCTGCGATAGAAAATCAAATAATTGCCCTGAGGGAAACTGCGTAAATCTTCTTTTAGCTCCGAGCGTTCCACTCCGGCTTTCGAGTTAGCCGCCAACATTTCAAAAAGTTCGGTTAGACGAACATTAAAGGAAAGCGCGGCATCGAGGCTGTCTGCGGCTATATAGGCAAGAATCTCATCAATATCTAATTCAGCTTGGCGGGTAATAATGTATTTACCCATTTCGGTTTTTCATATCGAGAAGGCGATGTTTGAATTCTGCCATGACCTCGCTGCCGTCTCTAACACGCCCCGCTTCAAGGTCGTCGATGCCTTTCTGAATTTCTTTGCGCAGTACTTCTAATTTCATTTCGCGCATTTCATCGCGTTGTTGTAAAAGACGCAAACCTTCGCGCACGACCTCGCTGGCAGAATTGTATAAACCGCTTTTCACTTTGAAACTTACGATTTGTTCCAGTTCGGGGGTTAATGAAACATTCATATTAAAATTCCTCTCTAGAACTCACAATAGCATTTTTAGCCATCTATAACAATCTTTGTTATAAATTGAATAGTATAAAGGGAATGGGAATAGTTTACTGCTTACTTTTCTTGATTTTGACCAACTAAAGGCGGACAATTTGTATCTAACTTCACAGGTCGTAGAATTAGGGATAAATATGCGTAATCTTAGCTTTAAGCTTTTTGTTTTTGCGGTTTTTGCTGCATTAGCGTTTTCAGTTACCGGCGTATTAGCCCAGTCAAAACCGCAGAAGACTGAAAAACCGACCGGCGAAAGCAAAAAGAATACGCGGCCATCGGCAGAAGATTTAAAAAAGGCAGAAGAGGAAAGGAAACGGGCCGAAGAAGAAAAGAACGCCGTTTTTGACCCGACTGTCGAAAAGATCGAGACAAATATCGTCAATGTCGATGCCGTCGTTTTTAACAAAAAAACCGGGCAGATCATCACCGGTTTGAAAAAAGAGAACTTTGTTATCTTTGAAAACGGTGTCAAAAAGGACATCTCAAATTTTGCAACGCCCGAATCACCGATCACTGTTACGCTCGTCGTCGAATACAGCCGTTGGAGCGAGATATTTGGCCGGGCCGCCGGCGGTTATTTTGAGCCGGGAACTTATGAAGTGCTGCGGCCCGTCGCCGGATTTTTGACGCGGTTTATAAAACCGCCAAACGATTATGCTTCCGTCATTGCCTTTGACCTCAGGCCGACGACGATCACGGATTTTACCAACGATCCGAAAAGGATAAACGATACGATAAACCTACTGCTGCGCAATCGTCCGGCCTTTACCGACAGCAATCTTTACGGAGCGATGGAATTTGCTCTTTTAGGCGGAAAAGGCGATGCGGTTGTTTTGGAAGATTCGAAAAAGAACACCGCCGAATTTGGCGGTATGGTTAATGTGCGGTCGAAACGAAAGGCGATCATCCTTGTCGCGTCGGGGATAAATACTTTTGGCGGTGTCAGTTACGATGAGATTCGCCGCACTATTCAGGAAGCCGGCGTGCCTATTTATATTATCAGCACGGGTAATCTTTTCTGCAAGAGATACTGCGATTATCTCGATCCTTCAAATGCAAGGCCGGGCGAGCCGGATCGTTTAACGTTTTTACAGGCGCAGAACACCATGGACACCTTTGC
>JAYVFJ010000046.1:0-2720 GCA_043773225.1 Chloracidobacterium sp.
CTTCTCGAAACTCTGCCGTTTCGATATTTTGCAAACGCTCTTCGCTGACGCGCAGATGTTCGAGAATAGCGTCTATCGAATCTCCATATTTTCGCTTTAGCCGTGCGATCTCAGCAAGGCGATTTTCTATTTTCTCAAGCCGCTCGGGAGAAAATTCCAAACGTGCTCGAAAATCGCGCACGGCGATGGCGAGGTCTTCGATCACAGCCCGGGCTGACTTTATGCTATCGTTATACTCGCCGAATTTCGATTCAAATTCTGCCAATTCGGTTACTCTTCGCTCTGCCTTTTCCAATGTCCCTGCGGTTGATTCCGCATTATCATAAAGCAGCGAAAATGCCTCGCTGCTGAGGGTGGTGAGTTTTTCGACATTATTCAAACGCAGCTTTTCTTCTTCGAGTTCAAGGTCTTCGTTTGGCTGTAAATCGGCAGTCTTTATCTCGCCGGCCTGAAATCGCAAAATGTCGATTAGCTGCAGCTTTTCGGCAGAATCCTTTTCGAGCGACGCAAGTTCCGAGCGAAGAACTGTCATCGCAGAAAAAGCATTTGAAACTTTTTCTTTTAATTTTTCAACATCGGCAAATTCGTCGAGCATGTTGATGTGAGTCTCGACGTCGTAGAGCGACGCTTGCTCGCCCTGACCGTGAATATCGACAAGGTAGCTTCCGAGCTTCTTCAGCAGATTTTGCGTGACTAATTGGCCGTTTATAAAAATGCGATTTTTGCCCGTTAGCGAAATTTCCCTGCGGACGATCAACTCACCGGAATCCTCGATCTCAATGCCGCTTTCGTCAAAGACGCGTTTTAGATCGCGGTCAACCGCAACCGAAAACAACCCTTCTATGGAAGCAGACTCGCGACCTTCTTTTATCAAATCATTTGATACACGCTCGCCGGTCAACGCCCCGAGGCTGTCAACGATGATCGATTTGCCGGAGCCGGTTTCGCCTGTTAAAAGATTCAGCCCGCCGCCGAATTCGATGGCAAGCTCGTCAATGAGGGCAATATTTTTTATCTTGAGAAGCGTTAACACTATTTTTTAACAATGGCCTTGTCGCTCTTGATCCACTTTCCGCCGGAAAATATTGCGTCAGGCGGAAATTGTTTTTCGATGTCAGTCGAAGCCCAATCAACAACGCCGTCTTTTCGGTAAAAGAAAAACTCGGCAAGCTCGCCCGATTTCAAATTGCCAAGCCTTTGAACAACATTGAAACTGCTTACGTCATATTCTTCGAGGCCGTGCGAATTTGCAAGATCGCCGATCCGGCGAATCATGTTCAGAGCGGGAAAACTCGCCCGGCGGCGTTCCGTATTTATCGCAATATCAGAAACAATTATGTCAGCCGATCTGCCGACAATATTTGCCCGGCGGAAAATAATATTATACAAATTGCCCGAACCGTTTTCAGGCAATGAAGAATAAGAACTCGTGTCAAAAGTT
The DNA here is from genome assembly GCA_043773225.1 of Chloracidobacterium sp. Taxonomy (GTDB): domain Bacteria; phylum Acidobacteriota; class Blastocatellia; order Pyrinomonadales; family Pyrinomonadaceae; genus OLB17. Next base: position 1,442 of record JAYVFJ010000046.1, read on the forward strand.
CGCTCGCTTCCGCTCGCCAGAGAGTTGAGCGCGGTCATAAATGCGACAAAATTCATCTTAACCAAAAACATCTCGTCCTTGCCGTGAAGAGCGCCGGTCTCGATCAGGATCGTCGGCGTTCCCCAAGCCGAAAAATTATCACCAAATGCGTTCGGCGTCCATTCATCGCTGTAGCGGGCGATGTGGCCGGGGATGAATGTTTGCAGCGATGTAGTCATAGCCGACGCAATTCGCTGGTTGCGTTCATGCCCGAAACTAGTCGTCTTTGCTTCATCGCCAAAAACGACAAGCAGCGAGATCGCCGCCTGATATCTCGAGTTACCGACGGTCGTGAGCGCGCCTTGATTATGCAAATTAAATCCGATCGCGGGGTTCCAGTCGTCGCGGAGTTTTTTTAGCAATCGAGCCTCTGGCGTTTTTAAATCCAGTGCATCGCGGTTTATATCAATGCCCTGCACATTTCGCCTCTGATAAATTTCGGCCCCGTCAGGGTTGAGCATCGGGACGGCTCGGATCATCATTGCATTCTCGATCTTCTTCACCCAATCCTTGCGTCGATTTTTTTGAAGATAAGCAAACATATCGACCAGAGCCGAGGTCGCGGTCGGTTCGTCGCCGTGCATCTGCGACCACATAAATATCTTTAGCGGCCCTTTGCCCCACTCGATCTGGTATATCTCACGGTTTGCATAACTGCGGCCTGCTTCGTTTACGGTTACGCCGAATTTTTTTAATTGGCCGAGATATTTTTTGAGGTCTGCGTGAGTAACATTAGACGGAAGAATTTTAGAAACATGCTCCTTTTCCCAATCGTCGGCAAATCTTTCGGCTGTCTGCGAATTGGCGTTCATTGATAAAGCGAGAGCCAAAAGGAAGATAAAACAAGATAGCCGCATACGCAATAAAATAAACTGATTTTTATAGAAAGCCAAAGTAGCCATTTTAGCTGCCAGCTCCTAGCTGCTAGCCGCCAGCACTTTTGTGTAAAGAGCCTCGGTCGCATCGGCCATTGATCTCAAGCCAAAGTTTTCGAGAGCGATCACCTGCAAATGTGATCCCAGAAAGCGACGGCGTTCGGCATCGTCCAAAAACTCGCAGATCTTATCGGCAAGCGCGAGAGGGTCCTTGACCGGAGCCAATGCGTCTGTTCCTTTCATAAGTTCCTTTGCACCGTCGGTCGCGGTTGCGACGACCGGAGTTCCGGCGGCCATCGCATCCAAAATGGCAAGGCCGAAACTCTCGGAATGCGAAGGCGAAACAAATATGTCCGCGGCGGACA
>JAYVFJ010000047.1:0-9916 GCA_043773225.1 Chloracidobacterium sp.
GAATTTGAAAACAAGCCGTTATATCAAATGAACGAGCGCGAGATAGAGTCTGTAGCAGAAAAACTGAGCAATTGGCAGTTGAGATTTCGGGAAACCGAGGGCTATGACAGGGCAGAAGTGACGATCGGTGGAGTTTCGACAGATGAACTTTCATCACAGACAATGGAGTCGAAAAAAGTCGCGGGCCTTTATTTTATTGGTGAGGTTGTTGATGTTACAGGCTGGCTCGGAGGTTACAACTTTCAGTGGGCATGGGCGTCGGGTTATGCCGCAGGAAATTCGATTTAAAATAAAGCGGGGGCGCCGTCTCCCACACCGTCGCCCCCTATTTCACGGACGCATACAGGGCGTATGCACCCGCGAACCCCTGAAAATCCAATTTTCCTCTACAAGGCCGACTATAAAAAGCTATATTCAGACTTTTACACAAACTGCCGCTTGTGTCAAGAAAAATATTTCACTGCGGCGGCTGTCTAAAGCCGGAAATATCCATGCCGTATTTCTCTTTTACGTATTCCTCGGCGGCCTTATTGACATCCCGGAGATTTGCCAGCCTGCGCTCAGATTTCCTAATCTGGACGCCGGTTCGAGCGGCTATCTGTTTTATCATATCCCGCCCAGCGGCCATCTCGGCAAGCATCTTTTCCCGCAGAACATACAGCTCTGAACGCTCGGCGGCAAGCCTTTCGTCGAGAAGCTCTTTTAGCCGCTTCTTTACCTGCGATATTTGGCGTATCGAACGCACAAGCTCGTCGCCGATCGAGTCGCCCTTGACAAGATCTGGGCTGTTCCGGAAATCTTCGACGAGCCTGTTTAATGTCGTTTGATCGCCTGTCGAGTATGCTGCGTTTAGTTGTGCCATCAATCCGTGACGCTTTTCCTTTTCGGCCGGATCGAGGGCAAGGTCGGGATGTATCGTTCGGGCGAGATTGTGATAGGCCTTCTTTGCCGCTTGGGTCGGCTGCCAATTTTCTAAGGCATATGCGGCAGCTTCTTCAGCCCGCTTTGCCGATTCCTCCGCGCGGCGGCGCAGTTCCTCGGCCTTTTTCTTTATTTCTTCGTCGTCGGGAACGAGCTTAAACTCTTCCTCGGCGATCTGAGCCTCGATGTCGTCAAGATCGGCATAGAGACGCCCGACCTGCATCGAATATTGAGCCTCAAATTGATCGAGTTCAGCCCGAAGATCGGCCATCTCTTCCTCGCGGTCGGCGAGCCGGTCTTTGAGACGGTCGAGAACAGCCCGCTTTTTGTTGAGTTCGATCTCTTCAGGCGAAAGGGGGTCCATATCTTAGGAATACAAATTCATCGGCCTTGTGAGCAGGTCTATCGGGTCGGCTACATTTAACGCTTCGCGGACATAGAAAGGCTCGCCGGCCATCACGCCGATCAACGAACCGAAATAACGCGAACGGCCTTCCAATTCATCGAGATAGTTCTCTGATGTAAGGCGTGTTTCAGGCTCTTTTGATTCAGGGTCGTAAAACTGAGATTTATGAGCCCTGATCGCAGCCATTTTCTCTTCGAGAAAATCCGAAATATCGACAATAAACGACGGTTCGACACGACGCGAAAATATATTGTGAGCGACAATCGGCACGGCGATCTTTTCATCACCGGTTTCCTCGTCATATCGACGCATGCTTGCAAGTCGTGCCGATTTACGGACTAACTGAGCAATATGATCGTGATCCGGATGCGAGTCACCGATCTGATGTGTCAGGATCACCTTTGGCTTCAGCCGACGCAGTGCCCGTACCAGCTTTATCCTCTCAATATCCGTCACGAAAACATGGCCGTCGGGAAGACTAAGATTTTCACGGAGCTCGAGCTTTAATATCCTTGCCGCATCTGCTGCTTCAATGGCTCGTCCTTCGGGTGTGCCCCGTGTTCCCATTTCCCCAGCAGTCACGTCGAGAATGCCGGTGCGATATCCGAGATGTTTCATCTTCAGCAGCGTGCCGCCGACCGTCAGTTCGGCGTCATCGGGATGTGCAAAAACTGCGAGTATATCAACCTGACTCATAGGTTTAATTTACCACAAGGCAAATTCAAACAGGATGAACAGGATGCACAGGATTTGGCCTGTATCCTGACCATCTTGTATATCCTGTTTAATTTACCTTCGTTTTCAGCTTTCAGTTGTTAGTTTTCAGTTTGTTCGGAAAGTTATCGCTATTTAGATACGTTACGCTTTGCCATTGCCATGAGGTCGGCGGGCAGCCATTCTTCGTAAACTTTTTCTTCGGCGCCGGCGATGCGTTTTGCCCGGTTACGCCATTCTTTGGCAGGGTCGTCCTCGCGGCCGGATTCCTTTGGATAATTTTCGACCTGTTCGAGGCTGATGATAATTCCTTGAGCGACGTCGTTCCAATCCTCGTTTTGGATGCCGCGAAGAACGACCGGCAATCCGGCAGTCCAATCTTCCTCAGGGGCGATGTTGTCGTATTCGGGAATGGTCAGCTTGTCGGCTGAAGGAAAAGATTTTCCGCTGAACTCGCTGACAATCTGGCGGGAAACATCTTTGTAGGAACCACTCGGATTTGCTTTTCGTATTTCCAACGCTCGTCTGAAAATGTCCGATACTGTTGCTTGTTCGCTCATAATTATTAGCCACAGATTAACACAGATGGACACAGATTTTAATATACGGTTCCGTTTTTCTCGCCAACTTTAACCTTGATAAACGGCATCTGAAAAGATAGTCTTTTGGTATCGAGAGGTTTCTAATGAAAAGCTTTTTTGCATCTGTAATTTTACTATTATGTTTCGCGTTCGCATTCGGGCAGAATGAGCAATCGCCCATCGTCGAAAAAGAGATCGACTATAAGAATTGGACTTACAAAGACATAAGGACAGATAAAGAGATCAATCTTCGTGATTTTGCAAAGGGCAAAAAGCTGACGATGGTTGTTTATTTTGCTCCGTGGTGCGGCAATTGGCGGCACGACGCTCCGATGTTGGAAAGGCTTTACGAAAAATATAAGGCTGACGGCCTCAACATCATCGGTGTTGGCGAATACGGCCCGGTCGCGGACATGAAGGCCATTCTCGACACTTTAAAGATCACGTTTCCGGTGGTTTACGAATCGGAAAACCGTGACAAAAGGCAATATACGCTGCATTATTCCTACCGCCAGTCAACGGGCGACAAGCGCAACTGGGGCTCGCCGTGGTATATCTTTCTGACGCCGTCTGTGATGGAGAAAAAGGGCGATACTCTTACCAAAAAAACATTTGTAATTAATGGCGAGATGATCGAGGCCGAGGGAGAGCAGTTTATCCGAAAACAGCTTGGGTTGCCCGCGCTTGAGCCTAAATCCGCATTGTCGGTAGGCGGAAAAATCGAAGCCTGTGAGACGGACGCAAAACCGGCCGAGCTTGTTATCCCGACAGCTAAAAAACCTTGATGAAAGTTATTGCGGAATGACGGCGAGAGTGTCGGTAAGTTTCTTGGCTACGCTTCTGAGAGGTTCCTTTGACGCCACAAATTTTCCGGCGATTGCCATGTCTTCGGAATCGGCGGCGAGGTCTGTAATTCCCTGAATATTCGGCAGATATTTTTGCAGAACGGCTTTTGTGCGAAACTCGGTTTCGAGATTGGTTAAACCGTCTTTCAAATTTCGTATAGCCGTAATTACCTTTTGCTTGTGGGCTTCATTTTGATCGGCCGTTGATTTTGAAAGCTGTTTTGTTTTTGCCGACGCATCGAGCTTTTCTATGCCCTGCGCTATTGGTCCGAGGACATCGACAAATAGTTTGACATTATCGAGCTGATTAGCGACCTTTTCACGCGCTGCCCTGACCTCCAACGGGGGAATCGTCTTTATCACAGAAGAATTTTTTACAATGCGCTTTCTCGTCTTTTTTGTCTGCGCATCGCCAACGCCTGCAAAAAGGCAGAGTAAAAGCAATGCCGGCAAGATGAATTTAAGTTGCTTCATGAGACTTCCTTCCTGTCAAAATACCTGATAAAATTTTATCATAGACGTAATGCATAAGCGGTATTTAGAAGTCCGCAGGCTCGGGCGGGTTGGCTACGAAGATGCGCTTGCCCTGCAAAAGGAACTGGAAACAGAGGTAATTTCGAGCCGCGAAAGCAATTATCTGTTGCTGCTCGAACACCCGCATACGTTTACGCTTGGCCGACGGTCAAAGGATAACGGCGTTCTTGCAACGGCTGAAATTCTGCGGAAGTTGGAGGTCGAGGTATTTGAAACAAACCGCGGCGGACGCGTGACTTATCACGGAATTGGACAGATCGTCGGTTATCCCGTGATAAATCTATCTCCCGACCGCGAAGATGTTCACAAATATGTGCGCGACCTCGAAGAAGTACTTATTCGCACGATGGCTGATTTTGGCATCAACGCTTTTCGAGTCGAAGGATTGACCGGCGTTCACACCGCGGAAGGAAAGGTCGCGGCAATCGGCGTCCACATAAAGCGCTGGGTTACGACACACGGATTTGCGTTGAACGTGAATACCGATCTCAGCTATTACAATTGGATCATCGCCTGCGAGGGCGAGCCGGTAACGTCGATGGAAAGGCTTTTGGGCCGCGAGGTCGATATAGCAGAGGTCAGGGATCGGATCGTAGATAATTTTGCAGCGGTTTTTGATACAGCTTTTGTTAAAATCCGGGATAAGAACCTGACAGCCGAATTCCGTATTTGACTATCCACTAATAACTAACCACTATTCACTGAATTATTAAGTGGGCAGTGGTTAGTTATTAGTGGATAGTAGCCTCTTTGCGCTTGCGGCAAGTAGCGATTTTTCATAATCTTTCTATTTCGATAAAACTATATGCGACGTGATACAACATCGTGGTTCAGCCACAATCTGGGAATGGATATGCCGCTTGTGGCTTATGGACATGCTGGTTATCCGCTTCTGATGTTTCCGACGGCAGCGGCCGATTATTTGGAATACGAGCGGTTTTATCTGGTCGATGCAATAAAGGATTTTATCGAGGCCGGTTTAATTCGCGCCTATTCGATAAATTCTGTCAATAAATACAGCCTTCTGAATCGCGAATCACACCCGTCGTGGAAGGTCGAGATGCTCTCGCGTTACGACAATTACATTATGGACGAAGTTTTGCCGCTGATACGCAATGAATGCGGTGATGATGCGAAACCGCTGACGACGGGCGCGTCATTAGGAGCGTTCCTCGCGGCTAACACCTACTTCAAACACAGCGATAATTTTCGCGGCACGATCGCTATGAGCGGAAGCTATGATATCTACAATTATCTTGAGAACTATTTTGACGAAAATGTTTATTTCAACAACCCGATGATGTATCTCAAGAATCTCAACGACGATTTCCATCTGCCGCGTCTGCAAAAAGCAGATTCCATCGTCATCGTCACCGGTCAGGGATCATTCGAAGCTCCCGACCGCAGCCGCGAATTTTCAGGATTGCTTCATTCCAAGGGCATCCCGCACCGACTCGACGTCTGGGGCCACGATGTCAACCATGATTGGGTCTGGTGGCGAAAGATGCTGCCCTATTATCTTGGCGAGTTTTGTCGTTGATTGATCTACTCAAACAGCATCATACGCTCAACATATTTAGCGATGATGTCGGATTCGAGGTTTACCGCGTCGTTGGGGTTTAGGCTCGACAGATTGGTCATTTCCCAGGTTTTTGGGATTATTGCGATGTCAAGATGATCTTCTGACACCGCTGCGATGGTCAGCGAAATGCCTTCGACGGCGACGGAGCCTTTGTGAACGAAATAGCGGGCAAGTTCCGGCGGAAAACCGATCTGGACAGTGTAAAAATCGCCTTGTGATTCTGCCGAGAGAAATATCCCACGTCCGTCAACATGGCCTTGGACAATATGGCCGCCGAGCCTTGTTGCCGGAGTAACTGCACGTTCAAGATTGACAGGCGAGCCGGGTTTTAGATTTCCAAGCGTCGTTCGATCAAGAGTTTCAGGAGATATATCAGCAGCGAACGAGTTTTTTGAAACATCAACCGCGGTCAAACAAACGCCGTTGACCGCAATGGAATCGCCGTTCTTTATGTCAGAAGTAATGAGGTTTGCCGAGACGATGATCCTCGCACCGGCGTCGGACTTGTTGACCGAAGCGATCTTTCCTAATTCTTCGATTATCCCTGTAAACAATCTGCTTCCTTGTTAGTAATTTCAAATTTGAAATTTGAAATTTGAAATTTTTAGAACCAGGGTTTTTTGCCGATTATGTATGTTTGGACAAATTCCTCGTCGGATTTTGTGAGATACATTATTCCTTCAACGATGCCGATCACATACACAACGGCGGAAGCAATGCCGCAAGTAAAGAATCCACCGACGAGCGAAATTGCCAACATAATGATTCCTTCTGTTGTATAGCCGAGGACAAATTTATGAATTCCAAGACTGCCAAGAAGAATGCCGCATAATCCGGCGGCGATCTTTTTCTCGGCGCCGGGCAACTGTTGTTTATAAACCGGCTGCATCGGCATTGGGCTGAACGGCAGCATAGTGCCGCAATTTGAGCAGCGTCCGCCGGGGTTGAGATTCTGCGTGTGACAATTAGGGCAAGTAACGTATTGGGTTTGCATCAGATATTCTCCTCATTTGGGATTTTAACAATAACGTGCGGAAATGCGAGTAATAAGAATCGTCTTTTTTCAATCAGGTCAATCCCGGTGGCAGCATCTTTTCCACATCAGCCGGTTCTATCGCGGATAATTTGCGGATGTCAATTGAAATAGGCTCGCCCTCTTCTACCTCATTATAGATGCTGACAAATTTATGGCCGCAGCGTATCTCGTGCGGTTTGTAGGACGAACGAGTGTGCACGGCTTGGGCAAAAGTTTCATCGGTCGCCGTCAGTAATATCAATATCTCGGCGTCGGTGCGAACATAATCGTCATCCTTAAGGCCATAAAGAGGCGACGATTGGTCAATCGGATGAACGACCGTCAGGGCGAGGGGCAGAAATGTAACTTTGCTGCGTTCGAGTTCGAGAAAATCGAAACGCCGGACGCTGCGTCCATTCTCGTTGACAAAGTGTGCAAACAGCACTTGCACCTTGACCTCGATAAGTTGATTGCTGCGGCCATTAACGAGGCGGAACATCAGGCCTTTTTTATTGCGATATGGAGCTATCACGGCGACGTCGCTGAAAATTATCTTTGCCGTCGGCCGGGCAAAACGCGCGAACACGACGCCGGTGATCAACGCGTTTGCGATCAGGCTGTAATACGATTCGATAGTGACAAGAAGGTTTGGAATGAATCCCGCCGGATGTATCGTGCCGTAACCGATTGTCGCAAAAGTTTGAACGCTGAAAAAGAAACCGCGGATAAACATATTCGTCATCGGCTCAGCCGAAGTGTCCACAAGCGCCGAGGCGCCAAAAGACGCATACAGCGCGCCGAAAACAATGTTGCTTACAAAATAAAGCAGCAGCACAAGCAGCAGAAAGGTGCTCCATTTCATCGTGAGCAGCACGTGATAGAGATTGAGAGATGTAAGGAGCGGCAGGCCGGTGCGCCTAACGTTAAAGCTGCCGTCGGCATTTAGCAGGCGCTCGCGGCTCTGCCCCGAAACCACCGAACCAAAACCGAGATCGCGCTCCTCGTCCTTTGTCAGGCCGCTGATCTCAAGCGAATTTTCCAGGGTTTGTTCTGCCACGATTGATGATTATATCAGAGAGAGAAAAGATTGCCCGCGAAACACGCGAAACACGCAAAAAAGAAATGTCACACGATAATTATTACCTTTACCGATTAATAACTTCTTTTTTTCGTGTCTTTTCGCGTGTTTAGCCGGCATAACTCTTTTGGTTTTTCTCAGGTATGATGTTGAAATAAATATATGGCCGACACAAATGGTAATCACGAACCGCCAAAACTGCGGCGCAAAGAAAATGGCGAGGTTGAGACAGGTTCGCTTGCTGACCTGCTCGACTGGTTTTTGATGTATGATGAACGCACTGCCCGGATGCGTCACGCGAATACCGAGGAACTGTTTCAGTGGAAGCAAATGGATGACGTCGAACAAGGCATCTCGATCTTTCCTTTTGAGAATGCAGAGGCGAGATTTGCCGTCGGAGCGTTTCAGGCACTTGCCGAAAATAATTCTGAACCGCTGTTAAAACTCTGGATCAGCGACCTTCTCGAAGCCCTGCAGGAATCTCACAAAACCAAAACCGAGATCGCCGAATCGTATAATCTCGACGAAGACATCGAAGCGTTTTCGTTGGTGAAATCAGAAAAGCTGACAACCAACCCCGAAAAGCGTCTCTACCTGACGAGCTGCTGGCTCGAAGCTCTTTGCACAGCCGAAGCGCGTTTTCTGGGCTGGGTGTATCAGGAAATTTACGGTAGGCCGTTCACGCAATAAAAATCTGAAACCACAGATTAAAACAGATGAACACAGATTAAATAGAAATGTCTATCTGCGTTCATCTGTGTTTATCTGTGGTTAGATTTTCTTCGCTTACCGGAGTGTCTGGCATTGCTTCATATCGCCGGATTGCATTCCTTTGGCAAAATACTGCATTCGCTGCTGTGCCGAGCCGTGAGTGAAAGAGTCGGGCACGACGTAGCCCTGCGTTCGTTTTTGGATCATATCGTCGCCGACTGCTTCGGCTGCGCGGATGGCTTCTTCGGCATCGCCAGCCTCGACGCGCCCTTGTTTGGTGGCAAAGTTTGCCCAGATGCCGGCATAACAATCGGCTTGCAATTCAAGCGCCACCGAGAGGCGGTTGTTCTGACCGGCACGTTGAACCTTATCCATTACGCCCGTCAGGTTTTGAATGTGATGGCCGTATTCGTGAGCGATTACATAGGCTTGGGCAAAATCGCCTGGAGCTTTGAATTTACGCCTAAGCTCATCAAAGAAGGCAAAATCCAGGTAAAGTTTTTGATCGCCCGGACAATAAAACGGCCCCGATGCGGCGCTTGCATAACCACACGCGGATGCTACCTGATCGGTGAACAAAACCAGCTTAGGTGGCTGAAACTGGACGCGGGCCTGACTGGGAAGTATCTGTTTCCATGCGTCCTCAAGGTTGCCCATGATGGCTCTGGCAAACTGTGAGTTTTCGTCCTGCGTGACGACCTTGTTTGCAGCCGGGCCGGACGATGGAATATCTGTCTGAGATGGAATGTTCTCAAAAAGCTGACTCGGGTCGCCGCCGCATAAATAGATAGCGATAGCCAGCACAATGACGCCCAGGCCGCCGCCTCCCATAGCGATTCTGCCGCGGCTCATTCCGCGACGATCCTCAACATTGTCACTCAACCGCTGATCACCCAAACGCATGGCTTTCTCCTTGTTGCCGGAATTACGTGATGTGATTTTAACACTATTGCTTGACCCGACAAAAAAAGCTGAGACAATCAGTTGCAAACTCTTGACAGATGTGGAGTTAGAGGATTATTATTCAGGAACGTTTTTGGATTAAGTTTTCTCTCCCGCTTTGTTGCACAGGAGGAAATAATGATCAAGCTGGACATTGTCAATATGGTCGCCGACCGGACAGGCGTGCCAAAGCAAAAGGCCGAACAGGTTGTTGATTCGTTGTTTGAAGCAATGAAGAACGCTCTCGCCGCCGGAAGGCGTATCGAATTGCGCGGCTTCGGCGTATTTGTCGTCAAACCGCGAAAGCGAGGCGTTGGACGCAATCCGCGAACCGGCAAGGAAGTTCCGATACCTGCGGGCAAGACCATCAGATTCAAGCCCGGCAAAGAGCTTTCGGCAAAAGCCGTTTAGAGTGCGCGATTTATCGCGTGTTCTACGGGCTAAAGCCCGCACTCTGAACGATGGTATAGTAAAGTCATCGATCGTAGATCGTGAGGACAGGCTTATTCAGGCCTGCGCGAGCTGCGATCTTTTTATTGAGCCTGCCAATGACCGACCCCGAAATACTCGAACAGCCAATCTATTAC
>JAYVFJ010000048.1:0-6578 GCA_043773225.1 Chloracidobacterium sp.
GGAAACCGCAGCGTGTCGCCGCGCGTTTCAAGAACGGCGACGCAGCTTGAACCCGAATCGAACCACACGTCAAGAATATCTGTCTCCTTGCGAAAATCCTTACCGCCGCAAATCGTGCATTCGTGGCCTTCCGGTAACAGTTCGGCTTCGCTTCGCGCATACCACGCATCCGCTGTCTCAACCGCAAATATATCAGCGACGTGATTTATGATCTTCGGATCTGCGACTGCCTCGTCACAGCCCTTGCAGTAAAATACCGGGATCGGCACGCCCCATGAACGCTGGCGCGAAACGCACCAGTCAGGCCGGCCTTTGAACATATTGCTCATGCGGCCTTCGCCCCAGGCGGGATGCCAGTTGACCTGTTTGATCTCGTCAAGCGCTCGCTGCCGAAGCGATTTTCCATCAACGGCGTCATCCATCGAAACAAACCACTGCGGCGTCGCGCGAAATATCACCGGATTTTTGCAACGCCAGCAATGTGGATAGCGATGGTTGTAATTTTCGACATTCAACAATGCACCGCTCTCGCGCAAAAATTCAACGATATTCTTGTTTGCGTCGAATACACTCTGTCCGGCAAAATGTTCGACTTCGGATGTAAATTTGCCCGCGGAATCAACGGGAGCATAAATGTCCAAACCGTATCGTTTTGCAATGGCAAAATCATCGGCACCGTGACCCGGAGCCGTGTGAACACAGCCTGTTCCCGATTTGCCCGCCGCCTTATTCTCATATCGCGCATCGAGTTCGACCTCGGCATCTGCCTCGCCAAGAGTGACGTGCTCGCCGTTCATTATCAGCGATGTTCGGTCGAGCCATGCGTGTTTTGCTTCGAGCTTGTCGAGCTTTGAACCCTTGAATTTTGCAAGCTCTTTTACGCCTTCGAGTCCACAGGTCTCTGCAAAAGCAGCTTTCAATTCGGTCGCGACTATGTAAACCTCGTCGCTCGATTCGACAGCCGAATAATCAAACTCTGGATGCACCGTGATGCCGAGATTTGCCGGCAGCGTCCACGGAGTTGTTGTCCAGATAACGACGAAAACATTTTTTCCAGCGAGAGCCTCGTCTATCTGAGCGGGGTCGGACTTTAGCGGAAATTTCACATAGACGGACGGCGAAGTGTGTTCCTTATATTCAACCTCGGCCTCGGCGAGGGCGGTTTGATCGTGAATGCACCAATAGACGGGCCGCAGCCCTTTGTAAACATAGCCGCGTTCGAGAAACTTGCCAAACAGCCTCGCCGTTGCCGATTCATATTCCGGCGACATAGTGAGATACGGATTTTTCCATTCTCCGAGAATTCCCAGTCTCTGAAAATCGCGTGTCTGATTATTCATCGCCGTCGAAGCATGCTCGCGGCAGATGCGACGAAACGATGCGACCGGTATGTCGTTTTTATTCTTCCCTTTTTCCGTCAGTTTCTTTTCGACAATGGTCTCGATCGGCAGGCCATGGCAATCGTAACCCGGCACATACGGCGCATCGTAGCCCATCATCGAACGTGTTTTCACAACGAAATCTTTTAGAATTTTATTAAGCGCAGTGCCGATGTGAATATCGGCATTCGCATACGGCGGCCCGTCGTGGAGGATAAATTTCTCGCGCCCCTTTCGAGCCTCCATCACCTTCTCATAAAGCCCCATATCCTGCCACTTCTTCAACCGCGCAGGCTCGCTCTGCCCGAGATTAGCCTTTTGGGCAAAATCCGTCTTGGGTAAATTGACTGTTTTCTTTAGATCTATTGGTTCTGTCATAGCCGTAAAACTCTAGATATTACCACGCTGAATCATCAGTAAGAAGTATTCAAACAGGATGGACAGGATAAACAGGATTTTTGCCATATCCTGACTATCATGTCCATCCTGTTAAACTAAATTTACTCTTCCTCGACCGTGCAGAGCAGCGGATACTCGCGTGACCGGGCGAGGTTCATTGCCTTTTCGCTTTTCATGTTGGCTATTTCGTAGGGGTAAACGCCCGCGATGCCTATGCCTTCGTTGTGCACCTTTAGCATGATCGTAAAGGCTTCGGGCTCGGAGCGGTTGAAGACGTATTGCAGGACAAAAACGACAAACTCCATCGTAGTAAAATCGTCGTTGTGGAGAATTACCTTGAAGAGCTTTGGCTTTTCGAGCTTGGTTTTCTTTTCAACGAGGACTTCGCCGCCGCCGCCGATTTCGGGAAACTCTGGCATAAGCCAATTTTACAGGAAGCAGTTTTCTTAAGCATTTTGTGTTTTCAGTTTGTTTGGACGAGTAGGCGTTCGGCAACCGGTTTTACGACGACACTAAAACTCTTGTCTAGTATTGCGTGAAATGCAATAATTCGCGTGTGAATCAATATCTGATAGGACGAAAAAAGACGGTTATTTTTCTGGCCGGCTTAGCATTATTTTTTTGCGCTACGGTTCACGCCGAACATTTGCCCGTTAAAACCTACACAGTTGCCGACGGTTTGCCGCGCGACATGGTTTATAAAATAAAGCAGGACTCACGCGGATTTTTGTGGTTTTGCACGATGGACGGCATATCACGTTTTGACGGCTATGCTTTTACAAATTTTACTACCAACGACGGTTTGCCGGATCGCCACGTCAACGATTTTCTCGAAACTAAATCCGGGACAATTTTTATAGCCACCGATGGCGGACTTGCCCGGCTCAATCCAAAAGGCCTGGCAAATTCCAAGGACAATCCCCTTTTCACTTTAATCCTGCCAGATAACCCAAAGGCCAAAGCTTTTCAGTTTTTGTTTGAAGACGAGACCGGCGTGATATGGGCGGGAACGAGCGACGGGCTTTACACGCTAAACGAGAGGAGAGAACTCGCGGCGGTTGATCTTGGGCCAGCTCGGCCTGATATTGAACGGTTATTCGTTTCAGCGATCATCAAAGACCGTCGCGGCGTGATGTGGATCGGAACATACGGCGCTTTGTTTCGTCTTTTGCCTAGCGGCGAAGTTCATCGATTTACTAAGGCAAACGGATTGCCGGAGACAAGTATTTCGACGCTGCATGAAGACAAAAACGGCCGCATCTGGGTCGGGACACGTCCGGGAACAGGTTTTTTTGGCCTGAGTTTGCTTGTCAGTGAGCCGGAAATAGATCAAGAAATCGTCGAGCGGAAATACGCTCAAAAGGATGGTTTGCCGTCTGCATGGATCACTGATCTGCTTGAAAGCAGCGACGGAAAATTTTGGGTTGGCACAACCAGCGGCTTGTGCGAATGGCAGGGCGGCGAAACTTCAGTTTGTAAAACCTACACAACAGGCAATGGCTTATGCAGCGAAAATGTTTGGACGATCGCCGAAGATAAAGATAAAAATCTCTGGGTCGGCTCGCGATGCGGAACTAAGAAATGGGCGCGTTACGGATTTACCTCATACTTCGAGGAAGACGGTTTGGGCTATAAGATGGCCGATTCAATTTTTGAGAATGCAGCGGGTGAGCTTTTTGTCAGTTTCAACAAAGGCAGCGGGCGCATGGTGAGCCGTTTTGACGGCGAGAAATTTGAGTTGGCTGAGCCGCGTTTCCCATCGAACATAAATTATTACGGCTGGGGCTGGAAACAGACTGTTTGGCAAGACCGCAGCGGCGATTGGTTCTTTCCGACGGGCGACGGCCTTTTCCGTTTTGCGAAACCGACGCGGTTTGAGGAATTGGCGAACACCGCACCACAAAAGATCGAATTTGGCGCGAATGGTAAGGAGATTTTCCGTTTTTTTGAGGATTCACGCGGCGATTTTTGGATCGCATCCGGCTCGCCATTTCAATTGTGGCATTGGGAACGCTCCACCGATACCTGGCGCGATATTACGCTGGAATCCGGTATTGGAAAAAATTCTCTGGGAACGTCGTTTGTTGAAGACGATGCGGGGAATTTATGGATCGGGACCGGCAGCGATTCCGACGACACGACGCTTATTCGTTATCGGGACGGATATTTTCACGCTTTTACTCAGGCGGAAAACGCACTTTTGACGGGTTGGATACGCGATCTGTTTGTTGACCACGCGGGCCGTCTGTGGATTGCTAACACCATAACAGGTCTGCTGCGGCTTGATGACGTGAACGCCGGGCAATTAAATTTCGTTCGCTACACTCTCGCCGAGGGCCTTTCGACCCTAGGGGTTTCGTGCGTCACCGAGGACGAATTTGGCAGAATTTATGTTGGCACGGGACGCGGGATAGACCGCCTGGATCCTGAGACCGGACAGATTGAGAATTTTACGACCGCCGACGGTTTGCCAAACAGCAATATTGAGGTCAGCCTTCGCGATAGAAATAATAACCTTTGGTTTGGCACGACGAACGGCCTGGCGCGGCTTGTTCCCGAACCGAAAAAAGATCGCCAGCCGCCTAATGTCCTGATCACGGGTTTGCGAGTCAACGGCGAGCCGCAATCAGTTTCCATCTTGGGTGAAACGACAATTCCGCAGCTCGATCTCAAAGCGGATCAACGACAGGTTACGGTTGATTTTGTCGGACTCGGAGCGAGTCTGGGCGAGAAAATGCGGTATGAATATCGTTTCGATGATTCCGACTGGACGGCGGCGGGCGAACGGACTTTGAATTTTGCTAATCTGGCATCCGGCAATTATCAATTCGAGGTTCGCACGGTTACGGCGGACAGGATCTATAGCCAGCCCGCAGCGGTTGCGTTTAAAATTGCCGCGCCGATCTGGCAGCGATGGTGGTTTATTGCAGGGCTTCTCGCATTAACTGCAGTTTTAATTTACGTTTTTTATCGTTATCGGCTGGCAAGGCTGTTGGAGTTGGAGCGGATACGGACGCGCATCGCCACCGATCTGCACGACGACATAGGAGCAAACTTAACACGCATCGCGCTTTTGACCGAAGTCGCCAATCAACAAACGCAGGCTGGCGCCGGAAATGGAAAGCGGAACCTGCTGCCCTCGATAGCTGAAATTGCACGCGAGTCGGTTGCTTCGATGAACGACATTGTTTGGGCGATCAGTCCCGATCACGACAGCCTTTTAGACCTGACTCGTCGAATGCGCCAACACGCCGAAGAAGTTTTTGCATACCGTGACATTGATCTGGAATTTCATGCGCCCTCACCGGATAATGAGTTGAAACTGAGTGTCGGAGTTCGGCGCGATCTGCTTTTGATCTTCAAAGAAGCCGCTAACAACGCGGTAAAGCATTCCGCCTGCACGAAAGTAATAATAGATTTTAGCTGTAAAAATTCAATTTTGAGTTTGCGGATAAAAGACAACGGCAAAGGTTTTGACGGCGATCCCGAAAGCGACGGGCAAGGTTTGAGCAGCATGACTCGACGAGCAAAAGCGCTTGGCGGAAAATTGAAAATTGATTCGCGTAATGGTGCCGGAACAGATGTAGAGTTTGAAATGTCTCTGCCGAAAGCGAGTTTTGAGTCCCGCATTTAGGCGGCCTCAAACAACTACCTACTCATCAAAGCAGGCGACACGGCAAATTTATCGTGTAACTTAAACATAACGTGATCCAAACAGCCGAATTATCGAAAATCTCCGAAACGCAGATGCGCGTAGTTCTGATCGAGGATCTGCGTGACATACGTGAAGGTTTGACGGCGTTGATAAACGGCACCCCCGGTTTCGAGTGCGTAGCAAGCTATAGAATGATGGAAACGGCATTGGCCCGTATCGAAAACGAAAAACCGGATGCGATCCTGACCGATCTGGGATTACCGGGAATGAGCGGCATCGAAGGTATTGCCCGATTGCGAGAAATTTTTCCGGACGTGCCGATCATCGCTCTCACGATCTATGACAATGACACGGAAATATTTAACGCCCTTTGCAATGGCGCGAACGGCTATCTGTTGAAAAACACGCCGCCCGCAAGATTGCTCGAAGCGTTAAAAGAAGCGGTTGATGGCGGTTCACCAATGTCGCCGCCGATCGCCGCCCGAGTCGTTGATCTTTTCCGGACTTTCCGGCCGCCCGAACAGGCCGATTACCGTTTAACGCCGCAGGAAACTACCCTTCTAAAATTATTAATCGAAGGCCATCACAAAAAAACAGCCGCCCGCGAAATGAACATCTCGTTTCACACCGTTTCTTTTCACTTAAAAAACATCTACGAAAAACTACAAGTCCACTCCAAAACCGAGGCGGTCGCAAAAGCCCTCCGCGAAAAACTAGTTTAATTACGAATGAAGAAATCTTTCTCAACTCGTAATTCGTAATTTGAAATTCGTAATATTGCCCCCTACCCAAATGTGTAGTTACGCAGGTGTTCTTCATCTGCCAAACTCGCCGTGTGAGCCTAAAATTCAACCGGTAATTCGGCCTATTCGGACATTGGATCGGCGAAAGCACTTCGTAGATAAGGAGTAAGAATAATGAGTAACAGAACTTATGGTAAGCGTCGATTCTTTTTGGTTTTGACTGCGATCTTGATGTCCGCCGTGTCGATTGCAGCACAAACGACGGCATTCACATTTCAGGGACGATTGAACACAAGCGGAAGCCCGGCATCTGGCACTTACGAGATGCAGTTCCAGTTATTTGATTCTGTAAAAGGCGGTGCTCAGATCGGAGCGACCTTTACCGATCCGAACGTCGCGGTT
>JAYVFJ010000049.1:0-5012 GCA_043773225.1 Chloracidobacterium sp.
ACTTTTCTAGGCGTAAAGGTTATCGAATATACCGATAAATACAATCACAGCCTTGTCCCGGTAAGCGGTTGGAATAAAAAGACAAAAGAAGGCGATCACAAATCGTCCA
The DNA here is from genome assembly GCA_043773225.1 of Chloracidobacterium sp. GTDB lineage: Bacteria > Acidobacteriota > Blastocatellia > Pyrinomonadales > Pyrinomonadaceae > OLB17. Next base: position 110 of record JAYVFJ010000049.1, read on the forward strand.
ACATCGTGCTTCCGTTTGAGACAACCGCCGTCGCGTCGGAAAGTTCGCCTGCGGGCGAAGTGCACAGGGCAAACCCGCGTGGTGAGTTTCAGATCGATGTCGAAAAAGACATGAAGCTGCCAAAGATGGCAGAGGATGGAAAGTTCCTGACAGACGCCGAACGCATTGGCTATTTCTCAAACGGCGTTCTCGACCCTGATAAGTTCCGCGACAAGGTGCGAATATTCTTTTTCCTGTATTTTGTGATGACCGGCCTGCATGCTCTGCATATGATCGTTGGCCTCGGCCTTATGTTGTGGCTATTGTGGACGGCCTTTAAGGGTTATTACACGGCGGAATATTATATGCCGGTCGAGATGTCAGGGTTGTATTGGCACTTTGTCGATATTGTTTGGATCTTCCTTTTCCCGCTGCTGTATTTATTGGGCAGACATTTTCTGCACGGAGGCGGGCACTAAGATATGTCAGAGCATTCCGAATTAGGTAAAGAACACATTGGCATTCCGGGCTATCTGGGCGTTTTTGCGATTCTAGTCGTCGGGACGATACTCACGTATTACGCAGCGACCGTTGATATGGATTTTGTCTTCGCCGGCGCAAATACGCTTGTCGCGCTCGGGATCGCGTTTACCAAAATGACTTTCGTCATGTTGTTTTTCATGCACGTCCGATGGAGCCCGCGTCTAATCTGGCTGGCTGCTGTCGGCAGCTTTTTCTGGCTGGCGATAATGTTTGCCTACACGATGCAGGATTACCTGACGCGCGGCTCCGGAGTTTTTGGCGGCTAGATCGGAATTAAGAATTTTAGACGCGGAACCGAGAGCTATCTATTTGCCTCGTTTCCGCGTCTTTTGTAGTTAGGATATGAACATTTGACGTGGTATTATGTTCGGTTTGAGATACTGCGTCACAGAGTTTTCATGCAACTGCAACACGATGTCTAAACATCAGATACCAATGAAGTTATCACATCCATCACTGATTTTAACTTTGATCCTCACGGCATTGGTGTCTCTTTCGGGAGCCTGCATTTCGACCAAAACCGAGCGAAAAACCGCAACCCTCTTAAAAAACGAAAACGCCAAGCAAAGCGAATTGATCAGTGAGGTAAATCGCTTTGCCAAAGTGAACTCGATGCGGGCCAAGATGTATCTCAAATTCGAGGACAATTCCTTTGCCGAATTTGGCAGCAAGGAAGTTTATCGTCAGGCAGATGGCGAAGTGGTCGTTCAGCGACCGGATAAGATATTCCTCAAGGTGCAGGTGCCGATCATTAAAACCGACGTCGCGCAGATGACATCTGACGGCACGACATTTCGCGTAGCCGTTTTGCAGGACGGCGGCACAGGTAAATACAAGAAATTTGTAAAGGGAACCAACAACGCCGATTATTCAAAACTGCAAAAGAGCCTAAACTCCGTTGATATGACGAACGGCAAAATGGCAAAGGAGAGCGTCAATGCTTTTGCCAATCTGCGGCCGCAGCATTTTACCGACGCGATGCTCGTTCGCCCGACCGGTGACGAAAAAGTTTATACGCAGAGCACCATCTTTCAAACCGAGGAAGACGAGACTGCCGACAAAAAATCGCCTCTGCGTAAGGTGATGCGCGGTTATTATCTGCTCGATGAATTTGGCAAGACGGCAGACGGCGGACTGATTATCGAGCGGCGCTTTTGGTTCGACCGCGTCGGCGGCATTCGGATTGCTCGACAGCAGATTTTTGATGCGAAAGGCGAGATAGAGTCAGACATCGTGTATGGCAAAGAAGGGAATCTTGGCGAGACGGGCAATTATCGAATGCCCCTTGAAGTTCAGGTGACACGTCCGCAGGAAAAATATTCGATGAAACTGACCTATCGTTTACCAGAGGAAGTTTCGATTGGCGCCACATACCCAAATACTGCGTTTGTTCTTCAAAACTCGTGGAATCTGGAGGAGATTGATCTCGACAAAGAGGCTGAATGAAGCGAGCCTAGTGCCGCCTGACGACCTCATCAAAACCGGCGGCGCGCGAGCGCAATAAAATCACTCCGATGAAACCCATCCTCAGCACCGTTGACCTTAAAAAATCGTATCGAGTCGGAAAGATAGACGTTCCGGCACTGCGCGGTCTCACGCTCGATGTGAACGAAGGTGAATTTGTCGCAATAATGGGACCGTCCGGCTGCGGCAAATCAACGCTGCTGCATCTTCTTGGTGGATTGTTAAGTCCAACCAGCGGCAGTATTTTAATTGACGGCGAAGATCTCTCAAAAGTTTCGGACGCTCGGCGAACCGACATCCGCCGACGAAAGATCGGTTTCGTTTTTCAGCGGTTCAATCTTTTCCCGACGCTTTCAGCCGAGGGCAATCTAAAACTTGCTGAGAAAATACACACCGGCAGCGGCAGTAAAAATTCTGACCGACGGCGCGAGGTTTTGCGTCTGCTCAAACTTGAAGATAAAATGCACCATAAGCCGCTTGAGCTTTCCGGCGGCGAACAGCAGCGTGTTGCCCTAGCACGGGCGGTCGTGAATGCTCCGGCGATTATTCTCGCCGACGAGCCGACGGGAAATCTCGATACCGAGAATTCGCAGATCGTTCTTGATATGTTCCGCGAGCTAAATGAGAAATTTAATCAGACGATCATCATGATCACACACAATCCCGAAGCCGCCGCGGCGTGTTCGCGCACCATCCAAATGCGCGACGGGCACATTGTCAGTAGCCCGCACGTAAGTATGGGCTGAACAAGTTTACTGAACTTTTTATGATCAAGGACGTGATCAATTGGAACTACGAACGAGCCTCATGGCAATGGGACATCTTGTGCATTGTGTGCCTGATATTTATCTTCCTGACGCCAAAAGCATGGTTCGACAAAACCAAAACATCAGCAAACCAAACGGCTGCTCCCGTCGTCAAACAAGACAATCGCTCCCGCGATGTTAAAGAATAAAATTTATCTGCGGCGGTGTGTCGCTTGTTTTTATGAGAAAAGTAATACGTTACAGTTTATTAGCTATTAGTTTAGGCCTGTTAATTTCTACAGTTTCCGTCACGGAAGCCAAGGCTCAAAACATCCTTGGCGAGATCTTGAGACGAATGGATGTCAATAACAAAGCGCTTCAATCGCTTCGTGCCGACGTGACAATGGTCAAGACAAATGTTCAGCTTGGCGTTTCGGATACGACTTATGGAAACACCAGCTATTTGCCAAAAACCGTAAAACGAGGGACGTATGTGAGAATTGATTGGACACGGCCCGTCGAGGAACAGATCTCGGTAAAGGGGGACGACTACGAACTGTTTAGGCCGCGTTTGAATCAGGTAATTGCAGGCAAGGTTAATAAGGCGAAGAACAGCGCATCCGTCGGCGGAGCGCTTGGCTTTATGAATATGTCAAAGGCGCAATTACAGGCAAATTATTCGACCGCTTATCTGGGGCAGGAACAAATTAGCGGCGGCATAACAACGTGGCACATTCAACTAACTCCTAAGACGCCAACAAGCTACAAATCAGCCGAGCTATGGGTTGACGCCGACGGCATGCCTCAACAGGCAAAGGTCATCGAACAAAACAACGATTCAACGACGGTTCTGCTTTCTAATATTCAAAAGAACATTACGCTTAGAGGTGAGATTTTCACGCTCAATTATGACAAGAAGAAGGTGAAAGTCATTAAAGCCTAAGTTGCGACACGAATTGCATAAGCCCGAGCGTTAGCAAGGGCGATACACCCACGTTGGATGTACCGCCCTTGCTAACGCGCCGGCTTGCGCATTATCATTAAAGGTTCGATATGCCAAAGGCAAGCAGTTTTAGCAGATTTACACGCGGAGTGAGGCACACGGTTCGGGCGTTTGCTTCGACGCGGCATCCCGTTTTGGTGCATATTGTGCCGATGCGGCGTTGTAATTTGGCGTGCACATACTGCAACGAATACGACAAAACGAGCGATCCGGTGGCGCTCGACGTGATGCTCGAACGCATAGATAAGCTTGCTGAATTTGGCTCATCGGTCATCACGATCTCCGGCGGCGAGCCGATGATGCATCCGGAAATCTATGAGATCATCGAACGCATTCGCCATCACGGAATGATCGCCGGCTTGATCTCGAACGGCTACTATTTCCAACCCGAAAAGGTCAAAAAACTTAACGAAGCCGGCCTCGATTATCTGCAAATTTCGATAGATAATGTCACCCCTGACGACGTTTCAAAAAAGAGCCTCAAGGTTTTGGACTCGAAACTCGTCAACCTGCGCGATCACGCAAAATTTAAGGTGAACATCAATTCCGTTGTCGGCGGCGGCGTTGCAAATCCCGACGAGGCTTTGATAATTGCCAACCGTGCCCGCGAACTCGGTTTTTCGTCAACGGTCGGTGTCATTCATGACGGCGATGGTTTGCTCAAAGGCCTAACACCACGTGAAAAAGAGGTCTATAAAGAGATCAAAAGCAAAGGTGCAAGCTCATACGCCCGCTGGAACTGGTTTCAGGACAATCTAGTTGACGGTGGCGAATACGAATGGCGCTGCCGTGCCGGTGCACGTTATCTTTATATTGACGAGAACGGCATTGTCAGTTGGTGCTCGCAGCAGCGAGGCACGCCGGGCATTCCGCTTCTCGAATACACCCACGCCGACATGGACCGCGAATACCACACCGAAAAATGGTGTGCCCCGACATGCACCATCCAATGCGTCCACCAAGTCGGCCACCTAGACGCCTGGCGTGACCCGCAGATCTCGCTCGCCGAATACAAAAAACGAAACGGCAATGGTTTGAAAAAAGAAACCGTTGCGCGAGTGCTCGGAGCGGAATAAGATTGTAACCGCGAAAAACACGAAAAGACACGAAATAGGAATTTTGGTTTTCGTGACTTTCATGTATTTCGCGGTTAAACTCTTAGAAATAT
>JAYVFJ010000050.1:0-2732 GCA_043773225.1 Chloracidobacterium sp.
GGAATGCCCGGAAAAATGAACGTCCCGCCAAAATTATTCTCAGACCTGTCCGTCAGGCGGACATTACGAAGTTTGAATCCAAATTTAACCGAATGTGCCTTTCCAAGCGAGGTGCTTGTAAAATTATTCACTTCCCACGTTCTGTTGTGGTTATAACTCAGACCGATCTGCGCTCCGCCGCCGATAAAAGATGACGCAACATTGATCGTCGGAATCGTGTTATCGCCTTTCTGGTCGCGGTTTACCTGGCTAAATTCAAACCTCGTTTCATTCACCGTTTTCGGATTTATGATCATCGTCTCGGTAAGACGAATCTCATTTTCGCGGCTTGTGGTTTTATATATCCGCGACGGCAAAGACGTATCGCCGATCCCCTGATTATTGGAGCTCGAGTTTGTGAAGCTGTAACGGGCGACCAGCGTATTCTTGTCGTTGATGGCAAGATCGAATCGCGGAGAGACGGAAAAGCGCTTTGTCGGCTGGCGCACATCTTGTCTGAAATTGACTATGTTGAGCGACGGATCGAGAATCTGGGCGTTTATGATCGCGTTGTTATCATTGTCGCGGTTGCTAACTTCGAGCGAAAATGACGACTTGCCTTTTTGAACCGGCCCCGAGATATTTCCGCCAAAATTCCTCGATTGTGTCGGCGCGCGATTTGCCGCAAACGGATTGCGCGAATTGAGACTCTCGTCGTTAAAACTGCCAAAGAGAGAACCCCGAAATTTGTCAGTTCCCGGTTTTGTCAAAATCTCGATGCGTCCAAATCCGAGACGGTCAAACTCTGCCGAAAACGGATTTTGATTTATGCGGATCTCGCGGATCGAATCCTTTGACGGCAATTGGCCGCCGGTAAAACCGTCAATGTAAATCTGCCCGCCATTTGGCCCCGCCGCTGAGCCAGCCAAAGCCTGCAACGCAGCCTGCAATTCGTCCGGATCGTCCGGTAAAGCATCGAGGTCTTTGCCCTTGATAACAGTTGCGTTCGCGTTGTTGTCGGCGTCGGTCGTAACCGTGTTTTCGTTAGACACATCTACGCTTTCTTCAACGCCCGAGACCGTTAACACGATGACGATCTCACTGCGTTCTCCCGCAGAAATCATGACTTCAGCATTCTCGTAAAGAGCAAACTTTGGAGCGATCGCCTTAACCGTATATTTGCCGGGAGCGAGACCGTTGATAGAATACTCACCTCGCGAGTTTGTGACCGTCTGCTTTTCCTTGCCGTCTGGCGAAACTGCCGTAACCGTAGTCCCGGGCACCACGGCTCCGAGAATGTCAGTCACCTGTCCGGTAACGGTTCCCGTCGATTGAGCAAACACAGCAACAGACGAAACCAACGATATTAAAATTAGAAGAAGAACCCTATCTTTGAATCTCATGATATAAAAACCCTGTCGGAGGTAAATGGACATCGGATGTGCCCTAAATGAATGTGAAAATATTAGAAGCCGACTCCGTCGAGTCCCGGAATGGTAAATCCGCCCTGAACGCCCTGTCCGCGCTGGCTGCCGGTCGAGGCTTGCGCCATTCTCAAAAACGGCTCGACTCCGGCCAAAAGTTTTATCGCTTTGACGCGATCCATCGTGGCATTTTTTGAGCTTGAAACAGCGATCATGTCTCCGGCTTTTAGATCGGCAGTAGTAATATTTGGAAAACGTTCGAGCATGTCATCAATGCCGGCACGTGGCCCGCCTGCCGGACCGCGACCGTTCGGCGATTGTCCCGGTGCTCCTGACGGCGGGGTTGCACCTTGGCCGGCGGGCCTTATGCCGCCTGTTCCGCCTGACATAAATCCGGCCATTCGCTCGGCTTGTTCGGCCGGAAAACGCTTGACCACCGACGATTCGGTAACGCTCACGGTGACGTCTTTACCCGATTGCAGATTTTTTATGACCACTTCATTCTTTGCAAGGTCAACAGATTTGATCGTTCCGGCGATTGTCTGAAATGCTCCGGTAATGATCTCATCGGCGGCAAAGCCGGTTCCCTCAGGGTTGCGGTCGCCGAGCGCTCTTATCTCATCGCCGATTTTCACATCTGCAATCGAGCTTTTCGCCGCCTCGTCATACCTAACCGAATCCTGCGCGTACCGCAGAAATTTTGCCTTATCCTTCGGCGTGAGCGTGAGAGTCGTTCCGCTCATCAGGCTGCGCATTTCAACGTTTATCTGGTTAGTCTGCGCATTGACTGCGGTCACGCGGCCTTTAATTCCGCGTTTTCTCCAATCTTCAGTTACTCGAACGTTTTTTGCCTCGATGTCCGCTTTGGTAACAAAATAAACGGTTCGAGCATTCATTGATTTGCCGTCGGCAGCCAGAAGAGCGGAAACCGTCACTTTGTCGCCAACAGCCATATCTGACAAGGCACCAGGCGTTGACGTTGAAGTATTAAAATCTCCAGCCGAGGCACGTTTGAACACTGTTCTTTCGGTGAGCATAACCTCTGTCTGCCCGGTTTTTGTCGTGATAGTGAAAGACTTCGCATTTATTGCTGCTACGTCACCGGCAAAATAGACCGGTTTGATCGCGGCGTCCGGCGTTTGGCCAAGGACGAAGTTAAATCCGCCAAGAACCAAAAGTATCGCCACTATTTTTATGATATTTAAATGCATTTATTATTATGAACCTCAAAAATAATACGCACCCTGAAAATCAAGGTTGCGCTTCATATATTAAGACGCAAATTTCGCCGCCAAAGTTCGACAATAACGGGAAATTCTCGGAAATCTA
>JAYVFJ010000051.1:0-10233 GCA_043773225.1 Chloracidobacterium sp.
CGGTTGTGGCTGTCCAAAAGAGTAGCGATCGTTCTTGCGCCGCCAAAATCGGCCGCCTCTAAAAGCTCTACTACATGTGTCCCGACCTCCATTCTCCCGGCAGCATTGATACGCGGGCCGATGCGAAAGCCGATGTGCATACTCGTCATATCAGATCGACAATCGGCTACTTCCATCAGTGCTTTGAGGCCCCAGTTATTCGTTTTAACAAGGTCTATCAGCCCAAGAGCGACGATCGCTCGATTTTCGCCGGTCAGAGCAACGACATCGGCTACTGTGCCGATGGCCGCGATCTTTAGCAGCCCAGGGATTTCGTCTTCAAGGTCAAATTCCCGTAAGAGCGCGTGTGCGAGCTTGAATGCCACGCCGACGCCCGCAAGGTTGTCATCGGGATATTCGCTGTCGGGATGAAAAGGGTTTATCAACGCCACGGCGGGCGGCAAGATCGTATCGTCTTTGATCTCGTGATGGTCGCAGATGATCGTATCCATGCCGATCTCTTTCGCACGCCAAACCTCGTCGAAGTTAGACGTTCCCGTATCTACACTAACAAGGAGCGTGTATCCCTCAGCTCTTGCTGCTTCGAGCGGTGCGAAATTGATACCTCGATTTTCGGTAAAGCGGTTTGTTATGTGGTAGCTCGATTCAAGCCCCAACAGCGAGAAGGTCTTTCTCAATAAAACTGTGCCGGTAGTCCCGTCAACGTCAAGGTCGCCCCAGATCAAAATCTTTTCTTTATTTTCTACAGCTTTCTTGATGCGCTCGACAGCCTCGCGCATTCCCGTCATCAAGAATGGCTCGTGGAGATGTTCCGGCGAAGGGTTGAGAAACTCTAACGCTTTTTGCGGCGTGTCATGTCCACGCGTGATCAGCAGAGCAGCTATCAACGGCTGGACATTAAGTTCCGATGCGAGTTTGCGAACCGCTTCGTGGTCATGCTTCTGAATTGTCCAGCGTTTTGCAAGCATGCGTGAGAGTTAATTCACAATCGGGTCTATCACGCCTTGCCATAGCAAAACGAGAATTGCTGTGCCGAGAATAAGGCGATAAATCACGAAAATAGCCGTCGAATTGCGCTTGAGATATGCGAGCAGAAACCAGATTGACAGATACCCGACAATTCCCGAAACAATTGTCGCTACGATAAGCGGTGTAAAACTTTCAGCGGGTAAAATCTCCAAAGCCTTACGCAGCTCAAGCAGGCCGCTCGCCGTGATCGCGGGAATGGAAAGCAGAAATGAAAATCTTGCCGCCGTCTCGCGCTTTTCTCCGGCAAGAAGACCGCCCGTGATCGTCGAACCCGAGCGGCTCGCACCGGGCATTAATGCAAGCACTTGAAATAAGCCAACTACTATCGCATCTGTGAGACCGAGATGCCGCATTTCCTTTCGCTGTTTCCCGACAAATTCGGCAATTGTAAGTAACAGACCGACGACGATCAGCATCGTCGCAATTATCCAAAGATTTTTTGTGCCGCTGCCCTCGATAAAATCCTTGAATAAAAAACCGACTGTTCCGATCGGGATCGAGCCGATGATGACAAGCCAGCCGAGCCACGCTTCTTCGGATAACCAAATCGGACGAACACCGTCGGTTCCCGAGAATCTCATGCCTCGTTTCCCTGTCAGCAAGGCAAAATGATCGCGGACAAACGCCACCGAAATACCCAAAATATCACCCGCAAAATAAACAAAAACCGCCGCGAGCGTTCCCAACTGTATCACCGCCATCGTAGCGGTGATCTGTTCGGCATTTCCGTCATACAGGTTTGTAAATCGGCTGGCAAAAACAAGGTGCGCGGTTGAACTGACCGGAATAAACTCGGTCAGGCCCTGAACGATGCCGAGGATGATTGCTTGTAAAAGATTCATGAAGAGATTCGTGGTCGCTTTCCATTATCATTTATCAATCACGAATTTTCCAACACGACCGACAATTCTCTTTGCCCGCTAGGCGTCGAACGCCGGGTCCGACATGGCTCTCGATATTCACAAACTATCGACTAATAACTATCAACTATCGACTGAATCAAGGAGAAATACTAACAAGAAATCGGAACTTTAATTAGCACGGCAGAGTGCAACCGCAAGCGATCAAACTTCCACGATTGTCGTCACGATCACGGGTTTTGTGCCGATCTGTTTTTGAACAAATCGTTTCAAAAGGATACGCAGATTTTCTTTGAAGAAGTTGCGGTCAACGATATGTTCGCGTTTCATATCGCCGACGGCGGAGCGGATGGCGGAGCGAGCGTCGGCGGCGAAGCCGTTTGAAGTATCGAGGCCGGCGACACCGTTGAATGTGATCTGCGGCTCACCGGCTAGCTCATGGGTGGCTTTGTCAATGGTTACGACTAGCGAGATCGCGCCGCCGTAGGCGAGTTTTTTGCGCTCGCGCACCACGTCGTATTCGATCTCGTCGTGCGATTCCTCATCAATGAATGTCTTGTGCAGATCGTGTTTGTCCACGACCTTACAGGCGAATTCATCTACTTCAAGCACATTGCCGTTCTCGATCAAGATGATGTTGTCGTCGTTGTAACCCGCGACATGGTTTTTTACATATTCTTTGTGCCTGAACAGCATTCGGTATTCGCCGTGGATCGGGACAAGATATTTTGGCCGGGCAGTTTCGACCATTATCTTAATGTCTTCCTGCGAAGCATGGCCCGAAACGTGAACGAGGCGGCGTTTTTCCTCAATAATGTTCGCGCCGCGTTTGTAGAGATGGCCGATGAGTCGGCTGATATTCTTTTCGTTGCCGGGTATGATGCGTGCGGAAAGCACGACGGTATCACCCTTTTCGATCTCCATTCCCTTGTAAGTTGAGGTCGCAAGATTCCACAATGCAGCGCGGCTTTCGCCCTGAGAGCCTGTGACGAGGTAGCAGACTTCGTCGTCATCTAACGCCCGCGAATCGCCCAAAGATACCATCGCTCCAAAAGGTATCTTTAATAAACCTTGCTCCTCGGCGATCTCGACATTTTTTTGCATCGAACGTCCACAGACGCATACCTTTCGCCCAAATTGATGGGCAACATCAAAAACGATCTGCAAACGGTGAAGCGATGATGAAAATGTCGCAACGAACAAACGTCCTTCGGTCTGCTCAAATATCTCTTCGAATGCGGGTATCACAGCCATTTCAGACGGCGTTCGACCCGGAACAGTCGCGTTCGTCGAATCACCCAATAGAAGCAGCACGCCTTCGTCGCCGATTCGTGAAAGCGTTTTAAGGTCATAAGGCTTGCCGATGACGGGCGTGTCGTCGATCTTGTAATCGCCGGTATGGATGATCGTGCCAAGCGGCGTGTGGATCGCCAGCGAAAAGCAATCGACCAGGGAATGCGAAGCATGGATAAACTCGACCCTGAAACTGCCGACCTCGATAATGTCGTTTGCCTTGACGCGATGGATCATCACATCATTGAGCATTCCATGTTCTTCGAGACGCTTTTCCGCAAGAGCGATCGTAAACCGCGAAGCGTAAACCGGCAGATTGAATTTCTTTAGGATGTAGGTGAGCGCACCGATGTGGTCTTCGTGGCCGTGGGTCAGGATGATCGCGGTCAGATCGTCGCGGTATTCTTCGAGAAAATCAAAATTCGGTATGGAAATATCAACGCCATACGGAGTCTCTTCCGGAAAGCCCATCCCGGCGTCAATGACGATCATCTCATCGGCATACCGGATGCCCATGCAGTTCATCCCAAATTCGCCGATGCCGCCAAGCGGAATTATCTCAATTTTTTTCACAACAACCCCAATAAATCGAAATTGGAGTATAGCACAGGCAAATGTGTTGTGATTAGGGCGATGCCGGTAAGAGTCGGCATCACCCTATTCTTGTTCAAAATGGTCAATTTAATTTGCAGATCCGTTTAGTAATAGATCCTCGTCCACCGTGATAATCGGACGCCGTCATTCCAATAGTAGCGTCTTACAGTGCGATAGCGGCGATTGCCGACTTGCGTTCGGCGATATTGACCATAATTCTTGTAACCATACGAATTTTTCTTACGCCAATTTCCTTTGTGCTTTCCGGGCTGCCAAACACGGTCGTTGTTACCCGACCCGTGATTTTTGTGGCCTTTGCCCTGTCCATTCTGTGCGGTGACTGTATTCTCACCCGGCAGCCAAAAAAATGTGGTCGCCAACAGCATTGCAATAATGACTATTTTTTTCTTCATAATATTATCTCCCGTGCCTAAAAAGGCAACATTTTTGAGTCTGTGTTTTGGTGCGTTTTTCGTCTGTATGGTTGCACACATTACAAACCAATTTTTCTTGCAGCATCGTTTGGTTAACGCCCAGTATGGAAGCAATCATCTTGCCAAGCCAAACGCGTTAATGAAATGTTTTTTCCAACCTACCTTCTGCTTATAGTATGCTCGACGGCCTTCGGCCTCGCCCATTTCTTATGAATACAACGTGTGCATCGTCAATCTCCGGAGCTTTGGTCGCTTCTATGTTGTTATCGATCGAGGCACCAAATCGCTGCGGATAGGACACTACCTCCGCCGTCGCAAAGGCAGATAAGGCGTCCGATTGGTCTTCGCCGGCGGCAGCCGCGTTTCTGTCGTTGTCATTAGGACTGGAATTATTGTTCATGATATTTACTTCCTTGTATATTCTTTAAAAAAAGGATGTTTCTGCCTGAACGATGAAAACATCCATCGATGCCCCATCGGGCAAACGCCAACGTCCCGATAAATACGTCTGCTTTCTTAGGATAATCACCTCTTGATCAATAGTCGGTGCGGTAGCGAACAAAGGCGTCTGTGAGGCCTCCCCCCATTTCACCACGAGAATTCTTGCTTCCTTCGCTGTGTGTGCTACCGCACGGCTAAGTTTCTCTATTTGCTTTATCCTGAGACCACGGTCATTTGTATTGACGATGGCTGCTATACCCATTGCGTTTTTAGCTGACCGAAACAAGGAGATTGCAATGAGCAAGACAGTAAAATCCGTTAACGGAAAATCCACGAACCGGCTACTCACCTCTCTCCCCGATGCGGACTATCAGAATCTGCTCGGCAACTCTGAACGTATAGAATTCGTTTATGGCAGTACTCTTTACAAAACCGGAGCTATTATTCGCCACGTCTATTTTCCTGAGAGCGGAATTGTGTCATTGCTTTCCGCCGTCGATGGCGAACAGACGCTCGAGGTCGGCATCGTCGGCAGTGAAGGGATGGTCGGCGTCCCGGCATTTCTCGGCGCAAAAACCTCGAACAATATCGCCCTTGTGCAGGGTGCGGGCTTCGCTTTGCGAATGACGACGGCGGACTTTGTCAATGAGTGCGAAACGAGCAACAAATTGCAGCAGGTTTTGAAACGCTTCGTGCAATCGCTAATGGCCCAAACGGCGCAGTCTGCGGCCTGCAACCGTTTTCATCCTGTCGAATCTCGCATGGCCCGTTGGCTTCTAATGACAAACGACCGGATGAAAACGGGCATATTTCAGATCACACAGGAATTTTTAGCGAATATGGTCGGTGTCCGGCGCGAGGCGGTTAATAAAACAGCGAGGAGTTTTCACGACCGAGGCCTGATAAGCTACCACAGGGGCAAATTGTCGATTATCGATGTGAAAGGTTTGAAAGCTGTTTCCTGTAACTGCTATAAGATCATTTCAAAAAGCGATCCAAATTACGAAGCGGTCGCCGATAAGGCCGTAAACTGATTCCAGACTTGAAAAACGAAAAAGAATTATTCTATCTGAGCAACAAACTTCCCGACTCTATCCCTGGTGGATAGAAAAAGAAAACGGCCGATTCTTCATCGACCGTCTTTTTCTGTTGGATTACTGTTGGCAATGAATACTGACAACAGAGCAAATGCACTTACCATATAGTGAGAGTGGTCCTCTTTGGCCTTCCGTTGCCAACGATTTTCGCGTGCCTTTAGTGTGGCAGCGCACTAAAGACTTGCATTCTTGTATTTTTGGGCGTATCGTGTGAGCAGATATCCGTCAAATCGCATTCATTATCTTTATTTCAGAAAACGGACAAGGCTTATGCCTAAAGACTCAAACGCAAACCCCGCTCTCAAGAATCACTTGCTTGCTGCTCTGCCGGCGTTAGAATTCGACCGCATAGCTCCTCACCTCGAACCAGTATCGCTCAAACTCGGTAAAGTGCTGCACGAAAGCGGTGCTGAAATGAATTATGTTTATTTTCCAACGACGGCGATAATATCGCTGCTCTCCCTCATGCAAAACGGCGCGACGGCCGAGATCGGCGTCGTGGGCAATGACGGGATACTTGGCATTGAGCTGTTTATGGGCGGCGAGACAACGACCAATCGAGCGATAATCCAAAGTGCGGGCGAGGTCTTCAGAATGAAGTCAAAGGACATGAAAGCGGAATTCACGCTTGGCGGCGCGTTTCAAAAAATGCTGCTCCGCTACACACAGGCCTTAATAGCTCAGATCTCGCAAACCGCAGTTTGCAACCGCCTGCATTCGGTTGATCAACAGTTTGCTCGCTGGCTGCTGCTCAGCCACGACCGTCTCGACTCGGATAAACTGGTAATGACGCACGACCTGATCTCAAACATGCTCGGCGTTCGGCGCGAAGGCGTGACACTGGCAGCCCAGAAGTTGGCAAAGCGAGGTTTCATAAAAAACGTTCGCGGATCCATCACCGTGCTCGACCGGCAAGCCTTGGAGAAAACGGTCTGCGAATGCTACGAGGTCGTCAATACCGAATACAACCGTCTGCTCGGACGAGGCATGGCGCGAACATTCGCGTAGCGAGTACGATGGCCGGGTTTATTTTTTTTTTGAAAGTGCGCCAACGCACTGACGATGTCTTATTGCACTGTTCTAATCAACCTAAGCCCGAGTTAATAGGAAGCGAAATGAATGCACTTACCAAGTATGTATTCAATAACCGCCAAAGTTATACACGATCCGAACGACGGAGGCTTTTTAACATGGTTCTTTTATACTGATAGCGAACGCTATATGGAAGGACGGTTTTTTTTGGAATCAAAGCCGCCCTTCATTTTTTTAGCGTTTTCCAGCGATCATTGACCTATTTTCATCGGAGGATCACATGCCTACGAATTTACCCCAAAATTATAAGTGCGATCGCTGCAATGGCAATGCCTTGAAGCATGTCGATTGCGGACTACTTATTAAGGATGCATTAACAGACGGCAGGCGTATTTCGGCAATGCCTTATACGGCCGAACACCTTAACCTTTGCGCTTCGCATCTCAACGATGCCAACATAACATACGTCCATTACAGCGAATGTGAGCTGGGCACTGCTTAGGTGGGTAATTTGAATTCCAGCCGATCTCGTAATCGCAAAAGACTAAGGAGAAAACAAAATGGACACACAGACGCTCATTATTTTAATAATTGTACTGGTGCTTTTATTCGGCGGCGGCGGCTTCTGGTATAGAGGCCGGCGACGGTAGAACTTCGACGAGGTCGCCTTGGAGACTACTCTGCGGGTTCCTCTCGAAGTTCTTCTGGCTCATCGTCAGCACCAGCATCAGCCTTCATATAGGCAGAGTCGTCGGTTTTCCTAACGATTCTGTCTTTTTTCAGTTCGTCCTCGTGTTCCTTTCTTACTTCCAGAGCCACGTCAAGCAAACTTTTGGGATCATTTTCGTTCATTATATTTCACCTTAAAAACAAACTGTAGGCTCTCTTCCCTTTTTACTTTGTATGGAAGACGACACTACCTAGCAGACAATCAAATCTTCACTTAAACCTGAATTATTTATGAAATTTTGAAACCACGACGCCGTGCCGCGCGTCTTTTTCCTGACAGCGAAATTTTCGTGGTCGATAAAATGAAAAAACAGCTTTCAGACGAACAACTCGATATATTGATGAGAACGCTGGTGAACGCCGCCGTTGCTGACGAAGCGACGATCAACGAGATCGCTGATTCGCCTAAGATGTGGTGGGGCGTTCAGCGGCAGATCAATGAACAAAAGGATGCGGCGATTACTGCATGGCCGCCGATCGGCAAGGTGCTCCGATGGCTGATGATCGGTGCTCCCGTCGCGGCTGCTGCTGCGTTGATAATCTCGCTCTTTGTTTTTCGTCCGGCTGAAACGCCTAATTATATTGCAAGTTCTATAACACAGCCTGAAAGTACGGTCGTTGTTAATACGCCGCCACCTACATCTGTTGTCGAACCTCCGTCTATCGCAACTAACGCTGTTCAAAACCCGGTAAGAAGCAAAATGCACAAGCCCGCGCGTAAGCAAGGGCGATACACAACCGCTAAAACAGAAATAACGACGATAGCGAACAAAAAGACCGAGATCAAAACAGATTTCATAGCCCTGTCTTACGCCCGTGATCCCGAGAGCGGGCAGATCGTTCGCGTCAAAGTGCCGAGCTCGATGATGGTTTCGCTTGGGCTTGTCGCTAATGTCAAGCAGCCGTCTGACCTGGTTGATGCCGAAGTGCTTGTCGGCGATGACGGGCTGACGCGGGCGATTCGATTTATAAGGTAAGTTTTTGGTTCTATAAGGATTTATCATGATCACAAAGTTATTTTTTGCAATTATTCTCAGCATACTATTGGCCGCCAGCGCCTTTTCACAAAGGCCGAGGCCGGAAGGCCCGCCGCCGGGTAAACCCGACTGGACCCGCGGCATCGACACTGATCATAACGGCATGATCGAGGCCGCCGAGTTTCAGGCTGCGCTTGACAGAACATTTGCCGATCTCGATAACAACACCGATGGTGTTATCGGCAGAAACGAGATACCCGATCATCATCCGCCAATGCGGCCCGAAGGCCCGCCTCCGATTGCGCGTGGCGAAAGGCGCGGCCCGCCGGATGGAAAGTTCGATAAACTGCCGCCGTTCTTTTTCATCGAAAAGTTCCGCGATGTTGAATCAATGAGCAAGTCCGAATTTGAACGCACCGCCAAAGAAAAGTTTTCTGCGATGGACGCAAACGATGACGGCGTGCTCAGTCGTGAGGAATCAAGGCCTCCCAGAGATCGCGGCGCGAGTATCGAAGAGCGGGTCGGCCCTCCGCCAAATGCGATGTTCATTGCCGCCGAGATGCGGTTTGGCGACAAGCTTGTAAAAGGCCAGCCCTTTTCTGCCGACACCGTTATCGAAGATACCCGTCGTCTTTTTGATGGAACTACCGTGACCAAGACGATCAAGGGCGCGTTCTATCGCGATACTGCCGGAAGAACGAGACGCGAACAGCCGCTCGAAACGGTTGGCGGTTTTAACATCGTAAATGAGAAGAATAAACCGCAAACGCTCGTTTTTATAAATGATTTTGCCGCCAAGACGCAGTATTTCTTTGACCTGAACAACAGCGTCGCCAGAAAGATCGGTTTAGGCCAAGATGGGCCGCAACGCGACGAAAGCAAAGCTCCCGGAGCAAAATCGGATTCACTCGGAACAAAAACAATCGACGGTATTTCGGTCGAGGGCACGCGGATCACATTTGAACTGCCGGTTGGCCATATCGGAAACGAAAAACCTATCCAGGTTGTGACCGAAAATTGGTATTCGCCCGAATTGCAGGTGATGGTGATGTCGCGGCATCTCGATCCGCTTTCCGGCGAGCACATTTTCCGGCTCGTAAATATCAAACGCAGCGAGCCTGCGGCTGATCTGTTTACGGTTCCGGCAAGTTTTAGAATTGAAAACAAACCCGATCGCGGCCCGCGATGAACGCCGTCAGGTTTGTTTAATTGAAATAAATTGAAGAAAATGCTCGATGAGGTTAATCACAGGCTTGCAGAAAGAGGCTCAATTACCGGCGATCGAGTCTTCAATCGAATCGCAGAACACGGACGAGACCCTTGTCCGGGCAGTGCTTGACGGCGACGAACAGGCATTTGCAGAGATATTTGACAGGCATCGGTTATTAGTCACGCGGGTCGTCGGACGTTTTTTTCGCGACCGGTCTGAGATCGAAGAATGCGTTCAGCTTAGTTTTACAAAAACGTATTTTTCGCTCAAGAACTTTCGCGGCGGACAGAGTAACTCATTTCCGGCATGGTTAAAGCGCATCGCTGTGAACATTTGCTACGACGAATTTCGCCGCCGCGGGCGCCGGCCGGAAAGCCGCTTTACCGAAATGGATGATGAAGGAGTGGCCTTTATCGAATCGATAAAAGATAGCAACGCCGGATCGGCGGAAACATCATTAGCTTCCGCACAACTGGCAGAGAAAATATTGTCGTCACTCGACGCCCGAGACCGCATAGCGATGACGCTTGTATATTC
>JAYVFJ010000052.1:0-2583 GCA_043773225.1 Chloracidobacterium sp.
CGCACGTTTTCCTCTGTCTCGCCGGGCAGATTTTCATACGCCCACGAGCGATGCGTGACGGCTCGCTCGAGCAATTTCAAATTCTTAAACTTGTGGCCGATTATTGCCTCAAGATTGCCAAGTGCAACACGCATCGTTGGCTAATTGTAAGAAGAATAAAGCAAAAAAGAAAGCCGGGCACATCATTACGAATAGCGCCCGGCCGATTTTTAGATCACTGGCAATTCTAGTGTAGTGATTCTAACACTTCCTTACAACGGGCAACCTTAGCAAGGATAGTATGGGCATCCTTTGTCCAGGTAAAGATTTTAGGATTGCTATTATGATTTTCAAGGTATTCGGTGATGGCAGCGATGAGGTCATCGACGCTTTTGAAGACGCCTCTTTTAATTCTTTTATCGGAGATATTGCGGAACCACCGCTCGATCATGTTAAGCCACGAGCTTGAAGTTGGGATAAAGTGAAAGTGGAATCGGGGATGCTTTTTGAGCCAGGCTTTTACTTCAGACGTTTTGTGTGTTCCGTAATTATCAAGAATAAGGTGAAGGTCTAAGTCGGGCGGAGTTTTTCGGTCGATAATATTCAGGAACTTTATGAATTCTTTTGCCCGATGCTGTTGCATGCATTCGCCGATGACGCTTCCGTCGAGCATGTTCAAAGCGGCGAACAAAGTGGTCGTGCCGTTTCTTTTGTAATCATGAGTGATGGTGCCGCAACGACCTTTTTTAAGCGGCAATCCAGGTTGCGAGCGGTCGAGTGCCTGAATCTGAGTCTTCTCGTCAACGCTCAATACAAGTGCTTTTGACGGCGGACTCATGTATAAACCAACAACATCGCGAACCTTTTCAACAAAGTTCTTGTCACGCGATAACTTGAAAGTCTTTACTCGATGGGGTTGAAGATTGTGTTTAACCCAAACTCTTTGAACCGTTGAATAGGAAACACCCAGATGTCCGGCAAGACTCCGAATGCTCCAGTGTGTTGCCGCTTTCGGCTTTTCTTCTATGGTTGTCTTTATGATCTGAGCTTCTTTCTCCGCCGAAAGTAACTTCTTTCTCCCAGGTCGCGGTGCGTCCTTTAGTATTCCCCGAATCCCATTTTGCTCAAATTTCTTCCGCGTCAATAATACTGTCGGACGACAAATCTTTAGCTGTTTAGCTATCCAATTATTTGCCTCCCCTTTTGACGCAAGCAACAATATCCGTGCTCGCAAGCCAACCTTCTGCGGCGTCTTTCCCGACTCAGATAAAAATTCCAACCGCCCTCTTTCCTGCTCTGTAAGTTCTATCCGCCCTGCTTTTGTGAACATTCTTTCACATTAACACAAATTTTACTGATTGTATAGGTATATATGAATCATTACACTAGCACATCGCAGGGCGAATTGAAATGCAAATTTTCGCGATATGACGCAACTTGTATAACAGAAAATGGTCCAATGAAGTAAATTGGATTCAAGGGGAATGACATCTCGGTGACGCAAAGGTTTTAAGAAACCGTCGGAAAGCTCGAGGAGTCATTCCCCCTGTTGAAGGCTTATCTCGAACAGTTGACAGGAACTTTTGATTCCGTATTTCTACAAGTTTGAGAAAACCTATCTTTGTTAGGAGGTTTAGAATATCACAATGAAAAGCAAGTTTGAAATAGATAGTGATTGGACGGTCGTTGGGATCGATGTTGCCAAGGATGAATTGGTGACGTATGTGGATACGAAGAAGGAGTTCGGATCGTGCCGCAACAGTGCGAGTGATCTGAAAAAGATGGGAAGACAGCTCAAGAAGCTGGGGCCGCGTCTGGTTGTGTTTGAGGCGTCGGGCGGATACGAGGCTGAGGCGGCGGGCATATTCGCCGACCTCGGGTTGCCGGTCGCGGTTGTTTATCCGAGACGCATCCGGCAATTTGCGCTTGGCCTCGGCATCATCGCCAAGACCGATGAGGTCGACGCCTGCGTGATCGCCTATTACGGACGTGTCGCGGGTATCAAGCCGATGCCGCCGAAACCCGCCGAACTGCGGCAATTGCAGGCACTCACCCTTCGACGCTCGCAACTCCTGGAGATGCGCATCGCCGAACAGCACCGGCTCGAAACCGCTCATCCATCGATGCACAAAGACATTAAAAAACATGTCGATTACCTCAATCGTCAGATCGACCGCATCGAAAAAGACGTCGCACAGCAGATAAGCCAGTCCGCTGTCTGGAGCGAAAAGGACGAACGGTTGCGCTCGGTCCCCGGCGTCGGCCCCGTCCTGAGCTCCACTTTGATCACCGAGCTGCCCGAACTCGGCTCTTTGTCCAATAAGGAGATCGCCTCGCTGGTCGGCGTCGCCCCCTTTCCACACGAAAGCGGCAAACATGCCGGCAGGCGCTCATGCAAGGGCGGCCGCAACTCCGTTCGCAGAGTTCTCTATATGGCCACTGTCTCGGCTACTCGCTCCAATCCCGTCATCATCGCCTTTTACAAAAAAACTCTGTGACCAAGGTAAACTCAAAAAAGTCGCCATCATCGCTTGTGCAAGAAAACTGCTCGTTACCCTAAATGCCATCGCCAGAGACAATTCATCCTGGCATCCTATTTCAGAG
>JAYVFJ010000053.1:0-2080 GCA_043773225.1 Chloracidobacterium sp.
AAGGCTTGAGCCGAATAAACAAAGAATAAATCAAATTCCGAATAGCATAAGACGGAAGCAAAAGGCAAGATTGATAATTTATTTGATTTCGGCTAAAGCCTGTGATTATTGCAATTACAGTTCTGTCAGCTAAAGCAGAACCTTCCAAGTCATAAAGGAAACCAAAGCGAGATTTATCACGAGAATTTGCCTGATGGGGCGAAAGGGCATCATTAGAAACTTTTCTGAGGTGATATTTTGATAGGACGAGCCTTTCGCTGCAAAAGGATTCAAAATAATGAGAAAAATAATCGCCTGTGAATTTATGACGCTCTTCAAGGTAGAAGAGAACGATAAACGAGTTTGCAACTTCAGTTATAATCTTATTGGAGAAACGTTATGTCAGAAGTCGTCCTAACATTACCCGATGAACTAGCGACCGAAGCGAAGGAGATGGGGTTGTTCAAGCCTTTACTCGCCACTTCTTTATTCAAAGCTGAAATTCGCCGGAGAAAAGCGAATAGGCCTTTCGACGCGGCGGATCGATTGGCGGAGGTTGGCGAACCGATGGTCCGAAGCTGAGGTGATGGCGGAGGTCAAAGCCGTGCGCGAGGAACGTCGGCGCCGCAGCTGATGCGGATTGTTGCCGATACAAACATTGTCGTCTCGGGATTTCTGTTCGGTGGCCTTCCGTTGCGTGTTCTCAACGCGGGCAAGTCCGGATCGTCGAATTGTGTACGAGCCAGACCTTGCTCGATGAATTTGCCGAAGTGATCGAGCGTCCACACTTTGACCGTAAGTTTGAAGAAACCGGTATCAGCCGTCGAAGAATGGTGAGCGACTACGCAGCTATCTCGACTATAATTAGGACCACGAAGTTGAAAGATCGCATATCTCGTGACCCCGACGACGATGAAGTGATAGCCTGTGCGCTCGCTGCCGATTGTGAGTTCATCGTAACAGGCGACAACGACTTAGAAAATGGCAAAGGGAAGAATCTTACAGGTTAAAGAATCAAAGATAACGCTTATCACGCAAAACGAAACCGACTTCATCAGTCTGACTGATGTGACCGCAGGTTTCAGTGAAGGCAGCGGCTTAATCGGTAAATGGATAACCAATAAGAACACATTGGAGTATTTGGGCGTTTGGGAAAACATAAACAACCCGAAGTTTAATTACCCCGAATTCGGGGTAATTGGACGAACAGCAGGTGGGAATAGGTATAACATTTTGGAAACTGCTGCGAATACAAATCTGTTATAATCTCGACTAGAGGCATTATGATTACAATCAAGTTTACAGACGCCGATACTGAGTTGGAGGCACTTGGATTTCTTCTCGGTCGCTTTCCCGGCCGGGTGCTGAAAACGGGCGAGGTGCTTGTTCCCGATGCCGCCTTACAGGCATTGGCACTCGAAGGTTATCAATTCAATGTGATAGGAAAATCTACCTATGAGCAGCAAATTGCGTCGCTTCGAGATATTGTTCCCGCAGCAGTATAACGATGGCAGCGAAATACCTCGCAAACTTCGTGGACAAGCTCTGAAAGAGATCGTCGATCAATTCGGAGCGGCCAGCTTTGAGCCGACCGCTATCGAAGGCTATTGGCACCACGAGGGAATTCTCTACGCCGATTCACTTTCAAAAATAGTTATCGACGTGGCCGATACCCCAAAAAACCGCCAATGGATGCGGGACTTCAAAGCACGCTGGACGCTGACTCTCGACCAACTCGACCTATGGTTGATCAGTTACGAAATAAATGTCGAATAGTCGCACGGCATTTCGACCGACGGCGGCGAAGTTATTGGTCATGTTGACCAGACAAATGGCGTGAATCGGCTACGCTTTCAGAGCGTTGACGAACCAGGTTAAAACCAAACTTGCTCACACCTCGACCTGATCGACGGACTAGGCAGTCTGTCGTACGTCGTAATACACTTCCAATGTGACCCCAGACCCGTCCTTATCCGAAACATCGGAATCCCACATATCGACCGCCGGCATGACGACGAAGGTTGTCAAAGGGTCGCTGTGGACATTTGCCGGTCAAGTTGGGCCAATGGCGATTTCGCTCGTTGCGATGTCGTTTACCATC
>JAYVFJ010000054.1:0-14397 GCA_043773225.1 Chloracidobacterium sp.
CCGATCTCGCGGGGGAGCGAGGACATGTAGGCTTCGTCGAGGAAGCGGTCAATCTCGTATTCGGCGTCGGCGGTGGTCATGCCGATGAGGTTTAACTCGGCTCCGACGTCGAGAGAATCGCGGTCAACATCGATGGTTGAAACGCCGCTGGTGACCTTGGATTTTGGGCCTTGGACTTTGGACTCCTTCGGCTCGGCGGGTTGCAGATCGGCCAGCTTTTCGCGGAGACGCAGGCCGCCGACTAGCACCTCGGCGACTTCTTTGTCCATGCGTTCGATGACGCCGATGTTGCCGAAGGATGTGATGACCTTTGAGCCTACTGAGAGTGCATTCGTTCCCGGAACGTTGGTGGGTGATGAAGTTGAGCCCTTACTTACGTGCGGGCTACTGACACGGCCACTGCCCACTTTTGATATGACGGCGCGGTTGAGTTCGGCTTTGCGGGCGAGGCGTTCTTTGTCTAGTTTGTTTTTTAGGGCTTTGTCTTCGATGGTTTTGATGAATGCCTTTGATTGGCGGTCGAATTCTTCGATAGCGTTGGCAAGCTCGCCCTCAAATTCCTTTTGGCGTTCTTTTTCTTTTTTGACTGCCTCGATTTCGAGTCCTGCAAACTTCATCGCGACGGCTTCGCGTTCTTCTTCGAGGGCGACGCGGAGGTCGGTTGCGATCTTTGTTTCGGTTTGCAATTTTTTGAGATAGTTTTCGGCTTCTTGTGCGGATATGTCGAGATTTTCGCGAGCCGCATCGATAACGGTTTGATCAATGCCGAATCGCCGTGCTATCTCGATGCCTGAAGACGCACCGGCGAGGCCGAGGAGCAATTTGTAAGTCGGCTGCAGCGTTTTTTCGTCGAATTCGACAGAGGCATTGATGATGCTTTCGTCATTTGCGGCATACATTTTCAGGCCGCGATAATGAGTCGAAGCTATGACTTGAGCGCCTTTTTTTCTAAAATGATCGACAATTGCAACGCCCAACGCTGAGCCTTCTTCGGGGTCGGTGCCGGTTCCGGCTTCGTCGAGCAGAACGAGCGAAGGCGGAACACATTGTTGAATCATCCCGGCGATGTTCGACATGTGCGACGAGAAGGTCGAGAGGTTAGCTGAAAGCGATTGGTGATCGCCGATGTCGGCGAGTATTGAACGGTAAAACGGAATCTTTGCTTCCTTCGCCGGAACCGGCAGGCCGGAGATCGCCATCAAGCTAAGAAGTCCCGCGGTTTTGAGGACAACGGTTTTGCCGCCTGCGTTCGCACCGGAAATAATCATCACCGAATTTCGTTTTGTGATTGTGAATGAGCTTGGGACAATTTCCACAGAAATTTTTGTGCTAGCTGCTAGCTGCTGGCTGCCAGCTGCTGGCAAATCTTTTTTTTGGCTAGTAGCTAGCGGCTGGTAGCTAGCGGCTAGAATTTTTAAACTACTTTCTAATAGCGGATGGCGTGCATCTTCTAAATTTAGAGTTTCGTCGTCCGTGATCTCAGACACGACGGCGTTGAATTTGCGGGCGAATTCGACTTTTGCTTTTATGAAATCGAGTTCGGCGACGGCATTGACGGCCATTTCGACGGCGGGTAATTGTTCGCGAAGTTCTTCAGTTAGGGCAAACAATATTCGGGCAACCTCGCGTTCTTCTTTGCCTTTTAGATTTTGAAGTTCGTTGTTTGCCTCGATGGCTTCGAGTGGTTCGACGAAGACCGTCGAGCCGCTTGAAGAGAACCCGTGTGCAACACCGCTGACCTTGCCTCGAAAATCTGTCTTTACGGGAATTACAAATCTGTCGTTCCTGACGGTGACGATCTCGTCCTGGATCGCGGTCCCCGCTTTACGCATCGCGGATTCCAGCGATTTGGTCAACCTGGCTTTTTGCGCGCTGATCTCGCGACGCACTTTTGCGAGTTCGGGCGAGGCGGAATCGTCGATCTCGCCGCCGGGCAGCAGCTTTTTGTTGATCCGATCAATTACGGCGAGCAGTGACGGCGGAATGTTTTCCACGATTTGCCACAGCGTGGGAGCGTCGTCTTTTGCCGGCTGCATTGACGAACGGGCGAACAGTGCCTGGCTACAGACGCGGGCTATTTCGAGCATTCGATTTGGTTCGAGCGCGGCGTTTTGGATCTTTAAAATGGCGACTGCATCGGACGGATCTTCGAGGCTGCTGAACGACCATGTTACCTGATTTTCTTCGTTGAGAAGGATGGTTTCAGTGATCGCTGCGAGAGAGTCGTCGAGTTCGCGTCGGTTCGTAATTGGTCTCAGACGAGCGAAACGTTCAACGCCCATCGGCGTCTGAGCATTGCGGCTGACAAGCTCAAGAAGCTTGGCGTATTCCAATGTTTCGAGTGAGTAACTCATATATTTGCCACCGATAACACAGACAGAAACAGATCAGAATAAGAACAAGATATTTTTTTCATCAGTGTTATCTGTGTTATCGGGGGCCAAATTCTTAACTTATTTCCACGCCTTTCCAAAATGCGACATAACCTTCGATGTTCTTGGCATCGGGTTTTGTCTCGGGGTAATACCACGCGGCATCTTTGTTCGTGTCGCCGTTTGCGGTGATGTTATAGTAGCTTGCCGTGCCTTTCCAGCCGCAAACTGTGTGTGTTTCGGATGGTGAAAAATATTCCATATTGATCGTGTCGGCGGGGAAGTAATGATTGCCTTCGACGACGATCGTGTCATTGCTTTCGGCTAAAACCGTGCCGTTCCATGTTGCTTTCATAATTATAAGAACCTCTCTATTACATCCGGCTTCGGTATCATACATGCGTCAGTTCTGCCAAATAAACGATAGCGGTATTTTGCGAAGAGCTTATAAGCTCGATCTCGAATGGACGCCGGGATAATAATAAACACGTAATTGAGCGAGTAAATGCCACTCAGGTTACGCGCGATCCGCAATCCGGCGGCCGAATGCATAAAGGCCTTGCCGTCTTCTATAAGAATCACCGAATCAACATCTTTGCCGATACCGTGCTCGGCAAGCAATTTTTGGCCGATGTCGGACTGCAATGTGGCAAATTTATACTTTTTTTCGGGGTCGTGCCTGATAGTAAAATTCACCATCGCGTTGCAATAATTGCAAACTCCGTCAAAAAGCACGATCCGCTCCATAAAAAAATTCTACCGCAATTTTCGGATAGATATTAGTTTGCGAAGCGAATAAACTCGGATTTATGGAAACGAATATCTGCTGGCAAGCGGTTGAGACGAACGACGCGAGGTTTGACGGGGCATTTGTATTTGGAGTGAAAACCACGGGTATTTTTTGCAAGCCTTCGTGTTCTGCGAGAAAGCCGAAACGCGAGAATGTGGAGTTTTTTGATGCGGTGGAGCGAGCGGAAAAAAACGGCTTTCGAGCGTGTCTTCGATGCAAACCGAAATTGACAAACGCAGCCGATCCGCAGATTGAAATGGTGCTTCGAGCGTGCGAGCTTATGGAAACTGACGATCAGCTTTCGCTCGATGATCTAAGCGGCGAACTGAACTTGAGCCCTTCGCATTTTCAGCGGACATTCAAAGAGATCCTTGGCATAAGCCCGAAAAAATACGGCGAGGCGA
Organism: Chloracidobacterium sp.; assembly: GCA_043773225.1. Classification (GTDB taxonomy): domain Bacteria; phylum Acidobacteriota; class Blastocatellia; order Pyrinomonadales; family Pyrinomonadaceae; genus OLB17. The sequence goes on from JAYVFJ010000054.1 coordinate 3,567, forward strand.
AGCGTTTGGCGCGATTCAAAAATGAGATCAAAGACGGAAGCGATATTGTGACTGCTATGTATGAAGCTGGTTACGGTTCAAGCAGCAGACTTTACGAAAAGGCGTCGAAAAATCTTGGCATGACGCCGGCAATTTATAAAAAAGGCGGAAAGGGAATGAATATCAATTACATAATTACGGATTGTGAGCTTGGAAAACTGTTGGTTGCGAGAACGCCTCGCGGCATTTGCAGCGTGACATTTGGCGACAGCGAGACGGAATTACGTGTCGCGTTAGAAAAGGAATTTTTAAACGCAGAGATCGCAGAGGACGCAGAGAATTTAAAGGAAGCAGTTAATGAGATACTGAAATATTTGGCTGGAAAGAGTAAGCGGTTTGCCTTGCATCTTGATCTGTTGGCGACCGCGTTTCAGATGCAGGTGTGGGATTTTCTAAGGAAAATTCCTTACGGCGAAACGCGATCCTACAGCGAGGTTGCTGAGGCCCTTGGCGATAAGAAAAAGGTGCGTGCCGTCGCGGGAGCTTGTGCAAAAAACCGCGTCGCCCTCATCATCCCGTGCCACCGCGTCGTAGCGAGCGACGGCAAACTCAGCGGTTATCGCTGGGGAATTGAACGAAAGAAAAAGCTACTTGCAAACGAACAGCCGCACAAGCCCGTGGGTAAAGGCACCTTCAGTAAGGTAAAAACTTTATGAATCGATCGTCAGACAGTTGCGGAATCGGAAAATAGTATGTGTCTATGTTACAGTATCACTAAACTTTAGAAGGTTTGAGGAGGATTATGAGGATGTCCAGCAAAACGTTGCTATTAGTCGTGGCTCTTACACTTGGTTATTTTTGTGCCGCTAGCATAAAAGCTCAGCCACCTGCTATTGGTCCGGGGATCAATACGACCCAGGCCGGCGAGTTGTCCGGATTTACCTTGACTGCCGTAGTTAGGGCGAAGTGTATGGAAATCGTTAATGAAGTGAACGCTCAGCTTCAGGCCGCCGGTGAATCCACGCGGGTATCGTTGAAGGAAGTTAAAGTATTCAAGATGCGGCGAACCAACACGGTTTTCGAGAACCAGCCAAACAGTGCTATCGTCCGGATGCCATTTATAGTTACGATCGAGGTTCGCGTGCCAGTTTTTGGCAACCGATTTATCAGCATTCCGATAGATATAGATGTCGCGTGTGATGGCTGGCAGAATGCGGTTGGCAATATAGTCGTGCGCGCGATACCCGGACCGGCGAGCATCGAAGGCGGATCGATCGTTGAAGATATAATTCAAGTGCGCGGATTAATAGATGCAAAGGTCCGAAACAATTTTGTCCAGCCGACTTCCGCTACCGTTCCGTCATTGATAGCCGATACGAGGTGCAAAAATATCGGTGTTACCGATTTCGGAAGTGCAACGATAAACGACGATGCAATTCATTTTGATAAACCTCCACGGTCGAGACCGATAATCGGGACCATCGGTGTCACGACGCGTCCGAGCGTTGAAGTCACGTTTACCCGGCTTAAGAGGCTCAACGCGCGCGATCTTAGCGGACAATCCCTATATCGCGAGGTCGAGCAGATTTGGCTAAACGCTTTTGCCAATTACACGCAACAACAAAAAATACTCTCAATGCGTGAAGGCGATGATGTTGCTCTTGAATTGCCGCCAGTACGATTAGAGGCGGGGGATTACGAGAAACTGGTTATAATGGGCACGATCGAGCAGCCACCGAACAATCCGAAAGACACCGCTTTTAGAACAAGTTTAAGAAGGCAGAATTTCAGTCCGGGCTCGTACGTTCTGCGAATTCCAAAGTTTTTTACTGAGCCGCCTAGTAGATTCAATCCGAGGCCGCAACTAGTCCGACGGGACGCTTATGAACTGAGCTACACTGTGCGGTTCATCGATCCTGCGATTATCCGATAAACATACATTAGGCCTTCTGCGGAATGCCTACGCCTTCGGGGAAGAATTGGAGTGAGGCTGAATTAAGACAATAACGTTGTCCGGTTGGCGGCGGGCCGTCGGGGAAGACGTGGCCTTGGTGTCCGCCGCATCTTGCACAGCGTATCTCGACGCGGCGCATTCCGTAGCTGTTGTCTTCAATGTTGGTCAGATGGTCTTTGTCGAAGGGTTTGTAAAACGACGGCCAGCCGGTGCCGGAATGAAATTTTGCGCTCGAACTGAACAACGGCAGGCCGCACAAACGACACGCATACGTCCCGTCCAATTTGTTGTCGAGCAGCGTTCCGCAAAACGCAGGCTCGGTGCCGTGGTTTAAGAGGATGCGGTGTTCTTCTTCGTTGAGGTCTTGTGCAAGGCGTTCGACAGCATCTTCGCTCAACGGCGTAATTTCGTAGCCTGAATCTGATGTTTCCATTTTTTAACTGTTTCCTTAAATCAATTTCAAATCTCAAATTTCAAATCTGAAATTTGAGAACATACGAATCCGCAATTGTGGCGATCACGCACAACTTTATTATGCTCTTTCCTTTTTCTCCATAAATGCTCGCAAAAAAAGCTGAGTCTAACGATCTTTCGTTTCCAATTCGACGACCTTACGTTCTAATACACGCACTGTTTTGACCACATCGGCGAGGCGTTTGAATATTGTAACTACGCGTATCCATGTCATATTTTCAAGTCCCGGGCCGCCGATCATTTTGCCATCAGGAACATCGTGAGCGGCTGCGGCCTGGGCTGTAACAACTGCGTCGTCGCCGACCTTCAAATGTCCGGCGATGCCGACCTGTCCTGCTAAAATTACGCGCTTGCCTATATGCGAGGTTCCGGCAAGGCCTGTTTGAGCGCAGATCAACGCATCTTCGTCAACCGTGCACGAATGACCGATCTGGACTAAATTGTCGATCTTTGCTCCGCGTTTTATTCGTGTTTCGCCGACCGAGGCGCTGTCGATCGCCGTGTTTGCGCCGATCTCGACATCGTCTTCGAGCACGACGCGGCCGGTTTGCGGTATCTTGAGCCAATGCTTTTCTTCGTCCCTGGCATAGCCAAATCCGTCGGAACCTATCGTCGAATTATTTTGAATTACGCATCTTTTGCCGATTTCGCAGTTGGTAAGGATAGCAACGCCCGAATGAATTACCGAATTTTCGCCGATAGTCACGCCCTCGTAAATTGTCGCGTTCGGCATGATGCGAGCTCCGCTCGCGATCTTGCAATTTGCGCCGATCACGGCGTGGGCATGAATTTCAACGTCGTCAGCGACGTTTGCTGATTCGTCGATGACTGCTGTCGGATGGACAAATGGCTTGATTTTTTGTTCAGGAAAAAACAAACGCATCGCCCGCGTATAAGCAAGATACGAGTCTTTCGCACGCAAAACGGCGATATCCTCGCGTGCAATGGCAATGCCGTCATTCAAAAAAATTGCCGAAGCTTTTGTATCTTTTATTTGAGACGAATATTTCGGATTGGCAAGAAATGTCACGTCGCCTGTGCCGGCAATATCCAGCCCGGCGGCGGAGTTTATCTCAATCTCGGGCGAGCCCTGCTCGATAGTTGATTGAGTCTGTTCGGCCAAACGGAGAAGTTTCATCAAAATATCCTTGATACGCGCACCGCGCGTGTGTCACACTATTTTTAGCAGACAAATCAGCCCACGCAAAGCCAGCAGTCTTTGTAGTCAACTCTCCCGGCTGCATTTGCCAGTTTTTGACAGGAGCAAAACACCCAGTATGAGTCAACCAGCGATAGATCAATCCGGCAGCAAGCAATCAAAGAATCTTCAGTTCGCAGGGCGGCAAGATGCCGGAAAAAATGAAATTCTAGAGGGCAGAACAGTCACGAAAGCCGCTGCAAACCGTTGGCACAATCTCATCACGACCAATTTTGTCGTCGCCATCGGCAGCCGCATTCACCGCGGAACGTGCGAAGTTTATACAAACGACATGCAGGTTCGCCTGGGCAGAAATTCGATTTGTTTTCCCGACATTGTCGTGGTCAACGGCGAGCCTTTGTTTGCCGATGAGAGCACCGAACTGCTTGAAAATCCGGCGGTTGTGATTGAGATTTGTTCGAGCGCGACAAAATCGGGCAGCCGTGCTCAGAAGCTTGAAGGCTTTCTCTCAGTTCCACAGTTAAAAGAATGCCTCTTGGTCAATGAACACGAAATGCGCGTCGAGCATTACGCCCGCCAAAATGCCAAACAATGGATATACCGAATCTATAACGAACGCGACGACGTCATCAGTCTCGATTCGATCAATTGCAAACTCTCGCTGGCCGAGGTTTATGCACAAATAAAGTTGAAAGATACGGAACTTACCTCGAAAGCCGCAAGTTAGTTGGTTTTTTAGCCACGAATGCACGAATGTTTCGAATAGAGGCATTCGTGCATTCGTGACTAAATTTTCTTACATCAAATTTACCGGATCAATTTCGACATTTACGATGCGAAGATCGCAGCCATTGTGTTCGGCGTCGGCGAGAGCGATGTCGAGCGTTTCTCTTAGAGACTTTCGGCTGGCAGCTTTGATGATTATTTGAAGACGGTATTCGTTTTTTAGACGAGAAAGCGAAGCCGGTGCAGGGCCTAAAATTCGCGCGTTTTTCGCCGTATTAGCTGCATCAAGCGAACGGCGTAGAATATTTGCGTTTTTCGACGCGTAAGCAAGGTCGCGGTGTTTTATCATTATTGACGCCAGCACAAAAAATGGCGGATAGCCGAGACGTTCGCGGAATCTTATTTCCTCTTTATAAAAGCCCTCGTAATTTTGTTCGCGTGCATGACGCAGGGCGTAGTGTTCGGGGTAATATGTTTGTATCAAAACTTTTCCGGCGCGAGTTCCTCGGCCTGAGCGTCCGGCAACCTGCGTAATTAACTGAAAAGTTCTTTCTGCCGAACGAAAGTCCGGCAAACCCAAACCAATATCAACCGAGATCACGCCGACCAGCGTTACATTTGGAAAATCATGACCTTTTGCGATCATCTGCGTGCCGACAAGCATGTCAATGCCGCCGCCGGCAAATTTTAGCAACACTTCGTCTATCTCGCCTTTGTGCGACATCGTGTCGCGGTCAACGCGGGCGATGCGCATCTGAGGAAAAAATTTGCCGAGGATGTGTTCGATCTTTGCGGTGCCTTCGCCGACAAAATACAGATATATGCTCTCGCAATGCGGGCAGACGCGCGGCGATTTTTCATGATAATTGCAGTAATGACAGACAACTTTGTCCGTGCTGCGATGAAACGTGAGCGTGATGTCGCAGTTTTTGCACTTCATCGTCTCGCCGCATGTTCGACAGAGAACGAATTGCGAAAAGCCGCGACGGTTGAGCAAAATTATTATCTGCTCGCCCTTCGCGTGAGTTTCCCTGATCGCCGAGATCAACTCCGGCGACAGAGCGAGATCCTTGCCCGCGCTTTTAAAAACCTCACGCATGTCTATCAACTCGGCAGTCGCAAGCCCCAGCCCGCCGATGCGCCGCTTTAGGCTAAGATATGTGTATTTGCCTGTTTGAGCGTTATAAAACGATTCCATCGCCGGCGTCGCCGAGCCGAGCACGACGACAGCTCCGGCAAAATGCGCACGCATCACAGCGACATCGCGGGCGTTGTAATACGGCGATTCGTGCTGGCGGTATGAGGTGTCGTGTTCCTCGTCAACGATCAGCAGGCCGATGTTCTCGAGAGGTGCAAAAACCGCAGAACGCGTCCCGATCACGATGCGGGCGTCGCCGCGTCGAATACGCCGCCATTCGTCAAAACGTTCGCCCTGCGAAAGATTTGAGTGCAGAATCGCTACATTCGAGCCAAAGATGGTTCTCAACCTGCGCGAAAACACCGGCGTCAAAGCGATCTCAGGCACGAGCATCATCGCCGCACGGCCTGAGTCGAGTGCGGACTGCATCGCGCGAATATATACCTCAGTCTTGCCGCTGCCCGTCACGCCGTGGAGCAAGAAAGATTTGAAAACTCCGTCATTTTTTAACGCCTCAGTTATCTGATCGAGCGCCGCCTGCTGTTCATCGGTCAGCGTAAGATCGTCGCGTTCCGGAAAGTCAGCACCGGCCAGCGGATCGCGCATCACATCCTGCACATAGACCTCGACGATGCCGCGTTTTGCAAGCGTATTTATCGGCGAAGCACCAACATCTGCCTGCTCGATCACATCGGTAAAGAGCATTTTGCCGCCGTTCGCAGTCAATAGGTCTATGATCCACTGCTGCTGATCTGTCAGCGGTTTTTCTTCATCGTCAATAACCGTCGAGATAAGCCGAACGGCTTTTCTTCGCTTTGGCCGCACTTTTTCGGAGTTTAGTCCGGCGGGCAGTGAGGCTTTGAGCATCTCGCCCCAATAGCTGGCGTAATAATCGGCCGTCCACTGTGTCAGTTTTAGTATCTCGGGCGTGACGAGCGGCGCATCGTCAACCGGGTCCATTATTTCGAGAACGTCTTTGATCTTTGACTCGTCGATTTCAACTTCCGGCGGAAGTTCCTCGTGAAGACTGACGGCGTAACCGGTCAGATTTCGTCGTCCAAAGGGAAGTTTTAAACGAGCACCGATCTTGATCGCCCCGAGCATTTTCTCAGGCACGCGATATGTGAATGCGCGTCTCAGCGGCACGGGCAAAACAGCCTCGACAAATTGCGGCAGCGGGGAAGTCTTGGTCTTCGAGGTGGGCATAAAAGCAAGTTAACGCAAAGACGCAAAGAAGCAAAGACGCAAAGGAAGAATTTTTTCAAGATAGCTGTTATCGTAGTGATAAGTTGATTTATCTTTGCGTCTTGGCGATTTTGCGACTTTGCGTTAAAAATTTCCTACTGCTTGAGTTAAAATTTTCTTATGGAAGATCTGTTCAAACCCGCTGAGAAAAAAGGCGTTAATAAGGTTTTTATCGCGGCAGCGCTGATCGGGGCAGTTGTGATCGGGGCGGCGATCTGGGTCATGTCATTAAAGCCCTCGATCGAGGAACAAACCGCGAAGATACTCGAAGGTTCGTTCCGCGAAGGCTCTCCGGAATTTGACGAACTAACTAAGGACATAATTATCTCGACAGATAAAAATACCATTCAATCGCCGATGATAACGGGCACGATCTCGATGTTTATAAATGGAAAGATCCGCAACAAAGGCACTCGAACAATGAATGCCCTTGAGATTAACGTCGCTGTCGTCACGCAATTTAATCAAGTCCTAAAAGAAAAGCGCATCCTCGTAGTGCCGACGCAGGTGCCGCGTTTAGAACCCGATCAGACAATTCCCGTTACCCTGTCACTTGACGGCTTTGCAAAGGATGACGACCGCGCAAATATTCGCTGGAAGGTGACGGCGATACGGGTTGAGAATTAAATTAGCCGCGAAAAGGCGCAAAATACGCAAAACAAAATACTTCTTTTTGCGTTTTTTGCTCCTTTTTGCAGCTATCTATTTTTTTGTTTCCTTTACAAATAGCTCTTCGAGCGACTGTTTTACGGGTTGAATGGATGCGAGATGGCCGCCGGCTTTGCGGGTGATTTCGAGGACGGCATCTATGTCGGTTTCGTCGAGGACGCGGATGATGGCACCGCTTGGTTCGGGCTTGAGTGTCGCTCCGGAGATGAACTCGACTTTTTCGCGTATCGCGTCAGCCGCAACATTTTGAATGCTGATCTCAAGCGAACGTGACTCGCCGCTGGTTGTGAGCAGGTCATTGAGATTGCCGGACGCGGCAAGTTTGCCGTTGCGAAGGATGGCAACTTCATCGCAGAGTGCTTCGATGTCGGAGAGTATGTGCGTGGACATAAAAATGGTCGTGCCTTTGTCGCGCAGGCTGGCTATAAGTTCACGAACCTCGCGGCGGCCGACAGGGTCGAGGCCGCTCATCGGTTCGTCGAGAAAAACGATTTCGGGGTCGTTTATGAGCGATTGGGCGAGGCCGACGCGTTGGAGCATTCCTTTGGAATATTTACGCAGTTGCCGTTTCCAATCTTTTTCATCGAGGCCGACGGCGTTTAGCAATTCCTCGGTTTTTGTCTTGCGAGTTGTTTTATCATAACCAAACAACTCTCCAAGATATTCCATCAGCTCTCGGGCAGTGAGATAATCGTAAAAATACGGGTTTTCAGGACAATAACCTATGCGACTGTGCATCTGCACATCGGCGATGTCGTGGCCGAGTATTTTTGCAGAACCTTCCGTAGGGAAGATCAGACGCATCAGCGTTTTTATCGTGGTCGTTTTGCCCACTCCGTTGCCGCCGAGAAAGCCGAAGATCTGCCCGGGACGCACATTCAGTGTAAGATCATCGAGAGCCCGCACAGGCTTCTTTTTCCAGAAACCGGTTTCGTAATCCTTTGACAGATTTTTTATTTCAACGGCGTATTCCATAGTTTTGAGTGCCCTTACTTCGTGCGGGCTTCTGCAACAGGCAGTTTGGTGCGTTCGGGGTCGAGCCGGATTTGGCAATTCTCTTTATCGAGAATATATGGCGCGTCCGATGGATCGACAAGCTGATTCGATTTATTGACGCGAAAATCTCTGTTTCCGGGCAGAGTGACTGAAATCAACATCGGCAGTATCTCGCTCAAGCTATTTGCACAGCGGCCCGATCTTTCTTTGAAATCGGCCAGCACACGATCAATCGCATCGCGTTCGTCGAGCGAATCGAATTCCTGTAACCTTCGCTCGGCGGTTATCCGCACTTGCTCGTCTTCCGAACCGTTGAGCATTTGACGATAGATCAATCTTGCCGTTTCGCGGCTGCCGCCTTCGGTTTTCATAGACGCGGCCATCATTTTCATAAACGGGGCGGAGCCGGCGATCTGCGAGCCTCTTTCATAAGTCTCCGCAGCTTTATCGTAACGTTCGAGCCGCCAATAAATGTAAGCGAGATGCTGGTAGAGGCGCCATTCACCCGGGTTGTTTGCGATGCCTTTCGATGCAAGTTCAATTGCTTTTTCCTTGTCGATCGCGGGCAGAACCATAGCACCGTATGAATACGCTGCGATAAAGTGCGGGTCGAGATCGGTCGCATTTGCAAGCAGAGGATGCAGGAGCGTAGGGTTCAGATTGCGAAGGTCTTCGATGTTGACAACATCAGACTTCGCGTTGATCACCTTGTTGCCGATATATTGCAGAGCTCGCATATAATACCAATCGGCCATGAGACCTTCTGCACCAAACGCAAATCCCTTAAATCGTGAGCCGTTTATGCTTAAGTCAGAATCCTCGTAACCTTCCGGCATCGGCGGTCGGATGCTCGTCATAAATCCGCTCATCCAAGCAACCGCCGCCAGACCCGCTACGATACACACGGCCGGCAGTATTACCTTTTGCAAAATTGAATCGAGCATTACTTAAAATTGCGGCGGCTAAAGATAACTACGGTTATGGTCAGGAGGACAATGTCAAAGATCACGGCATACAGAAAAGCGACGCCAAGCATTTGCGTGGAAGGTGCGATACCGTTCGCTGTCTCGGTGATAAAACTGAAATGCGACAGGTTTGGCAGCAAATAATAGATCGCATCAAAAAACAGCCTCGCAGGTTTGGACTCAAGATACTGGGCGAGATCGCGCAGGCTCGCGCTAAAATGGCCGATCACAAAGACAAAGAATGTCAACAGTGCCGACAAGGCCGGTGAAGAGAACGACGAAAACATGATCGCCACCGCAGTAACGATCGAGAGCTCGAAAAATATCAGCAAAACCGCCGCCCAAACGATGGCCGTAAAACGCCCGCCTCCGACGTAGAGCAAGCCGAGAGTCACGCCGACACCCATTACCGCTGCATTCACAAGCAGCGTCAGACAAAGGCCAAGATATTTGCCGATGATAAACTCGCCGCGTCCGACCGGCTTTGAAAATATCGAATAAACGGTGCGTTTTTCGATCTCTTTCCATACAAGGCTGACGCCGACAAAGATCGAGATAAACGCGCCAAAGATGAGCGTCGTGCTGAGGCCGAGATTTACGATAACGCGCGCTTCCTGTCCGGCGGTCATCTCGCCGAGAAAGATCGCGCTTGCCGTTATCAGCAAAACAAAAAGTATCAGATTGTAGAGAATGCGGTCACGAACGGCCTCGCGAAAAGCATTTTTCGCTATGGCCATGATCCGGGGCAGAGATCCTGTTCCTTTGTTGGGCATTGTGCTGTGTCTATAAGGGCGGCGGCAAGATTCAAAACCGCGCCTACGTTAGTTTATCATAAATTTAAATGCATATTGAGTGAGTATCAAAAACGATCAGATTTACTTGATTATTGCTAAAACGGGGCTATACTCAATACAATAGTAGAATACCGTTAGTATCTCGTTTTTCAGAAGATTCGATAAGAGAAGGATTATCTTGTTATGTCAAAGAACAAATTGTCGTCCCGTCGCGTCGTCAGCTTTTTAGCCTTAATTACCGTGATCGGCCTGCTTGTTTTGTCATTTACGACAAGACCAAATGTGGGTTCGGCGCAGTCGCGTCCTGTTGTTAATCAGGATAATGCCCGCGGTATGTATCGCGGGGTTAAGACTGCCGAGCGGTTCGACGTTTCGCCGCCGCTGCGGACAATGCCAGTCTCTCCGGCTAGAGAAGAGCTTGATCGCGACAAATTTGAGGACCGAACGAAAACGGGTTTCGAGGGACCGCTTGGCCCGCAGGATGCTGACGGAGCTTTACAGTCCGTCACAAATCCTTTCGCACCAATGGTAATGCCGACGCCGATCGTGAGCTTTGACGTGATCCTAACAGTCGGAGGCGTGCCGCCCGATCCTGTGGGCGATGTCGGGCCTAATCATTATGTTGCGATGGCAAATTCGCAATTCCGTATCTTTAACAAAAGCGGAACGTCGGTTTTTGGGCCCGTAGATATTAACACGCTCTGGGCAGGGTTTGGCGGAGCCTGTCAGACA
>JAYVFJ010000055.1:0-22535 GCA_043773225.1 Chloracidobacterium sp.
GTATAGTCGGCCGGTAGGGCCGTACATGCTCCGGATCCGACATAAGTGCCGATCCCGGATATCTGCGTCGCTCCATCAAAGCTCGTCGCAAAAGAAGCCGCGGGAACAGCATTGATAAGTGCCGCCATTGTAAAAATGGTGAGCAAGAGTGTTTTAAATTGGTTTTTCATGATTTTATCTCCTGTTAAATTAGTTTATTCCTGAGCTCGGCCGCCGCGAGCCCTTGAAAGCTGAACACAATCAGAATTGAGGGGTTAATTCGCCCTATGAATTTTTGTTTGCTCTGACACTTGCCTGAGGCGTATAATGTGCCGGAGCAAACAAATATACCGAAAAGCCAACCCTGGCAATTACGTTCTGGCTTAGCTGGTAAAGTAAACGAAGGCGTTTGTAAAAGTCCTTGCAAAAAGATGGAAATTTTGTGGGAAAATTCTTACTTGACTGAAATGGTGCTGAGAGATGAGCGCATCTGACACGAAGTTTTATGAATTCGGTTCTTTTCTACTGGATACAGCGGAATTCAGCCTCGCGCGCGACGGGCAAATTATTCCGCTGACGCCGAAAGTCTTTGAAACCCTGCTTGTCCTGGTCGAAAACAGCGGTCACGTCGTAAGTAAAGACGAGTTATACAAACGCGTTTGGCAAGACGCTTTTGTAGAAGAAACCAATCTGACCAAAAACATCTCGATTTTGCGGAAGATTCTAAACAACGGCGGCGAGGGCGCATCCTTTATAGAAACCATTCCCAAGCGAGGCTATCGTTTTGTCGCTCCTGTTCAGTGGTCCGGTGCCGAACAAACTAAAAACGGATTGAAACCTGCCGCATTCTTAACGGACGCGGACGAAGGACGCGTTGAAAGCGGCGTCTCGTTTAGCCGGCAGCCCGCGTCGGTTGACAAACACTTCATCGCAGGAGTGTCGCAGCATAAAGCGGCTGCGATCATTGCGGTCGCCGTGCTTTTGCTAGCGACTCTCGTTGTCGGCATGTATTGGTTCCGTTCCGACGCCGCACAACGACCGCAGATCAAAACCCTAGCGGTGCTTCCGCTAAAGTCGCTTGATCCGAACGACAACGCTGTCGGCTTCGGAATTGCCGATGCGGTGATCAGAAGCCTAAGCCAGACGGGTGAAATGACTGTTCGTCCGGCAAGCTCGGTTCGGCAATATTTGACGGAAGATGCGGATGCGATCACGGCGGCGAAGCATCTGACGGTCGATGCAGTGCTCGAGGGAACTATTCAACGTATGGGCGACCGTCTTCGCATCGGAGTAAACCTCCTAAAAGGTGACGGCACATCGCTCTGGACCGACAGCTTCGATACACAGATGACAGATGTTTTTGCCGTGCAGGACGCGATCTCGCAGCAGGTCGCTTCACGGTTGAAGGTGCATTTGAACACTGCACAACAGGCACGGCTCACAAAACGATCAACTTCAAATTCGATTGCCTACGAATACTACATCAGAGGCGTTTACAATTACGACCAGCGTGACTACGGCCCAGCCGCCAAAGTTCAGAATGATGCTACAATCGAGCTATTCAAAAAGGCTATTGAGGCCGATCCGAACTATGCGCTTGCATACGCAGGCCTTGCCGACGCTTATGCTTTTCAGGGTATGTTCATCGTTCCCGGTGAACAGGACAATTGGATCCCTCTTGCGAAAGATGCCATAAACCGGGCCGATGCGATAGTTCCGCATCTTCCCGAAACACATCTGGCGCGTTCACAGGTTCTCTTCAGCGATTCATCCGGATATCAGGCCGCCGCCGCAATACGGGAAGTACTTGCCGCACAACAGCTTGATCCGAACATCGGGCATCATGCCCTCGGCGGATTGTATAACCACATCGGACTCGAAGATCTCGCGGAACGTGAATTCGGGCGCGCATTCGAGATTGATCCGACCAGCAAGATACTGGCGAGCGATTATGTTTCGTATTACAGCCTTTTACACCGCCCTGACGAGAACTTTGCCGCGCAGCAAAAATACTTTCCCGATGAGCCTGTATCACCTTTGTATTACATGATGAAAGGCGATCTTGAAAGGGCAAAGCAGCGAATAGACGAAGATGCTGCAAAGAATAAGAATCGCCCTAATCGTTTTTTCACCTCGTATCTTCTCGCCCTCAAAGGTGAAAAGAAAGACTCAGAAGAACTTCTGGCAAAAGTGATGAGCGAATTGCCCGAATCTGTAAGTCGCGGTACCGCATATCACCATGTCACTTATGACGTAGCGTGTATCTATGCCATCAACGGCAATGTTCCCGAAGCAATGAAATGGCTGCGCGACTCAGCGGGGAGAGGAAACCCATCCTATTCTATGTTCACCCGCGATCCTTTCCTCGACAAGATAAGGCAGTCGCCCGAGTTCATCGAGCTTATGGCTGAATTAAAGCTTCAATACGACAAATACCGGAGCGAATTTCATTAGAATCGATCGTGAAAATCGCGACGCTGTGATCGTACCTTACATTGCCGGAATCAGTAGGTAGGAACTTAATAAAAACCGCTTATTTTTTTAGTTTAAGATGTCGCGAACGTGGTAAAACACTTTTTCGACATCTTCAAAAACGGCCTCTCTATCTAGCGTTTCATCGTAATCCAACAATGATTCATAACGGAATTGAACCGCGAATGAGTTTAGGTCGGCAAGATACTCGAAAGCAGTAGTTTCTTCACCGGCCGCTTCAAGGATTTGCAAAAGAGAGATTAAGTTGTGCGTTCTCGGATATGTTTCACCGCGGGCGGCGATCCAAGCTTTCAATGTTTTTTCGACACACTGCTGAGCATGAAAACCAAAAATTTCATCGCTGAAGAAATTCTCTGTCTCATTGCCTAACCGCAACATTCCTTTCAAGGCCTTAAAATCATTAGCGGCCATCGAAAAAAGAAGTTGCGCGTGGTCAAGGTCGTTCATATAGCACAGCTCCTTCAGTTAAAGCCTTGTGAACTATATGATTTTTGGAGTCCTGCCAGCGAATTATCTCGTCCGGGGTGAAGAGAAGAACATCGATCGGAATGTTTGAGCAAGTGATGCCTCGATATATATTTCCGATGGCGCGACGACGGCTCCACGGCTCATTGATCGGGCGTTCTGCAACGACTAGAAGGTCAATGTCGGAGTCCGCGCGTTCTGTCCCTCGCGCTCGGGAGCCAAGGAGAATTACCTTGATCGGATCAGCGACACGGACTATCTGATCAGCTATCGTTCTTAGTTTGTCTAAGTTCACCTGTGGCATCGTTTGCATCAAAAGCATTATATCAGAGTCCGGGAACACAATATTTTATGGAGCTCCCATAATTCAATAATTCGCCCGTACAAATACTCCTAATCGTGAGGAGCCGGAACGGACTGTCGACTCTAGCAAGGTGGTTCATACTTCAGATCGGAAAGTTTGACGGGGAGCGGTGTAGGCTCAGGAAGCTGAACGAGTCCGCGACATGTTAGCAATGGCTTGGCGAAGTCCAAATGATGGAAGAAAAAAGCCCATCTAGTCTCATCAAGCTGCTGCTCGTCCCAAGCCACCTGCCAATTTGACGTCGGCTGTTCGGGGACCTCTTGCGTAACCGAACCCCAATCAAATGAAATCGGATCACTTAACTCGACTTCGAGAAGATAGCACGGCTCGGGAGCTTCGACAGGATGCAATCCTAGAATCACGAACGACATAATTGTTTGGTCATCAGCTCGACAAACCGCTCAAAAAGATACTCTGAATCATGCGGCCCGGGAGCGGATTCGGGGTGATATTGAACTGAGAAAACTGGCAATGTTTTGTGACGCAGGCCGGCGACGGTTTGGTCGTTTAGGTTGATGTGCGTGACTTCGACATCGGTGGGCAGCGAGTCTTTAGCGACTGCGAAGCCATGGTTGTGGGCGGTGATTTCGATCTTGTTCGTTATCAGGTCCTTGATCGGCTGGTTGCCTCCGCGGTGGCCGAATTTTAGTTTATAGGTTTCCGCTCCGAATGCCGAACCGATCAATTGATGGCCGAGGCAGATGCCGAACATCGGCGTGTTACTTGCGGCGAGTTTTTTTATTTCTTCGACAACCGACGACATCGAAGCCGGATCGCCGGGACCGTTTGACAGAAAAATTCCGTCGGGTTTCAGGGCCATTGCATCCGCCGCCAAAGTATCTGACGGAACGACGGTCACGCCGCAGCCGCGTTTGGCAAACTCACGCAGAGAGTTTGTTTTAACTCCAAAATCATACGCAACGATGTGATACTTTTCGATTTCAGATTTCAGATTTGAAATTTCAGATTCTTCGCCACGTTTTGCCGGGAAATACTCAAAACTCTTACCAATTGTAACTTCGCTGGCGAGTTCGCGGTTTGTCATCACGGGCGAAGTCAGAACTTTTGCGAGTAGGCTTTTCGTGTCGAGATCAACGGTCGAGATACCGGCCCGCATCGCGCCTTTGTCACGGATATGTCGAACGAGCGCTCTAGTGTCGATATGTTCCAGGCCGACAATGTTGTTGTCTTTTAGATAGTTCTGCAAGGATGCGGTAGAGCGAAAGTTTGACGCGATGCGACTGGCTTCGCGCACCACAAAACCCTCAGCCCACGGTCGCCACGATTCGACATCCTCGTCATTCGTTCCGTAATTGCCGATCAGCGGATAGGTCATCGCGACGATTTGTTTGGCATAGCTTGGGTCGGTCAGAATCTCTTGATACCCGGACATCGAGGTGTTAAAAACCATCTCGCCAAAAGCTTCGCCCTCAGCGCCAAAAGACGCACCCTTAAAGGTGCGTCCATCTTCTAACACTAGAATGGCTTTGGTCATCTAGGAAATTTTAACGCAAAGTCGCAAAGGTGCAAAGACGCAAAGAAAGAAGAAATGCCTCCACAGATAAACACAGTATGGACACAGATTAATAAGTTCTTATTGTGTCTATCTGTGGTTAAATTTTCTTTGCGCCTTTGCGTTGAAAAAAATCTTATCTGAGGTCTTCTTTATCTACTGATTTTACCGGCATACTTTTATCGTATTCGCCGTGTTCGAGAAAGCCGATGTTGGTTGGTTTCCAATAGCGAAAGAATGCTTTGCCGTAAATATATTTTTCGGGAACCAGGCCCCAATATCGCGAATCGGACGAATTGTCGCGGTTGTCGCCCATTACAAAATAGTGATGATCGTCAACTTTTCTTGACGGCCAGCTTGGCAGCGATTGGTTGTGCTCGGCATCGAGATAAGTTTCGTCAAGCTGCCGCCCGTCAACATAAACCTTGCCGCTGCGGACCTCGACCATCTCGCCCGGCAAGCCTATGATTCGTTTTACATAACTTTTATCGGGGTCGTTTGGATACCAGAACACAACGATGTCGCCGCGTTCGATATGCCCCCAACTGACGCTCTGAAACTTATAATAAACGAGCTTGTTGACCAGTAGGCGTTCGCCGTCGTGGAGTTCGGGAAGCATCGACGTGCCTTCGACAACGACAGGCTGAACAAAAAATACGCCGAATAAAATAAACACCACGACGATCAGAAAAATGTCGCGGAACAATTTAAACGCCTCGGACCACAACCCCTGCCGCGATTCGCGGCGCATTTTCGTCACCTCGATATCGCGGTCGTCATCTATCGAAACGAATCCAAGATCCGATTGGTCTTTCTTTTGAAAATCAAACATAATCAAGGCATTTAGACGTGCTGAAACGAGAACGGGTTGGCCAGCGCTCAAGCCAACTTAATCATCGGCTTTGACGGCGTCTTTGTCAAAAGAAATTTTAGTATGAATGAAGCCATTCGCTCACTCTTTCCGGCGACCAAACACCTCACATATTTGAACAGCGCTGCTGTCTCACCAATACCGACGACTGCTATTGAGGCAATAAACAGCCAACTACATGATGTCTCCGCTCATGGCTCGGCGCATTATCAGGATTGGATAGATACAAAAAACAGAGCACGGGGTTTGATTGCCGAAATGTTGCACGTTCGGCCCGATCAGATCGCTTTTATGCGAAACACGTCGGATGGTTTTGCGTCCATAGCAAACGGACTGACTTGGACGGCTGGCGTCAACATTGTCAGCTTTGAACGCGAGTTCCCATCGAATTTTTATCCCTGGCGGCGGCTAAGAGACGAACACGGCGTCGAATTACGGCTCTGTCCCGAACGAAACGGCCGCATTGATCTTGACGAATTTATCTCGCTTATAGATACGAATACAAAGATCGTTGCTATCAGCTCTGTCCAATACGCATCGGGTTACAAAGCCGATCTCAAACGCATCGGCCGTGCCGCTAGAGAGGGCGATGCATTGTTTTGCGTTGACATCATTCAGGGTTTCGGTGCTTTGCCTTACGATCTTCCGGCGCAGTTTGTTGACGCCGCGTGCGGGGCGAGTCATAAATGGCTGTGTGCTCCTGAGGGGTGTGGGATTATTTATCTATCCGACCGCGCCCGCGAACGCGTGAAACCAACATTTGTCGGCTGGATAAGCGTCGAGACGCCGTGGGATTTTGAAGACCGAGAGCAGCCGTTCAAATCAACGGCACTCGCGTGGGAAAGCGGAACCGGAACATCGTCGCTCTTTTACGGCCTCGAACAAAGCCTGAAACTTCTTCACGAAATCGGAGCAGAACGGATCGAACAACATCTAACCAATCTCACCGACCACCTTTGCGACAGCCTAGACGGAAAAAATTATGAGATCGTCAGTTCACGAGCGCCTGACGAAAAATCACAGATCGTCTGCATAAAACACCGCAACGGCCTTACCTCAAACGAACTTGCTGCTCAGCTTGAGAGCAAAAATATAATCGTCAGCCCCCGCGGCGACCGCGTGCGAATCGCTCCGCATTTCTACAATAATATTGAAGATATTGAACATTTGATAAACGCTCTGCCCTAAGTTCCCGGTCAGTCTTTCAGGAGATGTTTCGGTGCAATTTCTGGCGTAAATCCGTCCAGATTCAGCCGCGTCATGCCCCCGGCGTCGGTAAATGTCGGCATGCTCGAGCGCTTGTACTCGCGGATCGAAAAGAAAATATATCCTGAAATTATCCCCAAAAAGATAGCCATGCCCAACCCCATCACGATCGCGATGAAAGTTGAGAGAAATATGTCCGAGGTGGTCAGAACAAATGCCCGTTCGGCGCTGATGATATAGGGATTTCTGCCCAGCCAATGAACGATCTTTTCGTATTTGACCTGATCTAGCAAAGCGTTGGCCGTCGCCTCATCATCCGCGTCAAAGACAAACGCATTGTAGTTCCCTATCCTCCGATAAACGGTAGTGTCATCGTCGTCTGATGACAGTTTTGCGGTAAATATCGCATCGGCTTCGATCGAACCTTGCGGCGTCGAATATTCGATTATCAGCAGCCTGCCCGCGTCGTATTGTGCGGTTACCGCCTCTGTCCCGCCCGCAAAATCTATCAAATCGAGCACCGGACGCTCGCCGAGAGCAGCCTTTAGCTCAGCGACGCTTCTGGCATAAGTCGTTCGGTCGCGGACGCTTTCCCAGTCAGGCAGATGCCTGATAAGCACAGGGATTTCATCGTAATTGGCGACCTTCGGGCTAATGTAATCTGGCGAACCGTTCATCTGACCAATAACTGGCAAAATGACAATACTAGCCAGAAATAATATGGCTACGGATCTTTTCAAGGACTTTAGGAACATCTTTAATGGATATAAATGGTGCCGTTATGTGTAAATCTTAACATTACTTTTCTAAATTATGCCTCAAAATTTAATTACACCAAAACGTGTATTATTTGACGCAACTGTGACACTGTAAGGTATAAACATCCGTTTTTAGATGAAATGCGAATACAAGACTATGTCCGATAAAAGTGAACTAAACGTGGTTTTTTAACGTGATACAGCTTAACAACATCCGACATTTAACGGTTTGGCACAGCAATTGAAACGTAAAGGGCAGGAGGGGAAATACAATGACAACTGAAACATTAAATTTTCCGGTTTTTCATAGCGAGCAAGGGATTAAGGTGGACAACGTAGCTTTTTTGGCAAGAACCGACTCGATCCAAGATGTTAGCTCGGCAAAGGACATCGAATTGGCGAGGGTTGCCGCAAACGGCAACATGGCCGCTTTCGAGGAGATATATAAACGCCATCATCGAAGGGTTTACTCGGTCTGCCTCAGGATGCTCCAAAACACGTCCGAGGCCGAAGACCTGACGCAGGACGTTTTCATCCAACTTTATCGCAAGATAGGCAGCTTCCGCGGCGACTCGGCATTTACGACATGGCTCCACCGCATGACGGTCAACCAGGTTCTGATGCACTTTCGCAAAAGAACGGTCAAATACGAAAAAACGACCGAGGAAGGTGAAACGCCCGTCCAGATCGTATCGGGCACAGCCAACCCAGAAAAAATGCGGATCGTGGACAAGATCGCTCTCGACAACGCGATCGAACAACTGCCCGCAGGCTATAAGAGTGTGTTTATGCTGCACGACGTCGAAGGCTTTGAGCACGAAGAGGTCGCCCGCATTCTAGGCTGCTCAGTAGGCACGTCAAAATCGCAGCTTCACAAGGCACGCCTCAAGCTGCAAAAGCTTCTGAGAAAGAAGGCAAATCCGCGTCTTGTTGGACTCAACGCGTAATATATTCGAAATAATAAGTAATAGAAGTGCGGTGTGAAAACTAGATTTTCACACCGCACTTTCTTATATTGTTGAGTTGAATTTTGGCATTAAGGCTCGGAGATCAAATCAACGCTTATTTGTTGGCCGGTGACGCTGACCGTCAACGGGGTGAACGCATATCGTCGTGATTCTACACTGATCGTGAATGTCTGCCCAACCTGAAGATCGCCAAACCGGTAAAGACCAAAGCCATTCGAAATGATCGAGCGGCTTTTGCCTGTTGTGTCGGTCAACGTGACGCGGGCGTTAGCAACTCCCTGGCCCATTGCCGTCAATACATGCCCGCTGATCTCTGCCTGATTCGGATCGCCTTTTGAAATCTCGACCTGTCCGTCGGCGGCCACTGCCTGCGGGTCGCCTTCATTGAACATCAGGCGCTCCCACGTCAAGGGCGATACCGAGCCGGGAGCACCGATAGCAGTAAATCCGAGATTCAGCAGAACGCCATCACTGTCAATCGCCGTCGCGCCGTAAACTGCGACTCTCAACAGTCCAGGCTCTTCCGCATTTACCGCATAGGAAAGATTGTCGCTGACGGTTCCTTTCAGTTCGATAGGTTCTTTCTGAGGTTGTATTACGGAAGGATCGTATCTCAGGTCGAACTCGTATGCGATAATTTCCTTGCTTGCAATCTGCTCGACGTTTACCGGTATGATGACTTCGCGGTCAGTTGGCGTCACAATATGCGGAGCTATTACTGATGCACTTCGCTCCGGCCCACTGCCAAGTGCCAACGGCCCGCCGCCAACCGGCCTCGCGCCGGTATTTTGCCAGTTGCCCGAAACTTCGCCCATCAGGAGAGCAGAGTAATCTTCGCCCGTGATGTCGTTAGTGACCGACGCATAATTTTTGTTCGCGGGGTTGAATCTCCACGTTGCTGTCGTTCCAATTCCGGGTGCCGTAAATGGTGGCCCGGCGACGAATTTTGCGATCATTCCCGCATCGAACGATGTTACGGAACTGTTTCCGCTGACATCAGCCACGACCAACTGGTTGCCCGTCAACGGCGTAAAGGGCGGCCCGGCAGAATGCTGTGCTATTCTGGCTGCGTCGAAAGAGCTTATGGCGCCGTTCACGCCGCCCGTTTTTGTTGGCGTGACGGTGTAAGAACCCGAGCCAAATCCGCTGAGCGAATATTGTCCGGCCGTCGCTCCTGGAGCGTCGGTCGTAGTGGAAACATTTGGCGAGCCGGAGCCGGTGATCGTAACATTTGATACAAACCGAGGCGATGGTGCGCCGATCGCGTTGCCATAAGTTACGGTTCCGGAGATCGAAGGCAGGGCCGTCAGCACTACGCTTGAGGCGTTATAAGTGATTCTGAACGCGCGTCCGCCAAACGTGATGCTGTTACCTTGCTCAAATTGGCCGGTGAGCGAGCCGCCGGCGAGGGAAACGATTGTAAACTGTTGTCCCGCCGTCGGGACGAATCCATTTATAAGGCTCCCGGTGAGGGCGGCTCCGCCGAGGTTAACCGTGCCGGTTGCTCCGGCGCTGATGCCGCGTAGTTGATCATGCTGCGTACCGGATGTCGTGCCGCCGATCTCGATATTGAGCGTGGTTGCGGCATTTAGAGTCATATTGTGACTGCCGCCGCCGATAGACAGGAATCCGGGGCTGTTGCCGGGTGCAATGGTTCCACCTGTCGCAGAAAGCGAGCTTCCGGCATTGCCGCTTCCGCCTAATGTGCCGCCAGCAAGGACCATTGGGGAAGTGTTAAACCCATTAGCCAATAGCGTTCCGGCGTTGACGGTGGTCGTGCCCGAGTAGCTATTTGTGGCGCCCAGAACCAACGTCCCTGTGCCAATTTTGGTGAGCCCAAACCCGCCGCTGATCACGCCGCTGAGCCTCAATGTAGCGCCGTTGCTAACATTCACCGTGCTGGGGCCTGTCAACGTAATCGCCCCGGAGATGGAACAGTCCGGACTATTACAATTGCCGCTAAGTAATGCTCCTGTTCCGCCAAAGCCGTTTCCGTTAAGCGAAACCGCTTCCGGCGTATTGACACCGTTTTGTATTTGCAGACTTCCGCCGTTAGCTACGACGGTATTGTTGCCCGCCCCCGTCGCGCCCAGAGCGTTAGTGTGATTCAGTCGCAAAGTGCCGTTGTTGACGGTTGTTACGCCCGTATAAGTGTTGCTGTTACCGCTGCCGCCAAGCTCCAACCTGCCGATGCCGTTCTTGGTGATGCCGCCGCTGCCCGAAACGATCTGTACGAGAGAGATGTTGTTTGTACCGTCAACCGTTAGGGCGAACCCGTTGAGATTCAATGTTCCGAATATGGCAAGCCCCGTCGCTCCGGTGTTGTTGAAAGTCTGTGCTTGTGTTGTCAAAGTAATGGCGGGGAAAAAGCTGGACTGGTTTCCGGCGGGCGCGTTGACAGTGATTCCGTTCGATAAAGCAATGGCATTGCCGCTGATGCGATATTCAACGCCGTTGATCGCAATCGAACCAACGTCGAGGCCGGTAATGTTGTTGGTATTGTCGAGGCTATCCGCCGGAACTCCGGTCGGGAAAATTAGATCGACGCCATCGAAAGGTACAACATTCGGATTCCAGTTCGCCGCCTCTGACCAATTGTTGGTCGCGCCGCCGCCGTCCCATATCAGCCTCGGGGATGTTCCCAAGGAGGTCAGGACGACACTCGTTGAATTATAGGTGATCGCAAAGGCCTGGCCGTCGGCGACTATCACCCCCCCTTGCGCGAATTGGCCGGAGATTGTATTGCCTGCGCCGCTGGTTGTCAGGATGGAGAATGTTTGACCGATTGTTGGAGTAAATCCAAGTGACAGGTCGAGATTCGCTCCGCCGAGAATTATGTCTCCGCCGGTAGATGTAAAACGATCATGCTGCGAACCGGCGATTGTTCCGTTGATGTCGAACTCGAAAGTCGCCAAGCCGGCGCCCGAGTTTGTAACTGCTCCCGTCGAAGTCAGAATGGACGTAATGGCGGGCACTGTGCCGGGCGCAATCGTTCCACCGCTCGATGAGATGCTGACCGCGCCGACGGTGCCGGTGGTTCCAAAGCTAATAAGACGTCCGCCAAAAAGCGTTACATTACCAATGTCGCCTGCCACATACAGAGTGGCTCCGGCATCAACGTCCGCCGAATCGTTCCACACAGCCGCTCCATTGATTTGCGCCATGCCGTCATTTACATGAAGCTGCGGCGCGTTTGGGCTGTTCCCATTAAGAAAAACAGTTCCGTTGCCCTGTTTGAAAAGATCGCCGGTCGTTGCCGCTATCTGTCCATTAAATTGGTGATGGCCCGCGCCGGTAAGCGTCAGGTTAAATGATTGGAGATTGACAATGCCGTTGAGCGTGACGTTTAACCCTGAAGCAATGCTGTTAAACGTTTGGCTTGCCGTCATCAGAATGTTCGGGTTGAAAATTGGAACCGGACTGGAGCCGGGATTAGTGACAATGCCGTTTGTCAGGCTTATCTGATTACCACTGATCACATAATCGCTGCCGGTAAATGTAAGCGAGCTAAACTCCGTGTTTGCTGCAAAATCATTCGTGTTTGTTTTACGAACGGCAGAGTCCGGAAAGATCAGATCGTCACCCGGCCCCGCGCCAAGGACGCCGGCCCAATTGTCGTTGCTCGTCCAGTTGGCGTCGTTGCCGTCGCCGCCCGACCAATCAAAGACGCCTATTCCGGCGGCATCAGGATTCGTCGGAGCGTTTTCGGAGCTAATAAACTGTCCGAAAAAATCCGTCGCGTTCATCGCTGTGTCAAAATATCCTGCTTTTGCCGATATATGCATGCCGCCGGCGATCAAAATTGCCGCAAACGCAGCCAATGCCAATGTGAATATTCTTGTCGTCATAAAATTTGTTGTTTTCATTTGTATTCTCCCTTCGCCAAAGCCAGGCGGGTGTTTTTTTGTTGGTTCATGTGGCCGAGCAGGGAGACTACGCATAGAAAAATTTTGCCGTTAAAGCCAATGTGGTGATGGCAATCGCTTTGCTTGATAAAATGCAAAAAATTCGCGGGTGCGGTTTCAAAAAGAGCTGCGGCTTCCAGCAGCGAAACCGTGTCGGTTGTCGCCCGGCAGCCGTCGCATCGCCTGAGAGTCGTATTTGCGCGCTTGCGGATAAGCTGTATCTTTTCAAACTCGATCACGATCTCCCTTTGTTTTTGTGCTGTCATATATGTTGTGTATTGCGCTAAAATCGTCACTCGCACCGACTTTTCTTGTCTTATATGAGTTTGCCGTCTTGAAGGCAGTTAATCTTTAGGAAACCGTGAAGGTTTTGTGAAAGATATGTGAAGAAATTATGAAGACGTAAAATGGCAGTTCTTAACCCGACAATTTATAGTTTCGCGGGCTTTCGTCTCGATGCGGGCGAACGGAGGCTCTTGGACGGTTTGGTGCCTGTCCAACTCGCTCCAAAGGTCTTTGACACGCTGCTTCTGCTTGTCTCAAACGCAGGCCGCGTATTAAGCAAAGAAAAAATGCTTGCAGAGATATGGGAAGACAGTTTTGTCGAGGAAAACAACCTTTCTCAAAATATTTCAGCGCTTCGTCGTCTGCTTGGCGAAACCGCAGAGATAAAATTTATCGAGACAGTTCCGAAGTATGGCTACAGATTCGTCGCCGATGTCGATAAATCAGACGGCAGCGAGACGCAGACTGAAGTTTTTGAGACGAGCAGAGCAAGAATTTATTTAGACGATGGCAGCGGTGTCGTTAATGACGCTTTAGCTGTTTCGCCGGCGGCGGGCGCTTTGCCGCGCTTCAAACCGCAAACTCAATATGCTCAAAACGGCGACGTGAACATCGCGTATCAAGTGATCGGCGACGGGCCTATAGACATTGTGTTCGTTATGGGGTGGGTCTCGCATCTTGAATATTTCTGGGAAGAGCCGCATTTTGCCGCATTCCTGGACCGGCTTGCGTCATTTTCGCGCCTCATTCTGTTCGATAAACGCGGCACGGGCTTGTCGGACAGCGTTCCGATCGCTGAACTGCCAACGCTTGAGCAGAGAATGGAGGACGTCCATGCCGTGATGGACGCAGTCGGTTCGCAGCAAGCCGTGCTTATTGGCGTGTCCGAAGGCGGGCCGATGTGTTCGCTTTTCGCCGCTACCTATCCCGAACATACCGCCGCGCTCGTGATGATCGGCACCTATGCCAAACGCATTCGCGACGACGATTATCCGTGGGCACCGACCGAAGAGCAACGCGAAGCTTTTTATGAACTGATGCAGCGCGAATGGGGCGGGCCGGTCGGCATAGATGAGCGTGCTCCGTCGATGGCCGGCGACGAAAACTTTCGCGAATGGTGGGCCACGTATCTCCGCATGGGTGCAAGTCCAGGCGCGGCGGTCGCGTTGACCAAAATGAACGCCGAGATCGACGTTCGCGGTGTACTGCCGTCTATTCGAGTGCCGACGCTTGTCATCCATCGCTCAGGCGATCTGTGCCTCAAGGTCGAGGAAGGCCGTTTTGTCGCCGCTCAGATACCGGGCTCAAAATACGTCGAGATGGACGGCATTGACCATCTGCCGTTTGTCGGCGATCAGGACAAGATTGTCGACGAGATCGAACAGTTTGTCACGTGCATTCGATTCGCCGGTGAATACGATCGCGTGCTGGCGACCGTAATGTGTGTCCGCATTGCCGATCTCGAAGCCGAGACCGTTAAGCATGGTGTCGTAGAATGGGCCGAATTGCGGTCACGTTCGCGCGAATTCGTCCGGCGGCAGCTTCAGTTATTCAAGGGACGTGAGATCGATGTCGGAGACGGCACTGTGCTGGCCGCATTTGACGGCCCGGCTAGAGCCATCCGCTGCGCGTCGGCTATCAGCGAATCGGCTCAGCGTGTTGGCTTAGGGGTCAAGACCGGACTGCATACCGGCGAATGCGATGTGACCGGCGATGCCTATAGCGGCTTTGCCGTTGAGCTCGCAGAAAAAATAGCCGCACTTTCGCAGGTCGGCAGCATCCTCGTCTCCCGCACCGTAAAAGACCTCGTCGCCGGCTCGGGACTCGAATTTAAGGAGTTGGGGATGCGGTCATTCGACGGTATCGACGGCAAATGGCGGTTGTTTAAAGTATGTCGTTGACCGGCAATTCAATGCTTTTGTTGGCTAACGGAAATTTGTATATTCCGGCGTTCTAATTCCGCAACAAATTTTTCAGGATCGATCGCTTTTTCCTGCGGCGTTGCGCCTTTGACGAGAACGTCGCCGCTGGCCATCATCTGGGCGATGATCGATGCCGGGAAGGCTGTCGTTCGCATCATTGCGCTCATGCCGGTCGCTTCGTCGAGTTTATCAACGATGTCGTAACGCAGGCGTTTTGTTTCGCCGTCTTTTTCCCCGACAAAATCGAGGCGAACAAGCACGTAATCGGGGCCGTCGGCGGGCAGATGTTTTTGAAGCAATTCGCCAAAAACCTTTCTTGGCTTTACTTTTTGAAAATCCGCGACGATCTCATCGCTGGAACAAAGCCCGAGATCGATCATCGTCTTGAATTTCTCGCAATGGCCCGCATATCGGATGGTCTTGTAATCAAGCTCGCGGATCTTTCCGAGGAACGTGTCAGGCAGCGTTGATGTTCCACCCGATGTTTGAAACGCTTCGAGCGGCGGAAAGCCTTCAAAAGAAAGGCTTTCAATCTCGTTCATCGACGGGACTTCGGTAATCTGGCCGTCACGAATGACACGGGCTACCTCGATATATTCGTTTATCAGGCCTTCGACCGAGAAAACGAGTTGGTAATTGAGCGGCGGCTGAGGGTTCTGAGGCAGACCGCCGACACGAATATGTATTTCCTCGATCTCGTCAAATTTTGCGGCTCCGTTCATCGCCAGTATCGACACCATGCCGGGAGCGAGACCGCAGTCGGGAATGATGTTGATACCGGCGGCCTTGGCTTCCGTGTCGAGAGCGAGCTGCTCATCAACGACATAATTATTGCCGCCGAGATCGCAGAAATTAGCGCCGGTCTCGATCGCAGCTTTGGAAAGGGCGACGTTATACCAATAGTTGACGCACGAGATCACGGAATCGTGGCCGCGCATTAGTTCGGTGACGTCGGCGATATTATTCGCGTCAACATGTTGAACATCGACACGCGAGGTGCCGACGGCTGCAGCAACGGCCTCGGCCTTTTTCAGGTCAAAATCGGCGACCGTCACATGCTCGACGCCGGGCGAATTATGTATAAGATCAAAAACGGCGCCGTGTCCCATACGTCCGGCGCCGAGAACGAGAATTTTCATAGTTAGAAGTGAGAAGACAGAAGTCAGAAATCAGAAGTCAGAAGTCAGAAGTCAGAGATAGAAATCAGAATGAAGAAAAACACACAAACAGAGCTTCTGATTTCTGAATTCTGTCTTCTATATTCTAAAACCCTACCAATCGTCAAACTCTTCCGGTTCCTGTGCCGCAATAACGTCGCGGGCCGCTTCCCAGACCTTTTTCTTCCAAAGCCGCGTCGAGTCTAACAATTGCAGGGCCGCCTGCGGATGGGCGGCGTTACGTTCGAGGCGGATGACCTGTGCGGTCACGGACACCTCATCTTTTGGATTTTCGGTGACGGTCAGGTTGACCTTGCTGCCGACGTTGGGCAAATGGCGCGGCAGATACACAAGCGTGCCGACCGGGCCGATGTTGTCGGTCAACCCGTCCTGTATGACTTCCTTGCCGCTGTCATCCTTCCAGCGAACTCGTATCGGGAACGCGATCACAAACCGTTCACCGCCTCGTCTGTCTTGTATTGCCATGATTTTTTTGACCTGCCCCTGCAAGAATCGCAGGGCGTTTGGCAAATATACGCCAAATTAGCCTTTATGTCTAGCAAAAAATTAAAAAATATCACCCGTCTAAGTGCCTTGCATTACAGCAATTGCATATAAAATAAGGGGTTGCGGTTTTTGCATGATTGGACATGCCCGGCCATCCGCGCTATTATAATAATATGTTTCGGCCATCGCGGCACGAAAACAGGCGGGAATTAGTCCGCCGAAACAGTCTTCGTTTTTACGAGTAGTGGCTGATGACCAAATCTCAGACACTATTTTTGCGTTTAAACGGGGTACGAATAATTGGAGAGTAATAATGAAAAAGATCGTTAGAGGAAGCGCGATTTTGTTGTTGATGAGCATTTTTGTTTATGCTCAGACGCCGGCAGAATCCACTCTCGTTATAGCGAATGATTCGCAGACAAAAATTGAAGATAATACTGTTAATAATATAAGTAATAATCAGCAGGAGAAAAAATTAGTCAAGACGACCGCATCTATCAAGACGACCACAGCAGGCGCAAGCCGCGGATCATTTTCCGCGTCCGCCTATTGCTTATCAGGACGCACCGCAATGGGACATGGCGTCCGCCGCGGTTTAATAGCGGCCGACCCGAGAGTTTTAAAACTCGGCTCGAAAGTTTACGTCAGTGCCGGCCCCTGGAGCGGAACATACCTGGTCTCCGACACCGGCGGTGCCATCAAAGGCAAAAAGATCGACATCTGGGTTCCCAACTGCTCAGAAGCCCGCCGCTTCGGCCGCCGAAGCGTTGAGGTCTTTTCGACGCAGTAAACAAATGCCGCAAGCCCGCACAAAGCAAGGAAATTCTATTAAAACCGCCTCGTTGTATCGGGGCGGTTTTTGTCTTATCCTGCCGCTCTTGAGTTTGCTCGGGCGAATACTGTAATTAGATCAAGCATTGTTAAAGATAACTCTCGCTATTTGTAGGTTTTCAGCCTCGGTAAGATCACTTATTACAAATACCGCGTGGTTGTCGGATTCAAATTCAGCGATCTGAAAATTGTCCATCGGCGTCGATACGATCACGCCTGATTGTCCGTCGGGATCGGATGCGGTCTTTAAAATCGAGATCAGTTTTGCGCCGTTGCGCATGATCGTGTGTGTGTAGGCCTTACCGTAAAAGATGCAATCGTGTTTTTCAACTAGCTCCAGATTATCGTCAAACTCCATTCTTAATGATGCAAAATCATTGTCGTCGGTAATCTGTTTAGCGCTGTCATTGCCATATTTTAAACCGCAGTCTTTGTGAGTGCTTACCGCGTCATGAAGCGCGGCGGTCAAACCGACACTGGATCTTGCAAAATTTAATGAAGGCATCGAATTTGGTTGAAAGTAGATAGCCAACCCCAAAAATCCGACAATCAAGATGCCGGCAAACGCAAAGACGGGAACAAACGGACGTGAAGAAACGGGGACAGCAATCTCGCGAATCCGCGAACGAACGCGGTGCGCAAACGCTGGATCAGTCACCGCCGATGATCTCACGGCTGAACGCAGTCTTGCGCGCAGTTCGCGTCTTTCGGCCATGGCATTTCGGCAGTCGCCGCAACTTTCGAGATGACGAATCAAATCGTGGTTTGTCTCAACCAATAGTTCGTCACTCAAATACGAATCAGCTATTTCATCAAATTCTCTGCAATTCATATACTTAACCACTCGCTACTAAATTTTCGGATGCAAATCTCAGCGCAGCCGCGTGAGGTGCAAGTTCTACTCGGAGCAGTTTGCGTCCACGATGCAGACGCGACATCACTGTTCCGATCGGCACGCCTAAAATCTCGGCAACTTCCTTGTAAGCAAAATCCTCAACATCGGTCATTATCACCACATGTCTGAATTGTTCCGGCAGTTTCTTTAAAGCACTTAGAATTTCTTCGTCGGTAATGCTTTGCGGAATCGGCGGCTCAATCTGAGCGGTTGCGGCGATCTGCTCGTTTACGTCCTCGACGATACGCAAGCGCGACAGCCGTCTAAGCCGCTTTGAGTTAGTGTGATGCAGGATCGTCATTAACCACGCCTTGCAATTCGTTCCTTTCTCAAAGCGATAAAACGACTTAAACGCCTGCGCGAATGTCTCCTGAGTTAAATCTTCCGCTTCAGATACATCCCGCGAAAGCCAGAGAGCCACGCGATAAACGTCATCGAGCCAAGGCAGCGCCTCGATCTCAAAATCGTCAAGATTATCTTGCTTGTGCCGCACGAAGCCAAACATATCCTACTAATTATACCGAATGTGTCCGAGTTTATTCCCTGCATAAATAAAAAAGCGGTAGGTTTCCCCACCGCCTTTTACCTTGAGTTGGCGTTCTACGGAAGAACGGTAGCCGGGATCGTAACCATGATGTTGTCTTCCGCGACATTGGTTCCGCCGCCCGTTGTCAGAACACCGGGCTCGCGAAAACCGCCGATGAACGACGCCAGAACGTTTTCGTTAAACACGTTGTGAATCGAACCGGCGCTGATCGCTATCGCATAGCCATATCGCGTGATGTGATTGTTATAAATGTTGTCGCCACGCGGCCCGTCGGGACCGGCGCCAGACGCCGGATTGTAGCAGATGCCGAGAAGATTACTCGATGGCGTCGCTCCGCCGGTAATCACATTTTCAAAAATTCGATTACCCGTCGAGAATGCGCCGCGAACAAAAATGCCAAGATTGACTGACGTGATCACGTTGTTCTCGACATACGCGCCGCGCGTCTGAACAAGATTGACGCCGATCTCTGTCGGCCCGTTGTTCGGCGCGAGCCCGCGTCCGACAACCTGCAGGTTGCGAAACCGAACATTTTCGGAGTTCATCGCGTTGAGGTTTACGTTAAATCCGCCGACCTTACCGTTACGAACTTCGACGCCGCTCTCGCCGTCTATTAAGATGCCGGAACCAGTGCCGGGAGCTTCTGTCGTTACCGAATTTCCACCAAGATCGAGCGTTACATTCGAAGCATTTATGACAATTGCGTTTCCGCTTCTTACCCTTAGATCGTCGGTCAGACGATACATGCCAGGACGCGAGATCACGATCTGACGGTTTTGGTGCAACGAAGCACTAATCCCGTTTGCGGCTGCTTCCTGCGCATTCGCAAGACTCGCAAATGTTGTTACTGCGGCAAGGGCCATTAAATATCTAACTAATTTCTTATACATTACTTTTACTCCTTTTTTTATTTCTGCTCCGACGTGTATCTCAGGCCTGACTGCAAACTAAGAGCACTTCACGGAAACGATCACACTGTGCGATTCTGGAATAGAGAAAACTCTCGGAACTGTGCAAAAGATACCAGTCATCGGCGACTTTATTCCCGAACAGAAAAAAAATTCGATGGGGAATAAAATCAACTTTTTTTGACTTCTTATAGGTGTCTCGCGACAAAAGAAATTATTTTAGGAGTTAATAAAATGAAGAGAATTTTTTCCATTGGTTTGTTCGCCGGCCTTTTTGTTTTGGCCTTTGCTTTAGGTGCTCAGGCACAGGAAATAAAAGACGAAGAAAAAATGAAACCCATAGTCGCTGTCATCAAAGCTGACTGGTGCCCATACTGCAAAAATGTCGAGCCGGTGATGATGAAGCTGATGAGCGACTACAGCGAAAAGCTGAGGTTTGTGGTTTTTGACGTGACCAGCGACGAGACTTCAAAAGAAGCGATGAAGAAAGCTGAACAACTGGGACTGGCTAAGTTTTTCAAAGAGAACAAGCGAAAAACATCAGCCGTGGCCGTCATTAAGGACGACAAGGTCGTTTTCAAAACATTCAACAACACAAAGCGCGAGGATTACGTAAAGGCTTTTGACAGTGCACTGAACTAAGTTTTTCCACGAACATCACCTCCACCCTGTTGGCCGTTCGAATATCGGACGGCCTTTTTTTGAAGAGCTTTGAATTATCAGTGAGCATCAGTGAAATTCGTGGCAAACTAAATCAACGGTCGGCTCATAAAAACCCAATACAAAAATAAACCCGCTCGTCAGGATAGAGCCGATAAGCAGCAGGATCAGCAACGCGATCAGCCCAAATACAAATATGTAGTCGCTCGTTTTGCGTTTGCCGTGTCCGGCGGCGCGGGTGCGGTTGAGGTTCATGTTTTGCCGGTTGGACTTCCAGAAAAAATCAAACGCGTCGCCGACGAAGGGAATAGCTCCGACAAGATAATCGAGGCCGATATTAAATGCCATCCGCAGCAGCGGGTTTTTGGTACGCGATTTACGATCGCTTGTTAATGACTTTTTCAGGAGGGGTTGAGAACAGTTTTTGGTCTCCTCATTCAAATTGACTGCATTGTTGATTCAAATTTGCCGCGTTGTCAGACTGTCCTTGACCGCAAAAATAGGCGCGTGATACTCTTATATCTTTTGAGAATCGGACGGTTTGTCCGATATTGCTCTATAAAAGACCTATATGCATCTGCTTCTTTTTGCCGAAACGATCCAGCTTTTTCCGGACGGCACACTTTTTATTCATATCGCCATGATTTTGGGGATGATATGGCTATTGAACCGCACGCTTTATCGCCCGATAAATCGCGTTCTCGAAGCGCGTGAAAAGAGCAAGGGCGGCCATTCGAGCGAGGCCGTTGGAATTCTCAAGGATGTCGAAAGCAAAGAGACCCGATATTCTCACGAACTGCTCGACGCCCGCTCTGATGGTTATGCGCTTATAGAAAAAGAGCAAAAAGCGGCGGCGGCGGCGAGGGACAAGCGGATCGGTGAAGTAAAAGTCGAAATAGCCGAAAAGTTTAATGCCGGCAAAGCCGAGCTTGAAAAGCAGGAAGCGGCCGCACGAGCGGCGATCGCGACCGACGCCGAAAAAATGGCCGACAAGATCGCGGCGAATATTTTGAAAGCCTAAGTTTTTATGTTTGCTTTTATAGCCAATTTTAATCTCTTTCTCGCCGAGACTTCCCATAGCTCCACTGGTGGATTTATGCGCTTTTACGAGGACTATCTTAATATTCCCGGTTTTGAAGCGTGGAAATTCCTCAATCTTGGCGTTTTCATTGCGGTAATGGTCTATCTTTTGAAAAAGCCTTTGAGCGAGGCTTTTAAGTCAAAGCGAGAAGAGATACGTGCCGAGCTGATAAAAGCCGAGGAAGAAAAGCAGGCCGCGCTCGCCAAATTGACCGCCGCCGAAGCCAAGCTTGCACAGCTTGAGACCGAAAAGGCGAACATCATTCAAAAGGCAAAAGGCGAAGCTGCGGCCGAGAAAAATCGGCTTGCAGAGCAAACAAAGATCGAGACCGAAAGGATGCGGCAGCAAACTGAGGGCGATCTGGCGCGTTTGGGTAAACAAACTCACGCCGAGCTGCGGCGGTTTTCCGCCGGGGAGAGCATTCGCCTTGCCGAAGAAAAGCTGCGTGCTCAGATAGACGGCGAAAAAGACGCCCGGCTCGTCAAAGCAAGCATTCAAGAGATCGGAGGGCTGAACTAATATGAGCACAGAAACTATCGCCCGTCGCTACTCCGCCGCACTCGCCGATGTCGTGACCCAGTCGGGCCAAAGCGACGCTATAAAAACCGAGCTGGCGATGTGCGCACAGCTATTTGGCGGAAACGCTGAGCTTCAAAACGTTTTCAGCAATCCCACGGTCGCACATACGGCCAAAGAGAAGCTGCTTGAGAGCCTGATCGCCAAATCCAATCCGACAAAAACGACAGCGAATTTCCTGCGCGTGCTTTTGCAAAATGGCCGTATTACCGACCTCGGCGATATAAACGACCGCTTTGCCGCCGTGCTCGATGAACGCAGCGGGCTCATCTCGGCTGAGATCACCTCCGCCAGAGAATTGCCGCAAGCGGAGCGTGCCGATTTTGAGAACAGCCTCGCAAAACTGACGGGCAAAAAGGTAACGGTAAATTACACAGTTGATAAAGACATCATAGGCGGAGTCGTCACCCGCATAGGCTCGACCGTGTATGACGGCTCGGTAAAGACGAAATTAGAGAATCTAAAGGAACAATTGGTAAATGGTTAATTGCCAATTGTTAATTGGAAAATTGTTAATTGGAAGAAGATTTCCTCTCCCAATTAACAATTCACCAATGAACAATTAACAATTTAAGAATTATGGAAAGTATAAAGGCTAACGAAATAAACGAGATCATTCGTGCACAGATCGAAAATTTTGACGC
>JAYVFJ010000056.1:0-25975 GCA_043773225.1 Chloracidobacterium sp.
AAGGAAAAAATGAATGAGACTGAAAATGAAAATTGTCAGTGGAAAGATTGTGTTTTGCCGGCCTCAAAGCGCGTAGATTTTAGCCGGCGTTACTTCGCCATTGACCCACGGCCGCCGGAGCAGCTTGATCTTTGCAATGTTCACGCGTGGAAGATCAGAAAAACGTATCGTGATTACAACGATTGCGAAATTATCTACAACGCGGACGTGCAAGCTAATAGTTAAAAAACTCCAACGCTTATTGAGCACCGATCCCTCAATAAGAAATGGCCGCCTGGGAATTTTTTCAGGCGGCCATTTGTTTTTGCAATAATCTCTTTGTTTATGCGTCAGTGACTGACGGCCAGGCTTTTCACACGCTCGCCAACATCTCGAAAATCGACATTCTCGGCATATATTTTTTCAAACAGCATTCCTGCATCTTCTTCGTCGCCGTGGGCTTCGTGAGCGGCGGCAAGTTCATACCACAGGCCGTGCAGTTCTTCGTCGGCAAGCCCTTCGGTCTCGAGCGCGCGTTTGAACCATGTGATCGCTAGATTTGCCATGCCGTTTTGCATAAAGCAATGGCCGAGCAGGTTTGAGCAATCGAAAAATCGCCGTGTGCCGTCGTTCGGCTCAACGAGATTGATCGCGTCCTGAAATTCGGCGATCGCCTGCTCCATCATTCCCATTCCCTGATAGGCAGCGGCTGTGTGGTAATGCGTTTCGTAATCCGGGCCTGAGTCGTCCGCGCCTTCGATCCCGAATTCGGAACGAATCTCGTTGATACCTAGCGTACTGGCGACGACCTCGTCGGCGGCGGGAGTTTCAACTTCGGCAACGGTTTCTATTTGATCTTCGGGATCAGCCTGTTCGATGTGCTCGGCGCCGATCCGCGCCCGAAGCGCGGCAAATTCTTCGCGGTTGCCAAATTCTTTGGTTAATTCGGCGAGAGCTTTTTCGGCCAGCTCGTTGTAATCGTTCTCGATGTAAAACGTGATGCTTTCGATCTCTTTCTGTATCTTTTGCTCGTCGACAAGCGAGACCTCGGCTGCTTTTTCTTTTTTATCCTTTCGCCTTTTTCCGTTTTTGGACTTCTTGTCAGGCGATTCTTCGATAATCTCGGCTTCGATAACGTCACCGTTGTGTTCTATGCCGTTGAGCTCTGATTTGGATGTCTTTTTGTGGCCGTTCAGTTTCGACTTGTCTTCAGAGTCTTCAACCGCAGTTTCGCCGGAGCCCTCAATAGCAAATTGAGCCCTCAGCAACTCTTCATCCACCGGACTGTCTTCAAATCCGTATTTCGTATTGATCTCATTCAGCCGGTCGCGGTATCGGGTTTCCTGCGGCATTATCACGACCAACTGGGCGATGGCAAAACGCTCGTCCTCGACCGCTTCCTTTGACGCGGCGGCAACGCGGAGCTTTTCAAGAGCAAGCCGGAATCCGTTCTCATCGTTGAGCCACGAGTTGTAGCGAACAAGCAGATTCAAGCCCGTAAGCTGTGACGGGTCGCGTTCGAGAATCTCGCTTATCCACTTGCTGCATTCATCGGCTTGGCCGCCCGCGAGCAGATATTCGCTGCTCATTGTCAAAATGCGTGCCGCCGATTCCGGATCGTTTACATTCAAATAAATTCTTATCAGATCAAGGAACTTGGGATAATTTGCCGGCTCGATCTCGACCAGTTTTATGACCGCCTTTTCGGCGCCGGCCGCGTTTTGAGAGTCAATGCAGCATTCGATCAAAAGGTAAAGAACGTCGCGGTTGTATGGCTCGCTTTCGAGGATCTCTTCGATCAGCGATGCGGCTTTGCCGGCGCGTCCCAGAGCGGATTGAGCCTTGACGAGACCGCTGAGTATCCGCAGGTCGGTCGGCTTTATATCAAAACCCTTCATCAACGCGCTGACAGCCTCTTCGTTTTTGCCTTGTCTGCTGAATCTGCCTCCGGCCTCGGCATATGCTTCTACTGCGTCTTCATTCTGTTTCTCGCGGACATACGAATCCGCAAGGCTCATGCAAACTTCGGTGTTGTTCGGGTCGAGGAGCGCGATCTGCTTCCACATGGCAAGCGCTTCCATGCGTCTGCCGTTTTTTTCATACTGCTCGGCGAGCGTCGTGTAATGCGATTTGGCTTCTGATAGAGCGCCTTTTCCCTTGTGAAGTTCCGCAAGCTTTGTCAAAACTTCGATGGAATTTGGCTGCAGCCGAGAGACTTTGTTATACATTGCGATCGCCTTCTGTGCGAAGCCCTGTTTGTTGTAATGTTCCGCGACCTTGAGATAACATTCGACCGCCTCGCGATTGTCAGAGCTTTTCGCATGAAGGTCGCCAAGCATGTTAAGCGTCGTAATGTCGCGCGAATCATTGTCAACAACCGAGCGGTATTCAGCTATCGCCGCGCGTATTTTGCCTTGCGCAACATAACGCTCGGCGTTTCGCATCGCTTTTGATTTATCAAAACCCATTATTTTTTAGACAACAGAACGCAGGCTGAGAAGGAAACAGGCCAGACACGCCGGAAAGTTATTTTTGCAGTAAGAGTCTCACAGGTTAATTCGCAGACAAACCTGTAAATATGAATTTAACACGCAGCCCTAGCTATGTCAACATTTTTTGGTGGTGTTAAGCATTATTAAACCCTTGTTACAAAAAATGCGATGCCGGCAAATATTGAAAAAAAGCCTTGCAATCGTGAAATTTTAATGCTATACGTCAAGGTAATCGAAAGTAATAGGTAGTATTCGATGGAAACCCAACGGGAGCGGTGCCGCGCATGTTATACCCGTTTTCATAGGGCGTTTTTTGCTCCACGCCGTTACTTGCCAATCGGCGAGCTAGTTTTTGTCTTGCGAGACACCATATCCCGGAATTAAGGAGAAAGAAAATGAATTCAGACAGAGTCCGACCAACTAAATTAAACAATCTCAAATTGTCATTTGGAAAATGGGTTATTACTGCCCTCTCTACTTTTATGGCCGTGATGACCATCGCTGCATTTTCTGTAAATGTAAACGCCGCGACATTTGTGGTAAACACAACGACGGATACGGTGGATGCGGCTCCGGGTAACGGGATGTGTGCCGACGCGGTCGGAATGTGTTCGCTTAGAGCGGCAATAACGGAGGCCAATGCTCTTTCCGGTGCAGATATTATTACGCTGCCGGCCGGAACATATACCACAACGATCGCCGGGACGAACGAAAACCTAAACGCCAATGGTGATTTTGACATTGCGTCGTCTTTGACGATCAACGGGGCGGGGTCAGGAACGACGTTCGTTCAGGCCAACGCTGCTCCGAATTCGGGCACCGAAAGGGTATTTCATATTATCTCCGGCGGCACCACTCTGGATATAAATAATTTAACTATCCAGAACGGAAATGTGACAGGCACCAACGTCGGAGGCGGGCTGAACTCAAGTGTTACATCGACTGTCGCCCTAACGAATGTCGTCATCACCAATAACAGAGTTATCCCGACAGCAGCAAACAGCAACGCTTTCGGCGGCGGGATCAGTTCAACGGCAGGCACTTTGACGTTGACCGGATGCACAGTCAGTAATAACAGCTCTCTCGGAAATGGCTCGGGTCTCGGCTTGGCCGGTGGAATTTATAACCAGCAGGCGATTCTCAATGTTAATAATTCCAGCGTCACCGGGAATATAGCCAACGGTCTCCACGGCGGCATCCGCACTCTTGCTTCGACAGGAGGTGCTGCGGTCACAAACATTACAAACAGCACGATAAGCAATAACAAAGCTCAAGGGATGAATCCAAGTTTTCCCGGCGAAGGCGGCGGCTTGGTAAATATTGCAGGATCTACCTTCGCAGCAACTACAACGATCACGGGATCAACCATCAGCGGCAATCAGGCACTCGTGTCAAATGCTCCCGGCGCCAATACCTATGGCGGCGGAATCGAAAGCTATAACACTTCCACCGGTGCCGCCACGGTCAATATTACAAACTCAACGATAAGCGGAAACAGCGCTGCCTTTGCGGGCGGGATCTATAGCGACGGTTCGGCGGCGACTATGAATTTAAACTTTTCCACGGTCGCCTCAAACGCTGCGCAGACTAGTGGCGGCGGCCTTTATCAGGACTCTACAGCCCTCGGCTTAACCATCTTGAAGAACAGTATTGTTGCCGATAACACGGCGGGAACCTCAGGACCGGATATTTTTGGGACGATCACGTCTCAGGATTATAATCACGTCGAAAATACGGCCGGCGGATCATTCACGCCTATGGGCAATGACATTACGGGCAGCGATCCCGGCTTAGGATCATTGGCAAACAACGGCGGCCCTACGCTGACTCATATACCCGGCCCCTCAAGTGCCGTCTTAAATACGATACCGATCGGGACAAATGGCTGCGGCACCATGTTCACACTTGATCAGCGTGTATTCGCTCGTCCTTTTGGATCGGGCTGCGATAAAGGCTCGGTGGAATTTGGAAGTTTTGCGGTATCGCCGACAAATACCCCTACAAGTACGCCGACAAATTCGGCTACTAATACGGCGACACCGTCGGCAACTACGACGGGAACGCCACTACCTCCGAGTGGCGGGCCGCTGGTTTTGATGGGTATTGACGCCGAGGACGCCGGGCCGGGCGGACACGGCCCAATCGAGGTTTATGTGTCAGTAACCAACTCAGTTTACAATACCGCCAACAACGGCGGGACAGGCATTCTGGTTATCGGAGGCGGAAAATTGGCGACCGATGATGTTACGACATTTTGGAACGCCGTTTCGACCGGCACCGGGCTTTCCGTTACCTACGTCAATGGGACAAATATTTCGACTGTCTCGTTTACGCCTTTCAGAATGATCGCAGTAGTAAGTGACGTCACCAACACTGCGTCGGGCGGGCTGACAACAACGGAGCATAACGCATTGGTCGCGAGGTCCGCTACAGTCGCCAGCTTTATTAACGGAGGCGGCGGTTTGCTTGGTTTTAGCTCAGAATTTGCAAATCCTTTTGCGTATCTATCCGCCGTGGGCGTATTTGGCATTGTTGACACAACCGACTATCAGGATATAACTCCGACCGCAGCGGGCATCACGATTGGCATCACCGATGCGTTGGATGTTTGCTGCTGGCATCAGGATTTTACCTCTTTCCCGCCTTTCCTTAGCCTCTTGGCAACAAATGTTTCCACGGGCCGCGCAGCAGCTGTAGGAGGTGTTAATTCATTTATCGGCACGATCCAACTCAGCCCTTCGAGCGCTAATCTGCTCATAGGAAACAACCATACGCTGACTGCTTTAGTAGCCGAAAACAATAATCCGGTTCCTAACAGAACAGTAACGCTCACGGTTCTTTCAGGGCCGAACAACGGATTGACGCTGATGTCGCAAACCGACGCGAACGGAACGGCGACCTTTAATTATGTCGGTTCGATCGTCGGAACTGATACCCTGCGGGCAAGCTATGTTGATTCACAGAGCATGACGCGGGATTCGAATCAGGTAACGGCAACATGGGTAGGCCCGACCGATACGCCAACGAATACTCCTACGGCAACGCCAACATTTACACCGACGGCAATGTTCACGTCGACGGCGACAGCAACATCGACGTTTACGCCAACGGCAAGTTTCACTCCTACGGCGACAGCAACATCAACGTTCACGCCAACGGCAAGTTTCACTGCTACGGCGACAGCAACATCAACGTTTACGCCGACGGCGAGTTTCACTGCTACGCCAACGGCAACTTCGACGTTTACGCCGACGGCGAGTTTTACTGCTACGGCATCAGCAACATCGACGTTTACGCCGACGGCGAGTTTTACTCCTACGTTTACGCCGACGGCGACGGCGACATCAACCTTTACGCCGACGAGGACAGTCACCAATACACCGACGGCGACGAATACACCGTCTTCAACGCCGACTGGCAGCCCCACACCAACGCAGGGAGCGTTTGTCATCGGCGATCTGAATGCGGCGGTCGGGGAGAATGTCACATTCTGGAGTCCTAAGTGGGCAAATGTTAATCGTCTAAGCGGCGGCGCGGCTCCCGACAGCTTTAAGGGATGGGCGGTCTCGTCGAATCCGGCACCTCCTGTTTGCGGCGGCACGTGGACTTCAACGCCGGGAGCCAGTGCAGATCCACCTAAGATACTCACAGGAGATATCACCGTTTTTGTGTCAAGCAATATCGCAAGGACGAGGGCAACAATCTCGGGCAATATCCTGCAAATGGTCGTCGTGCATGTCAACGAATCAGGTCCGAGTTTAGGCCATCCGTTCACGGGCACGGTGGTATCGGTCATCTGCGCTCCCTCCGTGCAGCAAGGCCGTATGGAGAACGTGAACAGCGTAGTCGAATGGCTGGCGCCCGGACTTATGCAAGGCAGGCAGGAACTTTACGAGCCGTAGAGCAAACTGCAACGGAACAGAAGGTGTTAAAAGGGCAGGCCCCGCGCGGCTTGCCCTCTTACATACTTTTTATTTTTTGAACTAAACGAAAATAATAAGAAGACGCGAACGCGAGTCACGCTTTCGCGTCTTTTTATATTTCATAGGAATATCACGGGGACTTTCATTGATTTTTCGTGCGCGTTTTCTTAGGCTTTAGTTTTGGTCTAAGCAATATGCAGGCATTAATTTTGGCAGGCGGCAGAGGAACAAGGCTCAGGCCACTGACCGTTTATACTCCCAAACCCATCGTCCCGCTCGTAAACCGTCCATTCTTGTTGTATCAGATCGAGGTTCTGCGAAAGGCGGGCATAACAGACATCACTCTATCTCTGAGCTATCAGCCAGACAAAATAGAGCATCTTTTGGGCAGCGGCTCTGAATTTGGCGTGAATCTCCGCTACGTCACCGAACCGTCGCCGATGGGCACGGGCGGTGCTTATAAATTTGCCTCAAGCGCTTTGCAGGAAACTACGGTCGTGTTTAACGGCGATATTCTGACTGATCTTGACATTGGTAACTTGGTCGAATTTCATCAATCAAGATCGGCGGCTGCCACAATCACGCTTGTGCCGGTTGACGACCCGACGCGCTACGGTTTGATAAAAACCGACGCAGACAGCAAGGTGCTTCGATTTGTTGAAAAACCGCAGCCGGACGAACTTGCCGAACTAAAAACAAATACGATCAACGCCGGCATTTACGTTCTCGAACCGACGATTCTCGACATCATTGCCAAGGACGCCAACAAGTCGTTTGAGTATGATGTTTTTCCCGATATTTTGAAACGCGAATTACCGTTCTTTGGTTACGAGATGACGAGCGAATATTGGCGGGATATTGGAACGCCAGCCAGCTATCTTGCGGCTCATCATGACTTCCTTAGCGGCAAACTTAACAGTTTTGAGATCGAAAAAGGCATCGTTTCCGAAGACGTTGCAACGCGCGCAGAGATAGATAAGCTTTCTGTCATCGGCCAAGACTGTGTCGTAAAAGCCGGCGCCCGCATCATCAATTCGGTAATCGGCCAGGGCGTCCATATAGAGGAGAAAGTCATTATAGAGAACTCGGTGATCTGGCCGCACACACGTATCTCGACCGCCGCCGAGATACATGATGCAGTCATAGGCCGCGGCTGCCACATTGGCCGCAACGCCATAGTCGGACCGGGAACAGTCTTAGGCGACAAGACTTCGTTGACGGATTATACAAAGGTTTGACGCAGCTAACTTCTTACTATAGATATCCTGTGAGTTGTTTTCGGCGATTCTAATATTTTTCCTATTCGTGCATTCGTGGCTAATTTTTTTGCCACGAATGCACGAATGAAAATGAAAAATTTCACTAATTAGGTTTTTCAAATAACACTTTTAATGCCTGAATTGCCAGAAGTTGAACTGATCGCCAAGTCACTGGATTCACTTGTCAAAGGCCGCACGATCAAATCGGCCAAACTTTTTCGAGCGAGGCTCGCGCCCGATACAACGCCGGCCACGTTCTCAAAAGATCTCCGCAATGCCGCTATCAACTTCGTCCATCACCGCGGCAAGCATATTTTATTCGATTTGAGCGGTGACAAAACTTTGATCGTCCATCTGCGAATGAGTGGTCGTTTCTCGCTTTTGAGCGACGAAACAGAAAATCCAAAATTCACTCACGCCGTTTTTCATTTCAATCAAGACAGGCTCGTTTTTGACGATCAGAGGCATTTCGGGCTGATGAAGATCGTCCGCACCGACGAACTTCACAACGCCAAAGAACTAAAGAAACTTGCGCCGGAGCCTTTTTCGGATGAATTCTCAGTCGAGTATTTTTCCCAAAAATTAAAATCCTCAAAACGCAGCCTGAAAGAGTTTCTCATCGACCAGACAAAGGTCTGCGGACTCGGTAATATTTATGCGTGCGAAGCGATGTTCGCCGCCGGCGTTGATCCGCGCAAGCCGGCCGATAAACTTCCTAAAAAGAGTGTTTTACGGCTTCATGAAAGCATCCGTGCGGTTTTGAATGAGGCAATCAATCACGCCGGAAACCAAGTCGTCGATCCTGAAAATCTCGAAGGCAATTATTTCAGCGCCGGCACTTCTGCCCGTTGGTTTGTGTATGACCGCGAAAATGAGGCGTGCAATAATTGCAAATCAAGCATCATCAGGTTGAAACAAGGCGGCCGTTCGACATATTATTGCCGTCGGTGTCAAAGGAAATAATCATTTATTTTATTGCTTGGTATTGCAGACATCGTGTATTATTTTTTAAAAAACTCTTGGAGGAAAATATGACAACCATGTTTCGATCTGCCTTGCGGCTGGTTATGCTTTTCACTGTTTCACTTCTTATAGCACTGCAAATTTCAGTGGTGGCGCAGGATAAACCCAAACTAAACGACGAAAGCAAAAGGGCCCGTACCTATGCTCTGGCCATGCTGGATGAGATCAAGGACATCATGAAGGAGCATTATTACGATCAAAAATACCGAGGCATGGATCTCAAGGCACGAATCGAGACCGCAAAAGAACGCGTAAAAACACTCCAATGGAACTGGCAAATGTATAGGGTGATAGCGCAGGTTTTAGTTGAACTGGATGACTCTCACACATCCTTCATACTGCCTCGCAGAGGCGACCATTTTCGTTACGGCGTCAGTTGGCAGATGATAGGCGAGAACTGCTTTGTAACGCTGGTTAAGAAAGACTCCGATGCTCACGCACAAGGAATTGAGGTAGGTGACGAGGTGCTTTCAATACGAAATTTTACTCCGACCCGCGCTGACCTTTGGAAGATGAGCTATGTCATTTACCAACTTGACCCCTCAAAAGAAATGTCGCTCAAAATACGAAAACTGGACGGAACCGAAAAGTCATTGGTCATCAAGGCTAAGACTCTAACAGACAAAGAATATCGCGCAGAAATAAGGGAAAGAAAAGCAAAACTAAAAGCTCGAAAGGAAAAGGACGAGTACGAACCTTTCAAATGCGAAGAAGTCAGTAAAGAACTTATAGGCTGTAGACTTGATAGTTTTATTGTTGAAAAGGGCGATATTGACAAGATGATGAAACGCGCATCCAAGTATCCAAAACTGATATTGGATCTCCGGCAAAATGGAGGAGGATATGTCGTTATCGAAGAATATCTGGTCAGTCATTTCTTTGATCGCCAAATCAAGATCGCCGAAATTATCACTAAGAAAAAGACCGAGCCGAGAATTACGAAAGTAATGGATGCCGGCAAACGATATAACGGCGAAGTCGCTGTTCTGGTTGACTCTAATTCCGGTTCGGCCGCCGAGATAACAGCCCGTGTTCTACAGATAGAAAAACGTGCGAAGGTGTATGGCGATTTCAGCGCGGGCGCAGTAATGACGAGTATTACAGTTCCACTTACCAGCATGCTCGACCCGGACGCTTACTATGCGTCAAATCTTTTCGGAATGAGCGTTACGATCGCTGACGTTATTATGAGCGATGGTTCGCGGCTCGAGAAGGTTGGAGTTGTTCCAGACTTTCCCATTCAGCCGACCGGTCTTGCTCTTAAGCAAAAAATGGATCCCGTTTTTTTCTTTGCTGCTTCGAAAATGGGAGTCGAAATTACTCCTGAGAATGCAGGAAAATTTAATTTTATCGCTCCAAGAGACCTGGACGACGAACCTGAAAAGGCAGAGGACGGCAAATAGGACTTGACAGTAAAAAAAGATACAACACCGTGAAAAAAATCGCCGCCGTTATTGCTCTTTTCCTTTTCGCTACTTTGTTTGTTGCATATCCGACGCAATATACATATGGTCAAGCTGCGCAACCGAAAAATGATTCGGCTCCCGAACTGCGCAACATGTTTCGTGATTGGCTTGACGCCATGAAAGACGCAATCAAGGAAGATTATTATGATTCGAAGTATCACGGAATTGATCTAGACGCTCGATTCAATGAGGCTAAAGCCCAAATTAAGTCACTCAATTACGACTGGCAGATGTTTCAGGTATTGGCGCAGGTCCTGATGGATTTTAACGATTCTCATACCTATCTAGTGCTGCCAAAGCGCAAAGATCATTTTGACTACGGCTTTAATATGCAGATAGTCGGCGCTGACTGTCTGGTTACGGCAGTAACGAAAGGTAGCGATGCCGAAAAAGCTGGGCTGCAAGTCGGTGACACGATTATTAGGGTTGGAAATATTGAACCAGACCGCGATAACCTATGGAAAATACTCTATGTACTTTACCTTACGCCGCCTGACACACTTGAGCTAACAGTTAGGAAGGATGACTCTCCCGAAAAGACTATCAAGGTCAAAGCAAAAATAATCACCGTTAAGGAATACCAGGAGGAGCGTAAAAAACAAAAGGAGAAGGAAAGAACCTACGCCGCAAGATGCACCGAAATAGATATGGAAACCATGGCATGCAAGCTCTACACTTTCAATGTTGAAAAGAGCGTCATAGATAAAATGATGAAAATTGTGGCCGGACATTCAAAACTTATCCTTGACCTCCGCGGGAATGGCGGAGGGCTAGTGTCCATTGAAGAATATTTGACAGGATACTTTTTCAATCGAGATTTAAAGATGTTGGATTTTGTCAGAAGAAAGAAGACCGAAGCACGCGTCGCTAAGTCCAAGAAAGAAAAAGCGTTTAATGGGGAGCTTATCGTGTTGGTCGATAGTGAATCGGCGTCCGCATCGGAAGTTTTTGCACGAGTTGTGCAACTGGAAAAAAGAGGAAAGGTCATTGGCGATATAAGCAACGGTTTTGTTATGACAAGTGTTCGGATCGCAT
Organism: Chloracidobacterium sp.; assembly: GCA_043773225.1. Lineage (GTDB taxonomy): Bacteria > Acidobacteriota > Blastocatellia > Pyrinomonadales > Pyrinomonadaceae > OLB17. Next base: position 11,178 of record JAYVFJ010000056.1, read on the forward strand.
TGTTGCGCTCTCAACAGCGCTTTGGCTACAATTCTATTGCATATCCACTTTTTATAAGCCTGTCGATCGGTGACGTGGTTATGGGCGACGGTGGCCGCCTCGAACGTAAAGGTGTTATTCCCGACATTCCCATTATTCCCACTGGTTCGGCACTAAAAAAACAACTTGACCCTGTATTGGCAGTAGCCTCGACAATTTTGGGCCACAAACTTTCTCCGGAAGACGCTGGTAAATTGCAGTTTATGAAGGAAACAACAAACGGGCCCTTTGAAATCGACACTACCGAATTGGAAAAACATTAATGTGGTCGGCGCTTGACAGTCAAACAAATTAGCCCGACTATCTTAGATGGATCGTGGTGAGTTAATGCGACTTGCGACCACGTTAAATAAACTGCTAAACAGCCAAGGACAAATCGAATTTTGAAAAGTCTCGCTGTTTTGGCGAGGCTTTTTTATTTGCGATTTGCGAATTTCGATTTTCGATTGCGGACTGCTCGCAACGAACAATCGCAAATCGCAAATCGAAATTCGCAAATACCATGAAAGACTTTCGACAATTACTTGATTCCGACAGCATATACGTTTTTGACGGGGCGGTCGGCACGCGTCTTTATGACAAAGGCGTTTACATCAACCGCAGCTACGACGAGCTTAATCTCACAAATCCCGATCTTGTCCGCGAGGTGCATGAGGAGTATGTCGCTGCCGGCGCGGACATTATCGAAACCAATACGTTCGGCGCGACGCGGCACAAATTGCAGCCGTATGGCCTCGAGAGTAAATTACGCGAGATCAATGTCGCGGCCGTGAAACTTGCCCGCGAAGCTGCCGGTGACAAGGCCTATGTTGCCGGAGCTATCGGCCCATTGGGTTTGCGCCTCGAGCCGTTTGGCCCGACATCTTTCGACGAGGCGAGAGAGATGTATAAAGAGCAGGCCGAAGCATTGATTGAGGGCGGTGTTGATCTTTTCATACTCGAAACCTTCTCCGAATTACCGCTCATCGAGCAGGCGATCCGCGCGGTCCGCGAACTGACAGATCTGCCTATCATCGCTCAGATGACGATCCAGATGGACGGCAAAACTCTCTATGGCGACACGCCTGCGCAGTTTACAAAAAAGCTCGACGAACTCGGCGTTGACGTCATCGGCCTGAACTGCGGAATGGGGCCGAATCACCTGCTCAATGCTCTGGAAAAAATGCGTGCCGTCACGACCAAACCTCTTTCGGCACAGCCGAACGCCGGACTGCCGCGTGATGTGCAGGGGCGTCAGTTCTATATGGGATCGCCCGAATACATGGCCGAATTTTCGCGGCGTTTCGTCCAGGTCGGTGCTAAATTTGTCGGCGGCTGCTGCGGAACGACACCTACACACATAAAACTTATCGCCGACGGCATTCGTTCGATCAGCCCGCGTGTAACGGCGAGAGCAGTAATAGAAAACGAGCCAGTCACGATCTCCGAGTTGAAGCCGGACGATGTTCAGGTCGTCGCGCCGGAAGATCGTTCGCGCTGGTCGGCAAAGATCGCACGCGGCGAATTTGTCACGTCCGTGGAAGTTCTGCCGCCGAAGGGCTGCGACGCGCAGAAAACTCTTGATTCCATCCGCTTGCTAAAAGACGCCGGTGTTGACGGCGTAAACATTCCCGATGGTCCGCGAGCACAGACAAGAATGTCCGCCCAAGCGACTGCCGTTCTCGTCGAACGCGAGATCGGGATCGAAGCCGTGCTCCACTATTGCTGCCGCGACCGCAATCTGCTCGGCATGATGTCCGACCTCCTCGGCGCCGCCGCGCTTGGATTGCATAATCTTCTGTTGATCACAGGCGATCCGCCAAAGATGGGGCCGTATCCTGACGCGACCGCCGTTTTTGACATAGATGCCATCGGCCTGACCAACATGGTCAACAAACTCAATCACGGCCTCGATCTGGGCAACAATCCTATCGGAAAACCTACCGCGTTCTCCATCGGCGTCGGTGTAAATCCCGGTGCGGTGAATATGGACGAAGAGATAAAACGTTTCGAGTGGAAGGTCGAGGCCGGTGCCGAATACGCGATCACGCAGCCCGTTTTTGACACCGCACAGTTAAAACGCTTTCTCGATATAATCTCTCACGTCCGCATTCCGATCATCGCCGGCATTTGGCCGCTTATCAGTTTTCGCAACGCCGAATTTCTTCACAACGAAGTGCCCGGCGTCGAAGTCACGCCCGAGATCCTCGAACGCATGCGCATCGCATCAGACAAGGGCAAAGAAGAAGCCCGCGAAGAAGGCATCAAGATCGCCCGCGAATCGCTGTTGGAAGTCCGCGACGTCATCCAGGGCGTGCAGGTGTCGGCACCATTCGGAAACGTGAAATACGCGCTGCAGGTTTTTGGGGCTCTCAATGAGTTTAAGAGCTGAGCCGAGCGTCCAAGGCCCTATTCTTTTTGGAAGAAAGTTTTTCCATTAATAATTACTAATTTTTAATTAATAATTATTAATGAAAAAAACAAAATTGCTTAGTTACTATGTTACTTAATTTTGAGAAGTTGAAATTATTTAAGGTCTGAGGGTAATCTTGCCAAACGCCTTGCTCTCGATCACTTCGTGATGAGCATTAGGAGCATCCGCAAGAGGCATTGACTTGTTGATAATTGGATTTAAATAACCTTTACTTAACCCGTCGAAAATTGCTGCGTGTATCATGTCGCGGTCGGATTGCAGAGAGTTGAATAGGGACATTCCGTAAACAGTTGCATCTTTGCCCATTATCACACGCGGATTAAAATCGAGGCTGCCGCGATTTCCGACAACAACGATCCGGCCAAACATTGCGAGAGCATCGAAATCCTTTTGCAGATTTACGTTGGCGAGCATTTCAATAATGACATCGACACCTTTGCCGTCTGTAACGTCATTTATTTCTGCGAGATGTGAATCGTCAGAGTGGTCGAGAACATGATCGGCTCCTTGTTCTGCGACAAGCTGTTTGCCTTCGTCAGAACTCGCAGTTCCGATCACGGTCAAGCCTGCATTCTTTGCCCACTGAATAGCCGCAATTCCGACACCGCCGGATGCACCGTGGATCAACACCGTTTCGCCAGATTTCGCGTTGGCTTTTTGAAATAAAGCACGATAGCTGGTCGCATACGGCGTCCATATTCCGGCTCCTTGCTCAAAGCTAAAAATCTCAGGTAGAAATCCGAGTTGTTTTTCCTCGCACAGTGAATATTCCGCGTAGGTTCCGGTCAACGAGTCCGCAGTGTAGACGCGGTCACCCGGTTTGAACTTCGTCACTGCATCGCCGACAGATTCGACAAACCCGGCCGCATCTTTGCCGGGCGTATAAGGAAGATTTGGGGCGTGGGCGTGAATTCCTGTCCGGAGATATGTATCTACAGGATTAACACCGGCAGCTTTGATCTGAACCAGAACTTGCGGTCCCGACGGCACGGGCATAGGAAGCTCTTCGATCTTCATTACTTCGGGTTCACCGAATTCGCGGACAATTATGGCTTTCATATAAAGATAAGAAATTATGTAGCGGCATCAGACAATCAACAGAGCGACAGATCTAAACGGAATCAAAACAGGATAGACAAGATGTACAAGATAAAGAATTTCTCTTAGTTATCCTGCCTATCCTGTCCATCCTGTTTGAATTCTTTTGTTACTCCACCGTCACCGATTTTGCCAGATTTCGCGGTTGATCGACGTCGCAGCCACGGCGGACGGCAATGTGATACGAGAGCAATTGCAAAGGCACGATCGAGAGGATCGGGCCGAGCAGATCGGACGTTTCCGGTATTTCGATAACGTGGTCTGACACCTTGCAGCTCATCGTGTCGCCCTCGGTCAAGACCGTCAAAATGATGCCGTCTCGCGCCTTTACCTCGACAATGTTGGAGTGCGTTTTTTCGTATCGCAGTTCGCTTCCCTCATTGCCATTTTCCTTTGTATTGACGATGACGACGGGTAGTTTTTCATCGATCAGCGCATTCGGGCCGTGTTTCATTTCGCCGGCGGGATAACCTTCGGCGTGGATGTAGCTGATCTCTTTTAATTTCAAGGCGCCTTCGAGAGCGACCGGAAAATTTATGCCGCGGCCGAGATACAAGAAATCCTGCGAGCGGAAAAATTCTTTGGAAAGGTCTTCGATCTTTTCCGCGTCATTTAATAACTGCTCGATCTTCAGTGGAAGTTCGGCGAGATCCTGTGCGAGTTTCTTAGCGTGTGTTTCATCGACGACTCCGCGAAGCTGGCCAAGATACGATGCAAACAAATACAGTGCCACCATCTGACATGTAAACGCCTTGGTCGAAGCAACGCCGATCTCAGGCCCGGCGTGCGTCAGGATCGTTCCGTCCGCCTCGCGTGTGATCATCGAGCCTTGCACATTGCAGATCGCGAGTATTTTGCAGCCTGCTTTTTTAGCTTCGCGCATTGCGGCGATCGTGTCGGCGGTCTCGCCGGATTGTGATATAACAATTATCAGATCGTTCTTGCTCAAAACCGGATCGCGATAGCGGAATTCGGATGCGTAATCTACCTCGACCGGGATGCGTGCAAGCTGTTCGAGCATATATTTGCCGGCGAGAGCGGCGTGCCACGAAGTGCCGCAGGCGGCGATCTTGATAGAAGTAATGCCGAGAAAATCATCTTCGGAAATGTTCATCTCATCTAAGTAAACTTTTCCCTGGTCAAGCGAAACGCGGCCTTGCGACGTATCGCGCACCGCTCGCGGCTGCTCGTAAATCTCCTTGAGCATGAAATGTTTAAAGCCGCCTTTTTCTGCCTGAATCGGATCCCAGGTTATGCGTTGCAGGTCGGGCGAGATCACCTTGCCATCGAAATCCGTCACGCGGACGCCTTCCTTTTTGATGACCGCGATCTCGCGGTCGCCGAGGAAGAAAACGTCGCGCGTGTATTGCAAGATCGGCGGAATGTCGGACGCGACAAAAAACTCTCCGTCGCCCAGGCCGACAACAACCGGCGGGCCTTCGCGCACGGAGATGATCGTGTCAGGCTCGTCCCTTGAGATGATCGAAAGTGCAAAAATGCCGCGAAGTTCTTTTACCGTCTTTCTCACAGCCATCTCCAGAGAAAGGCCTTCCGTCTCGATATAGTGTCCGATCAGGTGAGCGACGACCTCGGTATCGGTCTCGGTTTTAAATTCGTGTTCAAGCGCCTGCAAACGCTCTTTCAGCGTCATGTAATTTTCTATAATGCCGTTGTGAACAACGACAACTCTTCCCGACTGATCGCGGTGCGGATGCGCATTTTCCTCGGTCGGCCGCCCGTGCGTCGCCCAACGCGTATGCCCGATCCCGTAATTCCCGTCAAGCGGATTCAGCCTTATAGCTTCCTCAAGATTCCGCAGCTTACCCTCAGCCCGGCGAAGTTCCATATGATGGTCGCCATCAACCACCGCAATGCCCGCCGAATCATAACCGCGATACTCGAGCTTTCTCAAACCCTCAATGATCAACGGCACAACTTGTTTATTTCCAACGTATCCGACAATTCCACACATATATTTAGGTCGCTCTTACATTTTCCAGAAAACCGACCGGAGTTACGATTCTTAACTTCGGGAACTGATATGAAAACTCCGAATCATCACGCAAATCCAGCAAGTCCCGGTCGCGTGAAACCAGAAAATCTGCGCGAGATTCGATAGCAAGATTTAAGAAGATTTCGTCATTTCGGTCGCGCTCGAGCCTAAAATGTCTTTTTGATGGTTCGAGGAACAGTGCCTCCGCATAAATCTTGCCAATCAAGTGTTGCGGTCGATCCGTTCTAAGGTTTGCGTATTTTGACAAAAGGTTGGGGCGATTTATTACCGTTTCCAATTCTTTAACTACGGAGTGAGAAGTAACCAGCTTAACCTGCGATGTGAAAGCCATCTTCACACAGGCATCGGAAGGGCCGCCTTCTTTTAGAATACTCTGAAGCAAAATATTCGTATCAAAGACCGCGTAGATCATCGGGTCCAGAGTGGTGTTTCCCGCCGCACGGCCGCTATCTCGGAATCCACCAATTCCTCAATTTCTTTCTCGGTCAATCCCAACCGCTTAGTCTCTTCGTGTATCGGTCGCACCAACTCATTCCATGAAGGCAAAACATCCTGCTCTACCAGACGCTCCAAATAGACGTCAAAATCAAGTCCTCTGTCTTTGGCTTTGCGCTTGGCTTTGGCCTCAATACCTTTTGGCAAATCAATTGTAATTGTCATACGAGCACCTTTCTACTTCTCGAATTGCAGCTATGAAATTATCGCGCCTTTTGTCAAAGGCGTTCATTCTTTTAAGCGACTCCTCAGCCGATAATATCATCCGCTCGGGACGTTCGACTCTAACCTCACGAACCTCTTTGACATTCTTTTTTCCGTTTTGGGCTGTTTTCACGCTCATAAAATAATTCTAGCACAACCTGCTTATTTCCAACCTATCCGACAATTCCACACATAATCTATTGGTTCTTTTCGTTTCGAATGTAATACCAGTATGCTTCCAAAGCATCCATGTCTCTCAATTCCTTTTCATACTTCGTGTTCGTAATCATTCGCATATGTTTGACCAGAACTTTCCCGTTATCAATCAGATAATATTCGCAATAAGACACCGGCTCTACCTTTTTTACGAAGGGTCCGTAGGAATACTGAGTAACAACCACCTTGTTTCCGATCCATTTGGTTCGCGTCCTTTCAGCTAGGCCAACCTCCTTCAATTCCCCTCGATCATCCGTGAAGTGGGTCCTTTCGTTCACCTTAGTTTGGTCGTCCCTTTTTAGACTATCCACAAATGAAATCCGTTCGGTTTCTCTAAACACAATTTTCGATTCCGTATGTTGTATGTACAAAACTTGGGAGTATGTCTTTATCGTCGACCAAATTGCGACACCAATTTGACTTGGTTTCGGCATTTTTGATTGATCGAGTAGCCATTCACCGTCAAAATTTGGACGCTTATCATTAATCTTTTTCGTCGAGACAGGTTTTGCAGTTTTGATCTGACAATGGAAATCATGACCAATACCAACTACCCCAATCAAGAAAATGGCAAAGACATACCGCATTCCTTCACCCCGTTTTTACCAGCTTTGCAGGGACGCCAACAACCAATTCACCAGCATCGACATCCTTCGTCACAACGCTTCCTGCGCCGGTTGATGCTCCGTCGCCGACAGTGATCGGAGCGACTAACATTGTGTCTGAGCCGATCTTTACGTTGTCGCCGATGTGGGTTTCGTGTTTGTTTTTGCCGTCGTAGTTGCAGGTGATCGTTCCGGCGCCGATGTTTGTGTTTTCACCGATGGTCGCGTCACCGAGATAGGTCAGGTGGCTGGCTTTTGAGCCTTTACCGAGTTTGGTTTTCTTTAGCTCGACAAAATTTCCGACCTTTGAGCTTTCCATCATAACGGCGTGGCCGCGAAGGTGTGCCATCGGGCCAAGCGTACAATTATCACCGACCTCAGAATCTCGTATCAAACAGTTGTCTCGTATCTCGACGCCATTTCCAATTTTCGACTCTTTTATTCTAGTGCCGGAACGGATGACACAGCCTTTTCCAATAACGCTGTTGCCGTCAACAGTCACGTTAGGATGAACTACTGTATCGCGACCGATTGTCGAACGTGCGCTGATGTATGCAGTTTTCGGATCGATAAATGTCACGCCGCCTTCGAGCATCAGACGCGAGATTGTCGCTCGCCGCATTTCCTCTTCCATTTCGGCAAGTTGACGGCGGTCGTTGACGCCCTCGACCTCACGCGGATTATCGCAAAGAAAGATCGCAACATCATCGCCCTGATCGCGCAAAATTCGCGGCACATCCGTCAGATAATACTCGCGTTGAGCGTTGTCATTACTTACTTGCGACAAACCAGAAAATAATTTCTTTGTATCAAAACAGTAAATTCCTGAATTGATCTCGTCTATTTGTTTTTCATCGTCATTCGCGTCTTTTTGTTCGACTATCCGTACAAATTCGTCGTTACCGTCGCGGACGACGCGACCGTAACCGCTCGGGTCTTTTAACCGGACGGTCAAAACCGTGCAGGCGGCGCCACGTCCGCGGGGGTCCCGATGTTTGTTGATAAGCGCGGCCAATGTTTCAGACTGGATCATCGGAACATCGCCGGAAAGGACAAGCAATGTCGAATCAGAGTTTTCGAGTAATTCGCGCGCCGCATTCACTGCGTCACCTGTTCCAAGCTGTTGTTTTTGTAATGCAAACCGGACTAGATTCTGGTCATTTTCGGCTAAAACAGCCGCTTGAACATCTGCTGCCTGATGCCCGACAACGAGATAAATCTTTTGCGGTTTGAGTGCCAGTGCAGTTTCGCAGACGTGATTTATTAGCGGCCTGCCATCGAGCCTGTGCAGCACCTTGGCGAGATTTGACTTCATCCGCGTGCCGAGGCCTGCGGCCATTATGAGTATATCCAGATCGGTTTTCACGCTAAATTTCTATCGGCCTCTGCGACGGCTGTGTTAAATATTCTCTTGGACGCTGAGTTATCTCTTTTGGCTGCAAGGCACATAAAAGCAAAACGTCCGCGAGCTTCGAAGGGTCGTGCCGAACCTTGTCGCCATCGTCCAACAGATTACCATAAACGATCTCGGCGCCTTCAATCGTTGCGGGCGAGATCGAGCCGTGAACGCCTATCTGCTCGGCGCCTTCGCCGAAATATTTCGCGGACTGCGAATCGCTAATCGGGTGGTCGTTCACAATGAGGTAATCAAAGTTGATAGCCCGTGCATAGTGACGAATGATCTCGAGGTGATGACGCGACGTAAAACCGTCTGTCTCGCCCGGCTGGGTCATCAGGTTGCAGATAAATATTTTGACAGCTCGTGATGCCGCGATCGCTTCAGAAACGCCCTCTACGAGTATCGGCGGCAGCAAACTTGTAAACAGTGAGCCGGGGCCGATAGTGATAACATCTGCGTCGTGAATCGCAGCGAGAGCTTCGGGCATCGGCTTACAATTTTCGGGGTCAAGGAAAAGCCGTTTCATTTTGCCGCCGAGCTGAGAGATCTTTGTTTCACCTCGAATTATCGCGCCATCGTCAAGTTCGGCTGCAAGCCGCACGTCGGCAACGGTGGCAGGATAAATATGGCCTTTGCTCGCAAGTATCTCGGATGAAAGTTTGACCGCTTCGGCAAAATCACCGGTGATCTCGGTCATGGCGGCGAGAAAGAGATTGCCAAAACTATGCCCGCCAAGCTCACCGTCGCCACTAAACCGATGCCGAAAAAGCTGCGACAACAAATGTGAATCTTCCGACAGCGCGACCATGCAGTTTCGTATGTCGCCCGGCGGCAGCATCTGCAGCTCGTCGCGCAGGCGCCCTGAACTTCCGCCGTCGTCAGTTACAGCAACTATCGCCGAAAGATTTTGGATCCATACCGGCTCAATGTCACCCGCATTGACAAATCGCTTCAGTCCCGAAAGCAGCATTGACAGCCCGTTCCCTCCGCCAATTGCGACAAAATTTAGGCCGGTTGAACTATCGGAAAAAAGATGGTGTTTCATCGAGATCGGAAAGAAAATAGAAGTCCGACAAGGTAAGAACTATTGAAAAAAAATCAGTATTCGGCGAGCGCTGCCGGATATTGAAATTCTACCACTTCAGTCCTAATGTCGGCAATGAAATATATGACCGGACAAGTGGGGTAAAAAAATCTCTTGTCGCCATCGGGTTTTTTGTGTTAGATTTAAATGGAGCGGTTCTCCGTTCAATGGCTATCCGGCCGCATTGCCTTACCCTATCACCCAAGATATACTTGCCTCGTCAGCTTTTCGCAAGCAAAAAAACCAAATGGCAGACACGCCTTTTATTTTACAAGAACATCAGTTTCAACGGCTCAAGACCGTTCTGGCACGGCTATGTGTCGAGTGCGCGGCCCGCGTTGTTTTTCTCATTGACCGCGATGGGCAGCCGATAGCTTTTCACGGCGACATCGGCGATCTTGACACGACCAGTTTTGCCTCGCTCGCCGCCGGCAACGTCGCGGCCACGCACAGCATGGCCCAGTTGATCGGCGAAGAAAATTTCCCGTCGGTGTTTCACGAGGGCGAACGCGAGAGCATTTTTATCAGCATAATCGGCCGCAGCCTGCTGGTCACTGTTTTTGACGAGCGTTCGACATTGGGCCTCGTAAAAATCCGCACCAAACGAAGCAGTTACGATGTCGCCGCGATCCTGGACGAAGCCACCGTTGATTCGGCCAATTACCGCATAAACCAAAACTCGTTCTTTAATGAGATCACGGACGAGGATATTGACAGCCTGTTTAGTTAGCAAATTTGCGATCTGCGATTTGCGATTTGCGAATGAAGAGATACTGAACAATCGCAAATCGAAATTCGCAAATCGAAAATCAAAATATGACTTTTATCAATTACGCATCACGAGAGATCAATTGCAAGATCGTCTATTACGGCCCGGGGCTTGGGGGCAAGACGACGAATCTGCAATACATATACGATTCGACGGCGCCGCAGGCGAAGGGCAAGCTCATTAGCCTCGCCACGGAAACCGACCGGACGCTGTTCTTCGATTTCATGCCGCTGGAGCTGGGGACGGTTCGCGGATTCAAGACGCGTTTTCATCTTTACACCGTGCCCGGCCAGGTTTATTACGATGCGTCGCGAAAGCTGATCCTCAAGGGCGTTGACGGAGTTGTTTTTGTCGCCGACAGCCAGGACGAGCGCATGGACGCCAATATCGAAGCGCTCTACAACCTCGAGGACAACCTGCAAACACAAGGCTACGACCTGATGCAGATACCTTACGTCCTGCAGTTAAACAAACGCGACCTGCCTAACGTGACGCCTATCGAAGAACTGTCGCAGGAACTTTGCAGAAAAGACGAGCCGATATTCGAAGCCGTCGCAACAAACGGCACCGGCGTTTTCGACACGCTCAAGGCCGTCGCCAAGCAGGTCTTGACTGAACTCAGAAAAGGATAGCCGCAAAAAGGCGCAAGAGACGCAAAATAAGGAAAAGAGGCCGGAAACAAATTCCAGCCTCTTTTTTTGCGCTTTTTGTGCCTTTTTGCGGCAAAATTGCTTAAATAAATGGCGGAGCCGACGGGACTCGAACCCGCGACCTCCAACGTGACAGGCTGGCGTTCTAACCAACTGAACTACGACTCCGCAAAGTAGTGAAAAGTGAATAACGAACAGTGAACAGTTTATAAGCCCGTAACTATTCACTTTTCACTATTCGCTGTTCACTGAACTGGTGGGCACGAAGGGACTCGAACCCCTAACTTCCTCCTTGTAAGGGAGGCTGTCTACCAATTGACGTACGTGCCCTTGAATCCGCTCTCAACAAAAATATTTTCGCACGCGTGCCCCGCAAATTTTCAAAAAAACATCGCTCACAAGATAACAGAGCGAATTGCAATGCTATCTAATCACGGTCTAGACTGTCAAGTTTGAGATGCGCAAGGCGCGCGTGTCAGCAAGGGTGATACATTCAACGTGCGTTTATCGCCCTTGCTAACGCGCGGGCTTGCGCACATACTTGAACATTACTTTCCGACGGCAGGAAGATGAGAAAACTACATTATTCGTTTGTCATCGCAACGGTCATATTATTGACTTTTCTTGCCGTTCACGCGCAGACGCCAACCCCAACTTGCGCGCCTGCGAACATAATCCTCGACGGCGGATTCGAAACCGGCGGCGTTCCGAGCACTATATGGAATGATCCGCAGACTTCGACAAATTTCGTGACGCCTTTGTGCGACGCAGCTTGCGGAACGGGCAGCGGCGCTTCGCCGCCGCGAACCGGCCTTGTGTGGGCTTGGTTCGGCGGCCTTCCGGTGCCGGAAACTGCCGCGTTGGGACAAAATTTGACCATTCCAATTGGCACTGCCTCGCTGCATTTCTGGATGCGGATCGGGACGGTGACGGCTCCGTTCACAGACGTCCTCAATGTCAAGATCGATAACATTATGGTGCAGAGTTTTCCTGAACCATCAACGGCTGAGACGGCTTACACAGAACGAGTTATTGATCTGTCGGCATTTGCCGACGGAGCTTTGCATAACGTTCAGTTCGAATATATCGGCCCGTCAAACGGAACCGGCAGCTACGTCATTGACGACGTAACACTGCTCGCAAGCGGCGCGGGGTGTGCGTCGCCGACTGCCACGCCTACATTTACGCCAACTGCTTCTCCCGCTCCCTCATGCACGCCTGCCGAACGAATTGCCGACGGCACTTTTGAAGACGGAAATCCGTGGACAGGTTGGACTGTGCAATCCTCAACGAATTTCGGCACCGCGATCTGCAACACAACTCTGTGCGGAGTTGACGGAACTGCTCTGCCGTTTGCCGGTGACAACTGGGTTTGGTTTGGCGGCATTGCGGCGGCAGAAGCGGCGACGCTCGGTCAAAATGTGCCGATACCGTCAGGCGGCCCGGCGACGCTCACATTCCAACTGCGGATCGGCAAAGTAACGACGCCATTTACCGACACGTTGACCGTGACGATCGACGGCACGAACATTGCGACGTTTACCGAACCTGCAACCGCCGAGGCAAGCTACACATTGCGATCGTTCGATGTTAGTGCTTTCTCGGACGGCTCCTCACACGCTCTGCTATTCACATACAATGGACCTACAAACGGCGTTGCTAATTTCACCGTTGATAATGTGTCGCTGATCGCAGGCGGAGCGTGCTCGACGCCAACTATCACCGGAACAGTTACATACGGCAACACTTTGACCGGTCCGCCGCCGCCGTTTGTTTCAAACGTGCTTTTGAGCGGCAGCGGGTCGGTTCCTGTTTCAGCTTTGACCGACTTTCCCGGCGGCGCTTATTCGCTGAGCGGGTTTGGCTCTGGTGGCTATACGGTCACGCCAACCAAAACAGGCGGAGTAAACGGAGCGATCAGCTCATTCGACGCCGCAAAAGTCGCCCAGCACGCCGCCGGAATCCCGCCCGGCCTCAACGCCACCCAGTTGATCGTCGCCGACGTCAGCGGCAACGGCAGCGTCACATCATTCGACGCCGGCCAGATCGCCCGATATGTCACAGCCATTCCCGGCTCAGGCTCGACCGGAACCTGGGTCTTCACACCCGTCAACAGAAATTATCCCGAAGTAAACACCAACATCGCCAACCAAAATTACACCGCCCTCCTAATGGGCGAAATTTCCGGCAACTGGAACAACACCGCCGCCCGCAGGTGACTGTCCCGCAGGTGCCAACGTTTTTCCCGGTTCAGAGTGCGGGCTTGCGGCCCGTTTTTTTACGCGATGATTCCCGCACTCTAAACTTGTGTCCCACGCTGTCCCAAACGGTCGTGGGACAGGCTAAGTGTTGTAAATAAATCGGTTAACATCTGTTTTTGGCTCTGTCCCACGATTTTTGAAAAAAAGTAGGACTATGTAAGACAAAATATGTAACTGTTGTAAATACTCACGTTAGGCTTGTCCCAAAAAATTGCGTTGTGCAATCATTGCCGGGACACGTTCACGATTCACTGTCTAATTGTCAAAGATCAATCAGGCCATCCGCCGTCAGTTTGCGACTGCAAGTCACGTCTCGGCATATTCCTGAACAGAAATAATGTATCATAAGTGCAACATAAATTCAAGAAAAATTTTCCAATAGGAACACCAAAATCCATGAGAGAGGCTAAATTATTTGGAACGGCGTTACGCAGCGAGCAGCGGTTTTAGTTTTTGGCGGCTTTTGTTTGACGCTTGCCACAGATCGTATTGGGACTGCATGCCAATCCATAGATCGGGAGTGGTGCCGAGGGCGTCGGCGAGACGCAGAGCCATTTCGGCTGAGATTCCGGCGTTTCCGTTCAGAATGCGCGACAGGGTGGCACGTGTTACACCCAGATGAATGGCGGCGGCCGTAACCGAAACACTTCCCAAATAATCCTTTAATACACTGCCCGGATGGGGTGGGTTGAACATTCTCATAACAAAAACCTCAGTGATAATCCTGATAATCGACCAGAATGGCGTCTTTACCCTCAAATCGAAACGTCAGCCGCCAATTGCCACTAACATCAACCGACCAATGATTTGCAAGATCGCCCCGTAAAGAATGCAGGCGCCAGCCCGGTGCGTTCATATCTTGAGGCTGAGCTGCGTTATCGAGGGCAAAAAGCTGTCTTCGCAACTTCTCGGCATGTTTCGGCTGAATGCCGGCTTTCGAACCATTTCTAAAGAATTGCTCAATGCCACGGTGCCGGAAGCTCCTAATCATCAACACTAGCGTATAGACAGACTATACGGAGTGTCAAGACAAAATTACAGATAATTTTTGAAATCGGTTGCTGATTGGGTCTTTTACCCCAATGCCGATAAGAGTTCGGCACCTGATTTTGTTTTTGAAATCTATTGAGTTACCAGGCCGACCCCGGAATTTTCACGCCGGGATCATTAGACGCCCGATCCAGCTACTCAGAAGGCCATGCCCGGCCAGTTGACCAAAGCGGATCGAAGCGAAAACGAATTTTTAGATATGTTATACCGAGAGTGCCCGATTCTCACTACACGTTTAGCTCACCTTTCGCTATTGCTTTGTCTCAGCGTCTTTTTGTTGGCTTGTGGGCATTCGACCGCTAAGTTTCTGGCTAAGGGCGAAGAATATCTCCAAAAACGAAAATTTCATGACGCGATGATGCAGTTTCGCTCGGCGGCCGAGTCGGATAAGGATTCGGCAAAGGCACACTGGGGGCTGGCACGCGCATACGAGAATCTTGGGCAGTTTAATGAAACGCTGGACGAGCTTCGCAAGGCGGTCGAACTTGACGACACAAACCT
>JAYVFJ010000057.1:0-2529 GCA_043773225.1 Chloracidobacterium sp.
ATAAATTCGACGGATGGATATTTTAAGATCTCACGAACCGCCAACCCATCGCCGCCGCCGAGCACGAGCACCCGTGTTGCATCGCCCGAAAAGGACGCAAACGCCGGATGCACGAGCGCTTCGTGATAACGGTATTCATCAAACGAATTGAACTGAAGATTGCCGTTTAGAAACAGAGCGTAACCGGTTTTGCCTTTTGTAACGATGATACGTTGATACGCCGAGCTTTTGGCGTAAATGATGTTATCGACAAACAGCGCGTCTTCAGCGAGCGTGGTCAGCCGGTCGGCCTTGATAAAGGCGATGACGAGCAGGGCCAGGATCACAAAACCCTTAACCCGCATAATCGTCACATTTTTCTTGATCAACGGCAGGAGCAGCCACGTGCCCCAGATGCCGACTACTGCGTTAAACATTCCAAAAAGGAGCGATGTGCGGTTGAGGCCGAGCTTCGGAACAAGAAAGATAGGGAATAGCAGCGAAGCGGCAAGAGCGCCAATGTAATCAAACGCCAGGACGCGGGAAACAAGGTCCTTAAAATCCATTTCGTCTTTGAGAATCCGCATCAGTAGCGGAATTTCGAGACCGACAAGCGTTCCAATCACAAAGACCATGCCGTAAAGAACGACGCTGAAATACGAGAGGTGTGCAAATGTCAGAAACAGCAGCGGCGCCGAAAACCCGCCGACAACGGCCACCGCCAGCTCGATCTCGACGAATTTCTCGGCGACATGTTTGTCGATAAACCGCGACAGCCACGAACCGACGCCCATCGCAAAGAGATAAATTCCTATAATCAGCGAAAATTGCGTGACCGAATCACCGAGGACATAGCTTGACAGCGTGCCGGCGAGCAACTCATAAATAAGCCCGCAAGTGGCGATCACAAAAACGTTTAGAAATAGGAGCGGTGCGCGTTTCATAAGCCGTGACCCGGAGACGGTGAGACGCGGGGACGCCGAGAAACAATCCCTGCGTCACCGCGTCCCGGTGTCTCCGCGTCGATTTCAGTTCCCCTGAATAGCCGCCGAGATTATCAGGGCGACGCCGATAATTAGCGAGCCGATGATTATCGCGAGCGATGTATTTTGATCTTCCTCTATCTCTTTTTTTACCGAAAACGGCGCGACCAGCACGACGATAAAAAACGCGACGGCAAAGACGATGAGGCCGATGGCGACAAAGATCACGGTCGTCGCGAGGACAGGCAAAAGCTCTTCAAGTTTGACGATCAACCCCAAAAACGGGGTGATTGCTGTAAGATTCAACATTATTTTCCTCCACGAAATCCTGAATAAAAGAACGGCACTCCCAAACGCGACTGGCTGCCGGCATTAGCCAACTCCCATCCAAACCACGACGCCAACGAGTAAAATATCAAAACCCCGACGCCAAAGACCATGTATAGTTTTTTTAACATAACTCTTTTTGTTCATAGAGTTCATAGAGTTTGTTGAGTTATAGAGTTCACTGAATATCTCCTAACTCCATGAACGCCCAGCAACTCTATGAACTCTACAAACTCAACGAACTCTATAAACTATTCGTCGTCCGAAGACGAAGAACTCGACCCAAACATACTATCTTTCCACCGGCTCGATTCGAACGATATCTTTCTGATAAGTCCGATGACCGGCATGATCGCGAGTATAAGCAGCGCGCAGATAAAATTGACGCCGCGATTTACGTTTTGCTCGACTTTTACCGAGACCGGCAGCGGTTCGCTAACGTTATCGAGTGTTCCCTCGACACGAAGCGTGTATTTACCTGCGGGCAGCGATCCGAGCGTGGCATCGCTGTTTCGGCTGCCCTCGCTCCAGCTCTCGCCGTCCTCGACGCCCTGATAATACGAGATCGGAATATTTACCGATTCGACCTCCTGGCTCTGTTCATTTATCAGATCGACATCGAGATCGGCGCCTGAATTATTTACAGGTGCGGATGCCGAGATCCTCACATTGCGATTGCCTTTCAGCTCAAACGGCTGGCTGAAAACCGTCTGCGGAGCGGCCGGTGTCGCTGTTCGCGCTAAAAGAAGTGTTTCGGTCAGCACCGTGCTGGTCAGTCCGCCGAGTGGGATCATAAAGACCGCGATGACAAACAGTATAAGCAGCGGCAAAACGCCCCACGTATAATAAAACCGTCCCGTAAACGGCTGATTCGGCCCGACGCCCCACGGCCTCGGCAGGCCGGTTATGCCAAACGCCTTTTCAACTTCGTCGCCCGTCATGTAGGTGCCGGCCGACCAATTTATCTCGTTCGCCGATATTTCCTGCGAGAGCATCAGCGGGGCCGCAACATAATCGACGGCGCGGACGGTCTCGCCCTGTTCGACACGCCAGTAAAATTCGCCTTTTACATACTCGACCACCGCCGGAGCGTCCTGAAAAATTCTGAAATTGGTGCCGTTGTATGTCGCCGCGGCACCATTGCCGATCCCCACGACGGGCGGCGTCACATCCGCGGCGTTTATCGGCTCGACAAAATTCCAGTGATTGTCCGAATGCACCAGCCAGCGAAACCCGACCG
>JAYVFJ010000058.1:0-5199 GCA_043773225.1 Chloracidobacterium sp.
TCCTTGCCCGCAGAATTGGAAGCCGTCATTCTGAAGGCCCTGCAAAAAGACAGGGGCAAACGCTATCAAGACGCAAAGACTCTATTGCACTACCTCAAAGAGGTTAAGCGTGAATTGGAGATGCATGAGCGTTTGGAGCGAAGTTCCGAACCGCGTCTGGTCGAACCGAGAACGCCCGTCGAAGCTCGAACGGTAATCATCGGGCAAGCGACCGATGAAGTAGATGAAAAACAAGGCAGCCTCTCGAGTGAACTATTTCGGATCATAGGTCGCGAGGAGGAGTTAGCAAAAATCATCGAGCTGATCAAACAGCCGAAAACGAGACTTGTGACGTTGACCGGAATTGGCGGAACCGGCAAAACGACGCTCGCAACGGCAATCGCCCAACGATCGAAGGCTGATTTTTCTGATGGCGTTTTCTTTGTCGAACTGGCGGCCATAGCCGACCACGAATTAGTCGAACAAGTTATAGCGCAGACGCTCGGGGTAAAAGAGACAAGTGAAATATCGCTCAAAGATGGTCTGAAGGAGTTTTTATCGGAGCGAAAGATTTTGCTTGTACTCGACAATTTTGAGCAGATAACAAAAGCGGCGGCAAAGATCGGCGAACTGATAGCAGATTCGGTAAATTTGAAAATTTTTGTCACAAGCAGGGTCAGGCTCAATCTGCGTTTTGAGCAGGAATATACGCTCCAGCCGCTGGCGATTCCCGCCGAGAATGATTTACCGGCCGATAGACTCCGCGAATATGCGTCGGTGGCTCTATTTGTCGAGCGAGCAAAAGCGATCAGAGCAGATTTTGCTTTGACAGAAGAGAACTCGGAAGCCGTCGCTGCAATATGCCGGCAGCTTGACGGTTTGCCATTGGCGATCGAACTGGCTGCGGTGCAGGTAAAAATGCTTGCGCCAAGGGCGATCCGGAAGCGTTTGGAAAACAATTTGCAGATTCTCGCAAGCGGTGCTAATGATCTGCCCGAACGTCAGCGAACCATGCTCGGAGCAATCGCGTGGAGCTATGATCTGCTGGAAGAAGATGAAAAGAAATTGTTTGGCCGCGTATTCGTTTTTCGCGGCGGTTTTACGCTCGATAGTGCCGAAGCTGTAGGAAATACCGACGCAGACATCAATGTTTTCAATTGCGTAACCTCGCTGGTTGATAAAAGTTTGCTCGTCCAAAGTGAACAATTTGACGGCGAACCGCGATTGAAAATGCTGCAAGTCGTACGCGAATTTGCCCGTGAAAATCTAGAGCAACGAAACGAAGAAAACGAGATAAGGCATTTGCACGCCGAGTATTTTGCGGATCTCGCGGAAAAGGCCGAAATCGGATTTCGCGGTAAAAAATCCTCCGAATGGCTCGAAACGATCGAACTCGAACACGACAATTATCGGGCCGCGCTTGAATGGACGCTTTTGAACGAACCTGAAACAGCATTGCGAATTACCGGCGCATTGCCGCAGTTCTGGATCAGGCGCGGCTATCTGGCCGAAGGACATAGATGGTCGCGGCAAACATTAGAGACAAACGGTGACTCAGCGAATCCCAAATTGCTGGTAAAAGGATTTATCGGCATCGCAAGTCTGATCTGGAAACAAGGAAATCTGATCGAAGCCGAGCAATTTTATGCCAAAGCGCTCAAACTCAGCCGGGAGATCAACGACAAACTTCTAATCGCCTTTTCGCTTTCAGGCTTTGCGACCATAAAGATGCTGCAGGAAGATTTTGCAACGGCCCTGCCTTTGCTGGAAGAAGGTTTTGGAATTGCGAACGAGGTAGATGACAAATATCTGGCGGCAAGATTGGCGAACACTCTGGGCGAGATTTTTCGATCAAAGGAAGATTATCAAACCGCGAAAAGCTATTACGAAAAAACGCTTTCGATCTCACGACAGGCGTCGCTCAAACCGATCATTCAGTTGGCCTGCGTCAATCTGAGCGCGGTGGCGTGTTCGCTCGAAGATTACGAAGGCAGCCGCGTTTATGCAATCGAAAGCCTCAAACTCGCGGAAGAAGCCGGCGATGAAGTCGGTATCGGTTTTGCGCTGGAAAGGTTTATGGCTCTCGCGGTGATTGAGGGCGAACCGCAAAAAGGCGCACGATTATATGGCGCACTGGAGAATATCTACGAATTAGCCGGATACAAAATAGAAGCGGTTGACCAGGATTTTCTGGATGGCTACCTCGATCAGGCACGAGCGGCAATCGGCGATGAAAATTACAACCTCGCCAAAATGGCGGGTCGTGCGATGAAAAGCCAGGAAGCGATTGCTTTGGCTCTAGCAAGCCGATCCGCTAAGGAATCGGATTCCGCGAAGGTAACGCGTATCACCCATGACGCCGTTTCCGCCATGCAACATTCGACGGACGATTCATCAAGTGTACAAACCGGTATACTTTCGTCCGTTGAGCGGGCAATTTCACCCCTTTCGCGTCTGATTGGTTCGTCACCATATTTTCGCCGTCAGCGCGTTTTGCTGGCGGCCCTGGTTTTTTCTATATTCGCCGCAGGCGGATACTTTGGCTACCAATATTTCACCGCGAACACCGACATCAAATCGATCGCCGTGATCCCGTTTGTTAACGAGACCGGCAATGCGAATAACGAATATCTTTCGGACGGTTTGAGCGATTCGCTTATAAATAGCCTATCGCAGCTGCCGCAATTGAAAGTCATCGCCCGCAGCTCGAGTTTCAGATACAAAGGCAAGGAAATCGATATCGCGGAAATCGCCCGAACGCTTCGAGTGCAAGGTGTTGTTACCGGGCGAATCACGCAGCAGGGCGATAATTTGCAGATCAGCGTCGAATTGATAAACACCGCCGATAACACGCGCATTTGGGGCGAGATATACGACCGCAAAGTCGCTGCCGCGTTGGACGTGCCGAAAGAAATCGCGCAAGGCGTCTCGGAAACGCTTCAGTTGAATTTAACTGGTGCGCAAGAGCGTAAAATGGCGCGGCAAATCACACGAAGTCCGCAGGCTTACCAGCTTCATCTGAACGGCGTGTTTTTTCGACGGAAGAACGGAGTTGAAAATATCCGCAAAGCTATCGACTATCAAAATCAGGCGCTCGCGCTCGACCCGAACTTCACGCGGGCATATGTCGAATTGTCAATTAACTTCGGCAATCTCATCGACATCGGAGCGATAAGTCCGCGGGAAGGTCTGCCGCAGGCCCGAGCGGCGGCGGAACAGGCATTGACGTTGGACAATACCCTTGCCGACGCATATTACAATGTGGCGAGAATAAGAAAGTACGAATTTGAATGGGCGCAGGCGGAAATTGCGTTTAAGCGTGCCATTGAACTGAATCCGAATATCGCGGCTGCGCACACCATCTATGCGGAATATTTGTCGCAGTTGGGCAGATTCGACGAAGCGTTGCGCGAGATCAAACTGGCGCAGGACCTGGACCCTTTGAGAACGGGATTAGTCGGCAATGAAGGAAGCATTTTCTATCAGGCCCGAATGTATGATGAAGCCATTATAAAGAAACAGCTTCACGTAAGCCTGGCTCCCGAGAATCCTTTCGCCCACTCAGGGCTCGCCAACGCCTACGTTGAGAAGGGTCAATACGCGGAAGCAATTCTCGCCTATCAAACGTCAATTAAACTAGAGGAAACGACCAGCGCTTTGATCTATCTTGGTCGGGCATACGCCCTGACAGGCAAGCGGGTCGAAGCATTTGCCATTCTCGATAGATTAAAAACAACTGAAAAATACGTTTCGCCCGCCGAATTAGCCATTCTTTACGCCGCGCTCGAAGAAAAGGAAAAGGCGTTTGCGTCTCTCGAAAAAGCATACGCGGGACGCGACACTCAGCTGACATCTCTCAAAGTCGAACCGGGCTACGACCCTCTGCGCGGCGATCCACGATTTCAGGATTTGATGCGGCGGCTCGGCCTTACACAGTGAAAGTTAGACTGAATCGTCGTGACATTTTCTAAGCGGTTGAAAGTGCTTGTTGGTCGAAAATCCTAGGTTTCGTGGTATGGTTTGGAGAGGTTTTAAGTTATGGAAATCAGTATCAAATTACCTAATAGTTTGTATCAGGATGTTTCGCATCTCGCACGTGCGAAAAAGAAAAGTGTTGCCGAAGTCATCAAGAATGCCGTCAAGAAAGCGGTTGCGGACGATACGGACACTTTGGACGGTTCTTTGGCGGGTTGTTCGGACGACGAGGTTTTGGGCGTGGCAAATATGAAAATGCCAAAAGAACAGAATGACCGGCTGAGCGAACTTTTATATAAAAATCAAGCCGATACCTTGACACCGCTTGAACGCAATGAGCTCGAAGTGATCATGTTTGTTTATCAAATCGGCAATCTCAGAAAAGCACAGGGAATTGCCGAAGCCGTCATGCGAGGTTTGATAAAGACGCCTGATGATTTGAAATGAGCTATATTTCCGCCAAACTGCGTCAAAAGATTGTTGAACTGGCCAAAAATCGTTGCGGATATTGTTTAGGTGAGCAGAGGTATATTTTCGCCCCTCTCGAACTTGATCATCTTTTGCCGACAGCCAAGGGCGGCTCTGATGGGGAAGAAAACCTTTGGTTGGCTTGTCCGTTATGCAATCGTTATAAAGGCATAAATACAGACGGCATTGATCCGCTTACAAGACGAAAAGTTTCACTCTTTAATCCCCGAAAGCAGGACTGGAAAAAACACTTTAGCGTGACGGACGGCATTAACATCGTCGGCCGTACGGCAAGTGGACGCGCGACAGTTATTGCTTTGCAAATGAACAATCGATTTGCAATCGCGGTCCGCCAAGCTTGGGTCGTTGATGGTTGGTATCCGCCCGAAGATTTATGATTATCAAGCTTGCCGCACGAGAATTAAGAACCAGATTTGGAAACTATGCTGAGATTCTTTATTACGACGGACAGTCCGAATCGATCGCGCTCGTAATGGGTAATGTCGAGGAGCAGGAGAGTGTTTTCTGCCGCATCCATTCGAGTTGCATTACGGCTCACGTTTTTAACAGCATCGAATGTGATTGCCGCGAGCAGATGGAAATGTCACAGGCCTTGATCGAGAAAGAGGGAAAGGGCGTGATCATTTGGCTCGATCAGGAAGGCAAGGGCAATGGGCACCTTGCGTTGATGAAAAGCATTCCATTTAAGAAGACGGGGCTGAGCCAGAGCGAAGCATATAAGAAAGCCGGATTTGCGGTGGACGCCAGGAGTTTTCG
>JAYVFJ010000059.1:0-2620 GCA_043773225.1 Chloracidobacterium sp.
GGCAGCATCTCAAGTTGATAAAATTTCGGCCTGTTTTCGTCGATCTCGGCATGAAACGCCCCGCTCTCGGCCCATTTCCGCTGCCATTTTTGCTCGATCTTTTGTGCAAAATATTTTTCGTCCATACTTGAAGTCCAAAGTCCAAAAGTCCAATGTCCAATGTCGGTTGGCATTGGTAAAGGTATAAAGTTTAGCGAATAAACACCTGTCTATCCACTTAAAGCGTTTCTAATTGTTGAATCTGTAAATTATCGCCGCGTCGTCATGCCTGACGAGCGGCTAGATAAGGGCGAGGTTGTTTCGACAGAACGTCATGCCGAAAGTCTAAACTAAATTCCACTCGGATGTCCACTTTTTGTTTGAAAAATCGTGAAAATGGTGATAATCTTTCAAAATCCCAAAGTTTGAGGAGTTTTATATAACAAAATACTTAATGATTACAAATACAGTTTTGCGGCCGGTCGATACTTGATTGCATGAGCTTTCGGTTAGACCGTCTGCCCCGAAAATCTGGAGGCGATCATGATGGTCAACCGAATCAATACACAAATCGACAGCGAAATCGACAGGCTAACACGGCGGGACGCCGCCGCAATCAATTACATTTCCGAAACAGTCTCCTCCTCCAAAAAATCCCGGCTCAACGACAATCCACGCTTCGACGAACTGATCGTTTCCCTCGCAAACGCTCACGAAAACCGGCGCGCGCGTCAGGTCACGGAGTGGGAGAGCATGCGGCAGCCGAACTTTCCGCTTTCGGTGTAAAAAAATTTAGGCATTTTGCCCGCGATTTGTTCTAATTAAGTCATGAACGGCATTAGCACGCGTAAGGCGCTCGGCACCGACCTTCTGAAGTTTTATAACGAGGTCCGCGCCTACACGACGTGGCTCTGTGAGCCGCTCGAAACGGAAGATTATATTCCGCAGCCGACCATCGACGTCTCTCCGCCCAAATGGAATATCGCTCATACGACCTGGTTTTTTGAGGAGATGGTCCTTAAAAAATACATGGTGGATTATCAGGTATTCGACGAGCAATTTACTTTTCTTTTCAACAGCTACTACAACTCCGTCGGGGCGCGAACCCAGCGGGATCATCGCGGCAGCCTCAGCCGCCCGACGGTCGAACAGGTTTTTGCCTATCGCAAACATGTCGATGCCAAAATGAACGAGTTGCTGTCAGGACCACTTGCGGTAGCGGGTGGTTTAACATTGCGTATTGACAACAACACTGGAAAAGGGGCGGCGAGCAGCGATCTTCAACCACCCGCTACCGCAGGCGGTTCAAACCTTCGAGACCTCGTCATTCTTGGCCTCAACCACGAACAGCAGCATCAGGAGCTTTTTCTCACCGATCTCAAATACACATTTAGCGTGAATCCGCTATATCCCGCCTATCGCAAAGATTTTGTTCCGGAGGAAGACTCTGAATCCGGGAGCGGCACATTTATCGAAATAGAAGGCGGGATTCACGAAATTGGTTTCGATAGCGACGGGTTTTGTTTTGACAACGAGCTAAAGCGGCACAAAGTCTATCTCGACGATTTTTCCATCAGCAGCCGTTTGGTGACAAATGGGGAGTTTATCGAGTTTATAGAGGATGGAGGCTACACCGATTTTCGCCATTGGCACTCCGAGGGTTGGGATTGGGTCAATCAGAACGGCATTGACTCGCCGCTATATTGGCGCGACGGCCGCAATGGGTTGCGGCATTTCACCCTTGGCGGACGGCGTAAATTGCCGTTGGACGCTCCGGTTTGCCATGTTTCATACTACGAGGCGGCCGCGTTTGCCGAGTGGAAAGGCATGAGGCTCGCGACCGAGCCTGAATGGGAGGCCGCAAGCGACAAATTTGACTGGGGCAAGCGTTGGGAATGGACAAATTCGGCGTATCTGCCATATCCGGGATTTAAAAAGGCCGATGGCGCGGTCGGCGAATACAACGGTAAATTTATGATAAATCAAATGGTCCTTCGCGGAGCATCCGTCGTCACACCGCCCGGGCATAGCAGAAACACATACCGAAATTTTTTTCACCCGCATCTGCGGTGGCAATTTACGGGAATAAGGTTAGTGAAATAAAGAATTATCCACAGATGAACGCCGATAAACACCGATAGGGCAAAGAATTAGTTTTAAAATATCCGTGTCCACCTGTGTTTATCCGTGGACAAAACTCTTATGCAAGCTTCGATCTCGCCCGAACTCTCGACCTTCGCCGAAGATGTCCTTAACGGGCTTTCTTCGACGCCGAAATCACTCTCGTCAAAATATTTTTACGACGACGAAGGCACGCGGCTGTTTCAGGAGATAATGCGGCTGCCCGAATATTATCTGACCAGCTGCGAGCATGAGATATTTTCACAACAGACAGAGGCGATTTTTAAGGCGTTCTCGGGCGGAAACGCGAGTGTGAACGAGCGTGTATCCTCAACGACCCAGGAAACACGCTCCTTTACAGTCGCGTTTCCGCTGGGCGTTGAATTTGACCTGATCGAGCTCGGCGCCGGCGACGGCACAAAAACAGCCGTGCTCGTTGATTATTTTCTAAAGCAAAACGCCGACATCTCGTATTCGCCGATAGACATCTCGCAAGAGGCGCTGGACGCACTCTCGGCAA
>JAYVFJ010000060.1:0-3589 GCA_043773225.1 Chloracidobacterium sp.
TTATCGATTATCTTCATCGTGTTAGTTACGGCTGTAAACTTTATATCCGCTCAGACGTCGGATTTTACGTTTCAGGGGAATTTGAATAACAGCGGGACGCCTGCTAACGGGGCTTATGATATTTTGTTTGAACTTTATAGCGTGCCGACCGGCGGCGCGCCCATCAACACGCGCACTCGTCTAGGCGTGACGGTCACTAATGGACGTTTCACGGCGGAACTCAACTTTCCTGCATCGAATTTTGACGGCAGCGAACGCTATGTTGCCATCAGCGTAAAACCGGGCGGCTCGGTCGACCCTTACACGGTTTTGACGCCGCGTCAACGTATAACGTCGTCGCCCTACGCCGTGAAAAGCCTGAATGCTGCAAATGCCGATGCCGCTGTAAATTCCGCACAACTCGGCGGTGTCCCGGCGAATCAATATCTCACGGCTGCGAGCGGAAATACAAGTTTTATTCAGAACACAACTTCACTGCAAGCGTCGAGTAATTTCAACATTAGCGGTGATGGAACAATTGGCGGCACCTTGAGAGCGAGCCAATTCAATATCGGCTTAAATCGCGTCTTTGGCGTTAACGCGCTTGGAAATACTTTTGCGGGAAACAACTCGGGAACGGCTCTAACGACCGGAACACTAAACGCGTTTTTCGGAACCGCTGCCGGCGCTTCAACCACGACCGGCGTGTCGAACTCCTTTTTCGGATGGTCCGCCGGAGCGTCAAATATTTCGGGAAGCAGCAACTCGTTTTTCGGCACGCAGTCGGGCGACTCTAACACAAACGGCGGCGACAACTCGTTTTTTGGAAGAGGTTCCGGCACTGCGAACGTTGGCGGCAGCTTCAACTCATTTTTTGGCCGTTCGGCCGGTGCGTCGAACATTGGTGGAAACGACAATTCATTTTTCGGCTATTTTGCCGGCGAAGGGACAACTTCCGGCTTGAATAATTCTTTTTTCGGACGTTCCGCCGGTGCGGTTAACACAACGGGTTCTAATAATTCGTTTTTCGGCACCCGATCCGGAGTTGCAAACACCGGAGCCAGCAATTCCTTTTTTGGCGCGGGAGCAGGCGAGGCAAACACATCTGCGGCCGGGAATTCTTTCTTTGGTGCCGATTCGGGAGCCGCCAACACTACAGGAACAAATAATGCGTTTTTCGGAGCCAGTTCGGGCTTGTCGAATACGACAGCGAGCTCAAACACTTTCGTGGGAGTTTCCGCCGGAAGAGGGAATACGACCGGCACCGAAAACACTTTTGTTGGAACCTCGGCAGGGTTCGGCACTACGACCGGAGATCAGAACACCTTTCTGGGCAGGAATGCCGGACGGTTAAATCTCATTGGGAATCTCAACACCTTTGCCGGCCACCAAGCCGGTTATAGCAATACGGCTAGCGGCAACTCGTTCTTCGGATCGTCGGCAGGTTACGCAAACACGAGCGGCACGGACAATTCCTTCTTTGGAAGAGCATCCGGCACTGCCAATACGACAGGTATCAATAACGCCTTTTTAGGAGCGGAATCCGGCACGGCAAATACGACAGGGGACGTAAATACATTCATCGGAACGGCCGCCGGCAAGGGCAATACGACCGGTAGCGACAATACGTTCGTCGGAACGTCAGCGGGATTTACCAACACAGAAGGAATTCAAAATACCTTCGTCGGCAGGAGTGCCGGGAGATTGAATGTTATAGGAACAGGAAATACATTTGTGGGTTATGCCGCAGGCCGAAACTCAACGGCAAGTTCCAATTCCATTTTTGGGCATAGCAGCGGTCAGAACACTTCGACTGGCTACGACAATGCGTTCTTTGGAAGAAATGCCGGAAGTGCAAACACAACCGGGTATCAGAATTCCTTTTTCGGCTCGAGTGCGGGACTTCAAAACACGACGGGCGACAACAATGTGTTCATCGGGTTGCAGGCAGGCTCGGCCAATGCGACCGGTAATGCAAACGTGTTTATCGGAAACTTTGCGGGGAATTCCCTCACTTCGGGCGGCCTGAATACGGCAATCGGGACGAGTTCGGACGTGATCGGAACCAGTCTTCTTTATGCAACAGCGATCGGTGCCGGGGCTGTGGTTACCGAAAGCAATACGCTCGTTCTGGGCCGCGCGGCGGACACCGTAAAAATCGCCGTGCTTTCAATCACCGGCGGATCGGACCTTGCGGAAAAATTTGAGACTGCCGAAAAAGCAGAACCCGGAATGATTCTGGAAATCGATCCGAACAACGTCGGAAAACTCACCATCGCACGCGGTGCATACAATCGCCGTGTCGCCGGCGTCGTCAGCGGAGCGAACAATCTCTCGGTCGGCATGACTTTGCCCGATGTCGCAAACGCAAAGGATGCGTTGCCGGTTGCACTGTCAGGCCGCGTGTGGGTTTACGCAGACGCCACAAAACATGCGATCGCGCCCGGCGACTTGCTTACGACCTCTGACACGCCCGGGCATGCGATGAAAGCCACAAATTACAAGCGAGCGCAAGGCGCGATCATCGGCAAAGCCATGACCGAACTTAGATCGGGCAAAGGTTTTGTCCTTGTCCTTGTGACGCTGCAATAGGCGCAGGAGGTAATAATGAAAAACAAACACAAATGGTTTCGTTATGTCGTTATCGGAACAGTCGTCTCGCTGTTGACTGCATCGCAAGGTGAGAACACCGCTCGCGCAAATTATGGTTTTACAACTTCGGCCGGTATTTATCGCGTTCCATTTTCAACGGGCACCTCGGTCACAGCGAGCAACGACCACCTCAATCATCCGGGCCATCCAAATCGCGTCGATCTGGTCGGGCCGGCCGCAAGTTTGATCGTTGCGGCGGCTACAGGCACGATCCGCGGCCTGGTTGACAGACACGGAAACTCCGGCGGTCTCGGTGACGGTCTTGCGGCCGACGGAGTGACACCGCAGAACGACAACCTTGAGCACGCATGTCAGGACGACACTAGCGTGGCGGGTGACTGTCAGGACCACAACAACTATCTTTGGATACAACATTTGAACGGCGAATGGACGAAATACACGCACATGCGCACCAACTCCGTTACTTCTCGCGGCTGGCAGGTGGGCGAGGTTATAGGTGTCGGACAGGTGATCGGAGTTCAGGGCGATGTAGGACGTGCGAGCGGGCCTCATCTTCATTTCGAAATCGCCGCGATCCCGGCAAACGAGCCTTTTCCACCATTTAGTCCACTAGGCGGCTTTATTCCAAACCCGGCGTGGAACGTCGTCACGCGGGTTTGTTTCTTAAACGGCGACGACAACGGTGACGGGCTTTACACACGAGATGAGACTTACACGGCAGCGGGCTGTCCGGCAGCGACGTCCGATGGCGTTTATGTTGATTGCAACTTTGGCGGTATTCAGTTGGGCACCGGTGACAACCCGTTCCGAACTGTCGCGGGCGCCGTCGCCTCGCTGCCGTCAAGTTTCCGGCGTATCTGGCTGAAACCCTGCAATTACAACGAGCAGGTAAACACCAACGGCAAGCGATTCGAGCTTCGCGCTCTCGGCGCGCCGTCAACTATCGGAGGAAATTAGGCATGGGATACAGGCTTATTCTGGCATTGATTTTGATGAC
>JAYVFJ010000061.1:0-9447 GCA_043773225.1 Chloracidobacterium sp.
CGACGCCCGGACAAATAACCGAATCGGTTTTGTCGGCGGAGCGCGTGGAACGGCAGAGCTTGAGCGAATCGTTAACGAGGGCGTCGCAAAAGTCGCTTTTTCGATGTTTGCGACGACAATGGACGACCTTTTTGCCGTCTCTGACATGGGCGAAATAATGCCGCCGAAATCCACGTGGTTCGAGCCAAAACTAAAGGACGGTTTGCTCGTCCACATGATCTAAACATGACCGATCTTTCCGAAATTCGCAGAGACTTTGCATCCGACGGCCTGCTGGAAGCGGACATGGCCACCGATCCGTTTGAACAATTTGCGGCGTGGATGGACGACGCGTTAAAAGCCGACATCCTCGATCCAAATGCGATGACCGTTTCAACGGTCGGTGCGGATAACAAACCGTCCGCCCGAGTCGTGCTGCTCAAAGGTTTTGACGCAGACGGCTTTGTATTTTTTACAAACTACGAGAGCAAAAAAGGCAGCGACCTTATAAATAACCCTCAAACCGTCTTTCATTTTTTCTGGCCGCAGCTCAACAGACAGGTTGCCATCTATGGCCGCGTAGAAAAAACCTCCCGCGAAGAATCGGAAAAATACTTTAAATCGCGCCCGTTTGACAGCCGTCTTGCCGCATGGGCCTCCGCACAAAGCAGCGAGATCGCGTCACGCGAAGTTTTGGAAAATCGCTTTGAGGAATTTCGCAAAAAGTTTGGCGACGAAGTTCCGCTTCCGCCATTTTGGGGTGGTTTTAGATTAATTCCCGAAAAATTCGAGTTCTGGCAAGGCCGTCAGAATCGGCTGCACGACCGTATCGTTTATACTCTTGATAAAATAGCGTGGCAAATGTCACGTCTCTCGCCTTAACATATGACACAGGCCGGAAAACCACGTCATATTCGGAAAGTTGCGTCATATCGAGAAAGTTGCGTCATATCCGGAAAGTTGGCATTCCAATTTGTCTGAAAATTTGCTAGCTTGAAGCGGTAATAGATATTTGACAACTTGGGTTGAGGACTTTGGACTTTGGTCTTTGGTTTTTGACTCTGACTTTGACTTTTTACTTTTTACTTTTGACTTGGCTGAGCTTGTCCCACCAAAGATCGCCGCGTTATGACAGCATGTTTTGACGTAACTGCACTATTTATTGGAGTTATCGGTTTTGAACAAGATATGGTGATTTTTTTCAAAAAATCGTGGGACACGGGCAAAATGCGACTGTAAGCCTATTATTCACAATGGTTACGCTGTCCCACATCGATTTGGGACAAAGTGGGACAAAAGTCAGAATAGGTAAATGCTTATGATCGAAACAGAACGCCTTTTTTATAGAAAACTCACGCCCGACGATCTGCCGTGGCTGATCGAAATGCGCTCGCCTGAGCCTGTGAACCGCTATCTCGGCGGCACAAAGATGCAAAATCCTGAATCGCTTGCAGTTAGACTTGAGTTTTATATTGACTGCCATGACAAATTTGGTTTTGGAAACTGCGCGATGGGCTTAAAGTCCACAGGTGAACTTATCGGCACAAGCGGCCTGCAGCCGCTCGAAGACACGGGCGAGATTGAGGTCGGATATAATTTGTCAGAGCGATTTTGGCGGCAGGGTTACGGCTATGAATGTGCCTACGGCTGGTTGGAATGTGGATTTAAGTCTCTCGGCTTGGAACGCATTGTCGCGGTGTCATTTCCCGAAAACGTGGGCTCATGGAAAATCATGGAAAAATGCGGAATGCGTTACGAGAAGACCGAGCCGCATTACGGCTTCGATTGCGTATTTTATGCGATCTCGCGTGACGAGTTTTTGAACGAGCAGATTGATTCTGCACAATAGGATTTGCCACGAATGCACTAATAAAGAAAACTCCTATTCGTGCATTCGTGGCTAAATCCACCCAAACATAGAACCTTGAACAAACCGAATTTTCCAAAACTGATCTTTGCTGTCCTGCTGAGCATTTATTTTCTCTGGATCGCATACGATCCGATGCAGGGCAGTTTTTTGGATAATGTTGACTTGGCGATCCATGAGTTCGGGCATTTGTTGTTTCGCATCCTCGGCGAATTTATGGGCATTGCGGGCGGGTCGTTGTTTCAGGTGCTCTTTCCGGCGGTTTTTGTCGGTTATTTTATTTGGCAGCGCTCGTTTTATTCCGCCGCGATCGTTTTGTTGTGGGTTGGACAAAGTATTTTGAATGTGTGGGTTTATGCCGCTGATGCCGTGGTCATGCAGCTTGTTTTGACGAGTGGGTTTACCGGCAGCGAAGGCAGTTTTCACGACTGGAATTATCTGCTGACCGAAACCGGCCTTATCAATTCGACAAAGAAGGTCGCTGGGCTAATTCGCTTTTTGGGAACTGTTACAATATTAATCGCGGGCGCAGCGGCGATCTATTTTTCGTTTATTCCTACGGATGACGATCTATGAAGGTAACTCTTATCACGGGAGCATCGGGCGGCATCGGCGAGGCGTTTGCACGGCGGCTGGCGGCCGAAAAGCATGATCTCGTGTTGGTCGCGCGTTCGGAAAAGGCATTGCATGAATTGTGTGATGAGCTGATGCTCGAACATAAGATCACGGCTCATTATGTCGCTCTCGATCTAACGGAAAATGACGCAGACCAACGGTTATGTGAAGAAACAGAGAAGCACGGATTTGAGATTGATTGGCTAATTAACAACGCTGGTTTCGGATCATACGGCGATTTTGCAAAACTCGATATTGAAAACGATAAGCGGATGATCGATCTGAACATCCGCGCGCTTATAGCTCTGACGCACAAGTATTTGCGAGGAATGCGTGAGCGGAAAAGCGGCACGATCATAAATGTTTCATCCGCCGCAGGTTTTCAGCCGATACCGTTTATGGCGACGTATGCGGCGACCAAAGCGTTTGTAAATTCGTTTTCGGAAGCGATCGCTGAGGAAAACCGACCGTTCGGAATTCAAGTGATGGCTTTGTGTCCCGGCTCGACAAAAACCAATTTCCACGCGGCCGCAAAAATGGATCGGACGCTTCAGGTGAAAGGGCAGCAGACTGTTGAAGACGTTGTCGAGACAGCAATGCGCGGCGTCAAAAGCGGACGGACAAAGATAGTTTCGGGTTTTGTGAATGATCTCGTTTCGCGCGTTGTTACGTTTGTGCCAAATGTGCTGATTACGCGTGTGATGGGAAAGGCGATGCGGTCGAAATTTGAAAGTAGTTAGATAGGCAAGCAGGATGCTTGCCGCTCCACTCATGAAGTTTACTGTATTAGGCAGCGGGTCAACGGGTAATGCCGTATTAATATCGACGGAAAGGACGAACGTCCTGGTCGATGCGGGCATGAGCTCCCGAGAGATATTGCGGCGGTTGGCCTTGGTCGGCGTTCCGTGCGAAAATCTCGACGGCATTTTGCTCACGCACGAGCACAGCGATCACGCCGGCGGTCTGCGTGTTCTTGCCGGCTCGGTCAATTGTCCTGTCTATCTTTCGCGGATTACCGAAGACGCCTTTTACGACACTCGCAAAGGCGGGCAAAACGGCGACAGCGAATCTTCAAAAAGACGCTCCGCTTTAAAGAACCGAACCGTCGAGATCGAATCAAGCCGTGATTTTCGCATCGGCGATATAGATTTTGAACCGTTCAGCGTGCCGCATGATGCGGTGGACAACTTTGGTTTTGTGGCGAAGAAGGACGGTGTTCGTATAGCGACACTGATGGATTTTGGCCATATCAGTGAGCTTATCAAGGAAAAATTAAAGTGCTGTGATGCGATAATTATCGAATCGAACCACAGCCGCGATATGCTGCGGGCTTGTTCGGTTTATTCGTGGGACCTCAAGCAAAGAATAATGTCACGACACGGCCATCTCTCAAACGAAGACCTCTCCGATTGGCTGACAAACGATTTTGACGGTCATGCCCGACACATTGTCCTCGCACATCTCTCGCAGCGATCCAACGATCCTCACCTTGCCAAAATCACCGCCGAAGTCGCACTGCAAATGCGCCCGCCGCTCTTCAAAACCGAAACTAAGATCACCGTCTCGCACAGCAAACAGCCAACCGATTGGATCGGATTCTAAATGGCAAAAAGGCTGACCGAATCTTTCTTCAGACAGCCTTTCTGGGCTTCATTCTCTAAAAGTAGTAATGACGACGTGACCCATCAAACTTACCATTGCTCAAGCAACAGTTCTTGAAATCTATGATTTGAGCCACATGGACATAGGTCGTTTCGGCCTAGTTTTTCGACGAGTTCTTTATCGCCATGTACGATTCTCAACCCTCGTCTTACTTTCGTTTCCGACGGGAAACCCTTACGTCGTTTGCTACTTTGCTCAAAAGGAGTATTGCTCCTCAAGGTTATTATTATTTTTCATTGTTTTGTCCTCCTGTTTCTAGGCATTCGTCGCTTGACGAATCAGAAGTTTAGCAAATACAGACTTCAACGAAAAATGTGACTTGGTTAAAACAGAGGAAAGTTATCATCCGTCTCATCGCACACGCCGTTGAATGTCAGTCGATGCAGCGGACAAGTGCCGTGTTTTCGCAAGGCTTCCCAGTGGACGGCTGCGCCATAACCTTTGTGGCTAGCAAAACCGTATTGCGGATATTCACTGTCGTAGGTTTTCATCAGATCGTCGCGGTAGGTTTTGGCAAGTATCGAAGCAGCCGCGATGGATGCCGAGATCGTATCGCCCTTGATAATTGCCATTTGAGGGAGCGGAGAATGTTTTAGTTTGAGAGCGTCAATGAGCAGAAAATCGGCGGCAGGATCTAACTTTGCAATTGCAGAAAGCATTGCCAGTTTTGTTGCTTCGAGGATATTGATGCGGTCGATCTCGTCGGCTTCGATCTGGCCGACAGCATACGAAATGCAATCGGTTTTGAGCTGCGCGGCGATCTCATCGCGAGTCTCAGCAGTCAATTTTTTTGAATCGTCGAGGGCTTTTGGAAAGGGTTTGTCTATGTCGAGAATGCAGGCGGCGGCAACAACAGGCCCGGCCAGACATCCTCTTCCGACCTCATCAACACCTGCAATAAAACGAAAGCCTTGCTCATGTGCCTGATGCTCAAAAACAAGGCCGATTGACGTTACATTAAAATCGTCAAAGAGCGAAACGCGGGTGGCCGATCCATCCGTTTCAAACGAATCAGCCGTTCCCGCGTTTCCCATTTTTGTGTTTAGCTTGCCTGCTGCTTTTTGGCGCGTGTGTCGCGTTCCTTAATGCGGGCCGCTTTACCACGCAGATCACGAAGGTAATAGAGCTTCGCACGACGGACCTTGCCGCGACGAATAACGTCGATATGATCGATCACGGTCGCATGCAGCGGAAAGATACGCTCTACGCCAACTCCAAAGCTGACCTTGCGAACAGTCACGGTCTCGCGTATGCCGCCGTGTTTGATCGCTATGCAAATGCCCTCGAACGCCTGAAGGCGTTCCTTGTTCCCTTCCTGAATTCGGACATGCACGCGAAGCGTGTCGCCCGGTTGAAATGCAGGTATGTTCTCTTTTATTTGTGCTTTTTCGACAGAATCCAGTCTATTCATTTTGTACTCGGCCAGAGGTCAGTCCCGATTTATATCGGGACTCACATATCACCATTTTCTCCTGTTAATAAATCTCTTCGATTTAATTTTGTTTTCTCCAGCGCCTTTTCACGACGCCATTTCTCTATCTCGGCATGATTGCCATTCAATAAAACTTCCGGGACTGCCATCCCTCGAAACTCAGCCGGTCGCGTGTAATGCGGGCAATCGAGCAGGCCGTCTGAGAACGAGTCATTCTCAGCCGACGTTTCGCTGCCAAGTGCGTTCGGCAAGAGCCGGACAATGCTGTCAACCACAACGACCGCAGCCGGTTCGCCGCCCGAAAGAACGTAATCGCCGATGGATATCTCGTCGGTGACAAGAGTTTCATTCACTCTTTCGTCAACGCCTTCGTAACGGCCGCAGATTAGCACAATGTGTTTTGCATCATTTGCAAAACTTTGTGCGGATGCCTGCTTGAAAGGCTTACCTTGCGGTGAGAGTAACACAACGCGAGTCCCTTCCGGATACTCACTTCGGTCGCTCGTCCCAATCAAATTTTCAATAGCGGCGAATATCGGTTCCGGCTTCAAAACCATCCCGTCGCCGCCGCCAAACGGCCGGTCATCGACCATCTTGTGTTTGTCCAACGCATACTCGCGTATGTCGTGGACATTTATTTCAACGATCTCGGCGAGCTTTGCCCGCCGGATTATTCCGAAATCAAAAACCGATACGAAAAACGCGGGGAAAATTGTAAGAACATCAATTTTCACCTAAAACTCCAACAAGCCTTCAGGGGGATCAATCTTGATCAGCTTGTTCTCAATATCAACTTCGACGCATATAGCATTGGCAAAAGGTATCAAATATTCTTTTGTTTCACCTTTTACTACCAATAACTCGGTGCCGCCTGTCCGCATTAGTCCGCTGACTTCTCCGATTTGCTCACCGCCGAGCGTTTCGACCTTACAGCCTGAAAGTTGCCAATCGAAAAACTCACCGTCTTCCAACGCGACCGCTTCTGACTCAGTCACACAGATCTCAACGTCTCTCAACGTTTCGCCGCTCTCGACCGTATCGTAGCCGACAAATTTCAAGATCACGCGACCGTTCTGAAACCAGAACTTTTCAATTTTCAATTCAACTCGTTCACCGTCTTGGCGAACGGCCATTACCGTATCGAGCAATTCAAATCGCTCAGGAAAATCGGTCAGTATGTCGGCGACAACCTCGCCTTTAAGCCCGCGAGTCCTGACGATACATGCAACCGCTACTAGTTCCACTAGTCCTCGACAAGATCGAGATGAAACCGCAAGTGATGCTTTTGTCCGGCGACAAAAAGAATGCTGCGGATCGCTTTGACCGTGCGGCCCTCGCGGCCGATCACCCGGCCCATATCGCTCTCGGCGACACGCACCTCAATGCGAACATTTTTGCCGTCGGTATTTTCATAAACCTCGACAGCATCGGGCTCGCCAACGAGCGATCTGAGAATTTTCTCTACAGCGTCTTTCATCGAACTTATGCAAACGTAAAGCTAGACGGCTGCTTCAGCCTCTTCGTCAGCA
Organism: Chloracidobacterium sp.; assembly: GCA_043773225.1. GTDB lineage: Bacteria > Acidobacteriota > Blastocatellia > Pyrinomonadales > Pyrinomonadaceae > OLB17. The sequence continues at coordinate 7,085 of JAYVFJ010000061.1, forward strand.
GGTTTGTCTGATGCCGGTTCAACATCAGCCGTTTCCGCAACTGGAGCGGTTTCAACTTCAGAAGTTGCTTCTGCAGCTTCAACGGAGGATGATTCGGCTGTTTCAAGTTCGGCGCTCGCTGCCTCTGCCTCAGCTTTTTCAGCGGCCAGGCGTTCAACTTCTGCCTGCTGTGCTGCGGCCTTTTCAGCATCAGCCGCGGCTTTTTTCTCCTCACGTGCAGCTAACGCAACGGCGCGCTCTTCCTCGGTTTGAACGGGGTTGTTCTTGATCAGGCTCTTGACCGTATCGGTCGGCTGCGCACCGACACCGATCCAATACTGGATACGGTCGTGATTCAATAGAACCTCGGCCGGATCGAGCATCGGGTTGTAGGTGCCTACGTTTTCGAGATACTTGCCGTCGCGCTTTGAGCGTTTTTCCTTTACCACGAGGCGGTAGAAGGGTTTACCCTTTGCGCCCATTCTCATTAAACTGATTGCTAACATAATTTTAGTGATGAGTGATGAGTGATGAGTGATGAGTGCCAAATTCATCACTCATCACTCACCGTTCAACGCTACTTCCTTTTCTTGTGTCTTTTCTTCTTTCTAATGCCTTTGGATGAACTGTTTGGTTCATCATCCGAATAATCTATTGCTGAGCCGCCGCCTAGTGTTGCGAGCGGGCTTCCGCCGCCGCCGAGCATGTTGCCGAGGCCGCCTGCTAATCCGCCGGCCATTTTACGGGCCATGCCGCCAAACAGACCGCCGCCGCGGTTCATTTGGGACATCATTTTTTTCATCTGCTCGTATTGGCGGAGCAGTTGATTTACTTCGCCGATCGTGGAGCCTGAGCCGCCGGCGATGCGGGTTTTACGGCTGGCGTCAATGATCGTGTGACGTTCACGTTCCTGCCGCGTCATTGAGCCGATTATCGCTTCGGTCCGCTGCATCTGATGATCTACCACAGCCGATTGCTCGTCGGTGATCTGCATGCCGCCGGTCATTTGTTCGGGGGAGCATTTTCATCAATTTGGACATCGAGCCGAGTTTCTTGAACTGTCCAAGCTGGTTGCGAAAATCTTCTAGCGAAAACTGATTGCTCGTCATTTTTCGCAACTGCTCTTGAGCGTCCTTTTCGTCGATCTTGCCCTGAACCTCTTCGATTAGGGTCAGAACATCGCCCATGCCGAGGATACGCTGGGCGATACGATCGGGATAAAACGGCTCTATCGCGTCATACTTTTCGCCGACGCCGACAAATTTTACCGGCTGGCCGATGACTTGTCGTATAGATAAAGCCGCACCACCGCGGGCGTCGCCGTCCATTTTTGTCAGGACAACGCCGGTGATGCCGATACGTTCGTGAAAAACCTCGGCAGAGCGAACCGCGTCCTGGCCGGTCATCGCGTCTGCGACAAACAGCACCTCGACTGGCTTGGTCTCAGCCTTGATCTGCTCGAGCTCGACCATCAACTCATCGTCGATGTGCAGACGGCCGGCCGTGTCGATCATAAGCGTGTCAAAACCCATCTCGACCGCATATTTGACCGCGCCGCGAACGATCGTCATCGGATCGTTCGATTCTTTGCCTTCGTAAACCGCTGCATTTACAGCATTTGCGACAACCTTTAGCTGTTCGCGGGCCGCCGGACGGTAAACGTCAACCGATACCAGCAAAGGCTTGCGTTCCTGATTGTCGGCGAGCCAGCGGGCGATCTTTCCGGTCGAAGTCGTCTTGCCCGAACCCTGCAAACCGACCATCATCACGACGTTCGGCGTTTGCTTGGTAAATACAAGCCGCGACGAAGTGCCGCCCATCAACTCGGCAAGCTCGTCATAGACGATCTTGACGACTTGCTCGTGCGGTTTGAGGCCGTTCCAGACCTCTTGTCCCTCGGCCTTTAAGCGAACCGACTCGACAAAATCCTTTGCAACCTTATAGTTAACGTCGGCCTCGAGCAAAGCCATCCGAATTTCCCGAAGCGCGGCGTCAACGTGCTCGGGCGTCAATTTGCCCTGCCCACGCAGATTCTTCAGCGATTTCTTAAGTTTATCGGACAGCGATTCGAACATACAGACACACTTCGGCTACAATAGTCGAAACTATAAATACTAGTGTTTCTGAGGTTATGTGTCAAGAATCGCAGTCAGAAAGCTACAGTTATGCAACGCGGAGACCGAACGCTGACTATTCCCACTAAACACGGTTCAGGCGTCATTAATGACGTCGGTTTATTGAAACGAATCTTAGAACAGGCAGGTGTTGATATTGAGGATTGGAAAAAAAACTGTAGAAGTGTCGGTCAAGCCATTGCAAATTCTACATCGAGTTTCTGGCGACCGATTGCCGGAACTTTCAGGCCACGGGAAATGCGAAACAAA
>JAYVFJ010000062.1:0-2272 GCA_043773225.1 Chloracidobacterium sp.
GGCTGTAATTTCGATTCGCCGGTATTTTTTCATTTGGTTTCCGTACGGCAGAACGGACCTTGGTTGATGTCGCATCAAAAGTCCGTTCTGGCGTCGGCCGTGAACGTCAATTATTTGCCGTGCAGTTCAGACGCGGATTGCGCGTGGCATACATTCCGCTCGGATTTGGCGACCAAACCCAGACGTGGAGTCCGTAAAACCAGACAGTTACGCCGGGAACGACTTGAAGCGGTCCGTCGGGCGGTTGATTGAAAAGCGTGAACGGTCCCGAAACTTCTTGGAAATACGGCGGCAGCGGATTCAGACGCGAAGTGAAAGTGCCGGGAATGATGCCTCTGGTGTCAATGTAAAACGCCCGGTTGAAATACCCGACCGCGACCAGCCGCAGATTGTCGTCGCCGCTTGGAACATAAAAAAGCAGTTCCGGTTCTTCGGCGATTACGCCTTGCTGCTGAACACGGGGAATATTAACGTAGGCAATTCCGTCCGCCCCGTCTGCATCTTCCCTGCAAATGCCATTGCCGCTGACGGTAAAACCTTCTTCGATTGCCACGTTGACATCGTGATATTTAGCCGTCGCCCGCCGAACTTGCGCGAGCTGTTTATTGACATCAGCGTCGTCGGCGGATGCAGCAAAGACGGATTGATTGTTTGTCGAAAAAAATCTATCGGCTGCAGATACGACGGTCTGCGAGGCACCGAATGTGATGAAGCTAGCCATCGCCCCTATGATTAACGCTCTAATAAACTTTCTCTGATTCATAAATTTTCTCCTGTTGATTTAATTTCCCGTTCGAGGTTTTAGAATTCATTGGACAAAACAGCATTCAAATAACTTCAATATTCGTTCGAGATGCCGCAACTTTATATATTCGAACTCGTGTAAGTAACGAAAGAACAAGGAAATATTCGGGAAAAATTGACGAAAATTGCATTTAGCGTTATGATTTGCGGCGACACGACACTTTTGGCGATGCCGTGCCGCTTACAAGGGGGTTGGAGACCCGTATGCAAAGGCTGGCACACGAAATCTATTCTTTCGACGAGTTTAGGCTCGATCTGACGCGCGGATCGCTTTACCGCGACAGCGAGGAGATCAAACTCCGTCCGAAATCCTTCGATGTTCTAAAATATTTAACTGAAAATCCGGGCCGTCTTGTCAGTAAAGATGAACTTATCGAAGCCGTTTGGCGCGAAACGGCCGTAACGGACGATTCGCTCGTGCAGTGCCTGAAAGACATTCGCCATGCTCTCAGCGACGATAAGCAGCAGATCATCAAAACCGTCCCGCGCCGTGGCTATATATTTGAAAAGGATGTCAGCGAAAACGGCTCGTCAGTTTATTTGGAAGAAACTTCTGGCGTCCACCTAGTCATTGAAGAAGTCGGAGAGAACAATCGGCATGAAGTCATTGAGACATTCGTGACCAAAAGCGGTTCGTTCGCCGCTTTCGATTCGGACAAAATCAGTAAACGTGCGATTGGCGGCAGTTCCACGGCAACCGCCGTTGAATATAAAGCCCCAAGTTTTCGCACCCGACTCAAAACGCGCCAAAAAGCGGCCATTTTCACGTTGACTACTTTAATTCTCGTCGCCGCCGGAATTACTTTTTGGGGTTTTTCAAATCAAAGAGCCGCTGAAAATCCTGCGCCGATGGCCGCCGCGCTGTTTCAAAATGTTGAAGTGCGAAACATCACGCGCGTCGGCAATATCGTCAACAACGCTATTTCGTCCGACGGCAAATATGTAGTTTTTACGACAAGCGACAATGGGCGAGAGAGTTTATGGCTCAAACAAATCGCCACCGACAGCACACAGCGAGTTATCGCTCCAACCGAATTTCGTTATTTCGGCGTGTCGTTTTCACGCGACGGCGAATACATTTATTATCTCCGTTCCGACCGGGCGAATCCTTTTCCGCGCACACTGTATCGCATTCCGACACTTGGCGGCGTTCCCGAAAAGGTTTCAGCGGATATGGATTGGTGTCCGACATTCTCGCCCGACGGCAAACAGATGTCTTTCGTGCGGGATTCGGAAACCCGCAACGAAAGCGTGTTGATGATTGCCGACACCGACGGCACAAACGAACGAAAACTCGCCGTGCGCCCATATAACGAACCTTATAATTATCCGGCGTGGTCGCCTGACGGACAGATGATTGCGGCTTCGGCGGGAAGCGTCGAACTCGGCGATTCGTTTCGTGATGTGGTCGTGGTGAATGTCTCGGACGGCGTGGAAAAAACTCTGACGACGCGCAAATGGTATTGGA
>JAYVFJ010000063.1:0-15226 GCA_043773225.1 Chloracidobacterium sp.
AAAAAGTCGCGATGCAAACTCGTCACAATGATCACAAAACGCTCAAGCCACATACCGACGCTGACAATGATCGATATCAGAAACAGCCAAAACTCGCTCTCTCTAAACCGCTTGAACCAAAGAAATTGAATCGAAATGCCGTTGCAAAAGATCAGAAGCCAATACGACCACCAATACGGGCCTTCCCATATACGGTTCTTGACCATAAAGACCTCATACTCCGACACGCTATACCACCCGAAAAAGGCTTCCATCGCGTAGCCGTAAACAACTATCAATCCTGTTGCCAGCATCACCTTAGCCATATAGATAAGGTGCTGATGCGTGATAAAATCCTGCATCCGATACAAATGCCTTAAGGGGATGCAAAGGATCAGAACCATCGCAAACCCGGCAAAAACGGCTCCCGCCACAAAATAAGGCGGAAAGATGGTCGCGTGCCAGCCCGGAACCTGCGACACCGAGAAGTCTAATGACACGATCGAGTGAACCGATAGCACGAGCGGCGTTGAAAGCCCTGCGAGTATCAAATATGCGATCTCATACCGATGCCAATGCCGCGCCGACCCCCGCCAGCCCCAAGCGAGAATCGCGTAAATAAACTTGAAAAACTTATTCTTTGCCCTATCTCGAAGTGTCGCAAGATCGGGAATAAGCCCGACATACCAGAACAAAAGTGAAACCGTCGCATAGGTCGAAACCGCAAAAACGTCCCAGATCAGCGGGCTCCGGAATTGCGGCCAAATGCCCATCGTGTTCGGATACGGGAACAGCCAATATGCTGCCAGCCAAGGGCGTCCTGTATGCAGCAGCGGAAACATCGCGGCGCAGGCGACGGCAAACAGCGTCATCGCCTCGGCAAAACGGTTGATAGATGTTCGCCATTTCTGATTTAGAAGCAGCAGAATAGCCGAGATCAATGTTCCGGCGTGTCCGATGCCGATCCACCAAACGAAATTGATAATATCGAACGCCCAGCCGACCGGCTGATTATTTCCCCAAATTCCGATACCGTTCGCAAGCAGCCAGATCGTCGTAAAAAGCAATGACTGCGCGATCATGAACGCGATGCCGAAACCGATGAACCAATGGAACGGCGTTCGTTTCTTTAGCGTAACGTCACTGATCTTGTCAGTGACGCTGGCAAAAGTGTGATCGCCCTCGACCATCGCGGGGTGCAGTTTTTGTTTCAGGTCTTTATCGTCCATCAACTAATGCTTTTCGCCTCCCGCCGCCTTTTTCTCAGGCCCGCCTTCCATCTTCTTGACGGGTGCCGGAGCCTTATAGTCCGGCATTTCCTTGTTCTGATTCTTCAAGCCCGCGAGATAAGTCGTTCGCGGCTGAGTGTTCAGTTCATTGAGCAAATTGTAATTTCGATGATCTTTTTTGGTCTTTGCGATCTTGCTTTCCGCATCGTGCATATCGCCAAAAGTGATCGCTTCGGTCGGGCAAACCGATTGGCAAGCCGTAATGACCTCGCCGTCCCTAATCTTTCGTCCGTCTTTTTCCGCCTCGATACGCGCCGCAGAAATGCGCTGTGTGCAATACGTGCATTTTTCCATGACGCCGCGGCTGCGGATTGAAACCTCAGGATTTCGCATCAGCTTATATTGCGGCGTGTTCCAATCCTGGTAAAGCAGGAAATTGAAACGACGAACCTTATACGGGCAGTTGTTAGAACAATATCGTGTGCCGACACATCGGTTATAAACCATGTCGTTGAGTCCCTCGGCACTGTGAACGGTTGCGTGAACCGGGCAAACAACCTCGCACGGAGCCTGTTCGCACTGCTGGCAAAGAACGGGCTGAAAATGCGGCCCATCGGCATTATTTATGTCGCCCGAATAATATGCGTCTATGCGGAGCCAGTGCATTTCGCGGCTGCGGTTGACCTGCTCCTTGCCTACGACAGGAATGTTGTTTTCCGACTGACACGCCAACACGCAGGCGTTACACCCAACGCAGGAATTGATGTCGATCGTCATTCCCCACTTGTAATTCTTTTCGTAAACAGCCTGATGCTGTTCATATGGATACATCGACTTGTCGTATTCGTTGTGCTGATGCCCCATAGTCGGGTTCGCTTCAAACTGCTCGACGGCCCAAACGCGAAGCAGATCGCGGCCTTCCATATTGAAATGGATCTGCGTCGATGCGATGTCAGTCTGCTCGCCGGTTGCTGTGATCGCTCCAAAACCGTGGTCCATCGCATCCGACCGGCGAACGTCAAAAGCGCTGTAACCAAGTCCCGTTCCCACCTTTCCGGCCCGCGTCCGGCCATAGCCCATAAAGATCGTAACAACGCCGTCCGGCTGGCCCGGAGCGATCCACATCGGAACGGGCTTGTCGATCTTGCCGCCCTGATAAGTGAGGGTTACTAGATCGGAAAACTGATTGCCGCCCTTTGTATTGATAAAGGCCGTGCCCTGAGCTCCGCCGGCAAATTCGCGGGCGTCGTTGCCCGTGTTGATCTTGAGGTCGGCAGCCGTTTTCGGGCTGATAAGAGCAACGTTGTCCCAGGTAATCTTGTTGAGCGGATTTGGCAATTCCTGCAGCCAGCCGTTATTTACAAAGCGGCCGTCATACACGCAAGGATCGGGCAAAATCGAGATTTCGATGTTTCCGGATGCCGATGGTTTTGTTTCGGGCTGGCTTAGAAATGCAGTGCTTGCGGTAACTGATTTAGCAGCCGCAGCCGTGTTCGGAATAACGCCGTCATGCACGGCCTTTCGCCAGTTGTCCTCAAAATTCTTTGGCACTGCATTTGCCGCAACCGCAGTCGGCGAAGCGTCCGGTTTCGCAGCCTCTGCTTCTTTGTGTCCGTTTTCAGAATGGCCTTCTTCTTTATGGCCTTCTTCTTTTGTTTCGGTCTTTGCCGCAACCGCCGCAGGCTTAATATCGGTTCTTTGCCAGTATTCCTTTACGATGTCGCGATCTTTTTTATCAAAATTTTCCCTCAGGAAAAGCTGGACGACCTCGTGAGCATTTTTACCGTCGTAAAGCGGCTGAATAAGCGGCTGAACGATCGACGCGGTGCCGTCAAAAGCACGGGCGTCGCTCCAGCCTTCAAGGTAGTGCTTTTCCGCAACATGCCAATGGCACTGCTCGGCTGTTTCGTCCATGTAGAGCCCGAGATGAACACGGAGCGGCACCTTCATCATTCGTTCGGCGCTCAATTTAAGATCGGCGGGCGTGTTATAGACCGGATTTCCGCCGAGAATGACAAGCATTCTGACCTGTCCGCCGTCTATTTCTCCGACTAGTTCCCGAAGCTGTTCGATCTGCAGCTTGTCCGAGTTCGGCGACATCGGTTCGATATAAGTGACCGTCTCGCCTACATTTCCAAGCGCCGCGTTCATCGCGTTTGCAAGCGCGTGAACCATCGGCGATTGATTGTCACCCGCCACGACAAGCGATTTGCCCTTGTGCGCAACAAGGTCTTTCGCCATCGCAGCTATCCATGCAGCATTTTCCTTGTATGTCGAAACTGCTCCCGAAACACCGACGGCTGCGGCAATCGCTTTCGCGATCTCCGTCATCTGACTCGGCTTGGCGGTAATGCGATGATCGGCTTTTGCACCGGTAAGGCTGATGGTCGTCTCGACGGAATACAGGCGGCTGATCTCTTTTCCATGCGAAAACGATCTGGATTTTCCAAAATCCTTTATATAAGCAACGTTAAATCCCGAAAAAATATCGGCATCGAGCGACAAAATCCGCTCGGCCTTGTCAAATTTGTAAACAGCCTGTGCGGGCGAGCCAAATGCCATCTTCGCCCCGGCCATCGCGTTGTCCTGATTGATCGGCTCGTATTGAACCAGCTTGCAATTCGGAAGTTCCGCCTTAATCTTTGCAAATTGGTCTATCAGCGTCGGCGAGGTAACTGTTTCGGTCAAAAACCTGACGCCTGCTCCGCCGTCCTTTCGATTTTCTTCAATAGCGGCACGCAGTTCCGACATGAAGTTTTCCCAACTCTTCGGCCCGCCGCGATAGGTCACTTCCTGCGAACGGTCAGGGTCATACATCCCCAAAATCGAAGCCTGTGCAAGCACGTCCGTCGCGCCGCGGCTGCCGGGATGATCCGGATTTCCTTCGACCTTTACCGGACGGCCTTCATACGCTTTCGCCAGGAGTCCCGTCGCGACTCCGCCAAGCGACATCGCCGTCGCAAAGAAATTTGCCTTTCCGGGCAACATGCCTTCCACCGGACGAACATAAGGCACGATCTGCTCATTCGGCTGAATGACGCAGCCGCTCAATCCGGCAAGGGCGAGCGACGCTCCCATCACCTTTACAAAATTACGCCGGCTTAAGCTGTTGTCCCATTCCTCGATCTCGTGCGGATATTCCTCGGAAATAAACTCGCGAAATTCCGGCGTATCGGCATGTTCCTCGATACTGCGCCAATATTCCTTCCCGTTCAGCGACAATATCTTGTCGCGTATCGAGGCAAAGTTTGTTTTGTTTTCCGCTATTGCCATTTTCACTGATTATTTTTAGCCACAAAAGGCACAAAAAACACAAAATAAATACATTCGTTAATTTTGTTTTTGCTGCTTTTCGTTCTTCTCCTTTTTTGAGCTTTTTGTGCCTTTTGTGGCAATTCCCTATCTGTGACAGACCGAGCAGCTTGTCATCATTTCTTTGCTTCTTATCTTGTAGTCAACTTTCAATTTCGCTCGTTCTTTCTCATTTATATCGCCGTCCTGCCACTGCATGTTAAATATCTCAGACTTTGGGCGGATGAAATTCTCAGGAGCTCGGTGACATGCGATGCACCATTCCATCTGCAGCGTATTTTCCTGAAAGACCGCCGGCATATTGTCGATCTGGCCGTGGCATGTCGAGCACCCGACGCCTTTTGCTACATGAATGCTGTGATTAAAATATGTATATTCCGGCAGATCGTGAACACGCTGCCACTCGATGGGCTTATTGTCGCGAAAACTTGCCCGAACCGGTTCGAGATACGGACTGTCCGACCATATCTGACTGTGGCAATTCATGCACGTCTGCGTTGAGGGCATTCCGGCCGAGGCTGTCGTTTCAACTGTCTGATGGCAATACCGGCAATCAATGCCGTCGTCGCCGACGTGATGCTTATGACTGAATTGAACCGGCTGCTGCTTTTCCAAATACCGCCCGGTTAGATACGACGAGCGTGCGATCTGCGTATAAGCAAAGAACGCCGAGATCGCCAGAACAGGCACGAGCATCATGCTGATCTTGGCAATATTGTTTGCACTCTTGTTAAAGAACTGTGCCATCTTTTAGAATTTCGACGGAACTTGATTTACTCGCAGATTCTCAAGTTCTAATGTTGAAACGAGAAAGTGCCAAAAACCAAAAATGTTGACCAGTATTTGCGTCCAGTAAAGCTGTAAAGATTTTACTAAAACTTATAAAATCCGCAAATTGCATACAATAGAAAAATATCGAACGCGCGACACATTCGCAATACTTCACAAAATAAGATACATTAATAAGCCTAATAAATATTTACGGCTGTTATTACGCTTATTGATTTGCAAGCAAGGCTGCTCCGGCCGCGGCGGCATTATTGCCGAGAGAGCCTTCGACTATCGCAGTCGAATCGAACGAAGGACTGAACGACAGCTCGCGGGCACGTTCGATGATCGCATCGAGAACCAGATTTTCGGCGCTCATGATCTCGCCGCCGACGACAATCTTTTCTAAATTCAAAAGATTAATGACCGTTGCGACCGCGCTGCCGACATAAGCCCCGGTTCGTTTAAGCATCATCTGTGCAAAATCGTCCTCGTCCCTTGCAGCAGTGATAATGTCATCAAGCGTTATAGCCTCTTCCTCAAGATTGTTGAGCGACGAAGTGTTGTCCGTATGAAAACGCCCACGCGTCCGACGAATAATATTGGCGCTCGATGCAACTTCCTCAAGTTTCATGCCCTCGGAATTGATCGGCACATAGCCGAATTCGCCTGCGAAACCCGCCGCGCCGCGCCAGATTTCGCCATCAAAAATAAAAGCTCCGCCGACGCCTTCGCCAAGCGTTATGTAAAACATATTGCGGCTGCCGCGTCCCGCACCGAGTTGAAATTCGCCAAAAGCGGCCGCATTTGCATCATTCTCGATAGTGATCTGAAGTCCGGTCGCCGTTTGAATATCACGGACAAGATCAACGTCCGCATGTTCAGGAACATGAGCCGAAAAAGCCACGAGTTGCGCCTGCTTGTCCACGAGTCCCGGAAATGCAAGGCCGACACGGCTGAAATCGCCAAATTCAGCTTTTAAACTATTGATAAAACTAACGAGCTGCGGGCCGCGAGGCTCCGAGAGATCAACCGGTGCGGAAAACGTCTTGCTGAGCGCGCCATTTTCATCAACAGAAACGGCGCGAAAGGCAGAGCCTGAAACCTCAACACCGACACGATTGGATTTTATTTCCGACGAATCTACCATTAGCTAACGCGATTTTAGTCACTTGCGAAACTTTGCGCAAGCCCTCACGTTAGTAAGGGCGATACACAGTGTTGAATCTATCGCCCCACCTAACGCGCGCGCCTTCTGCAGCGGGTTTTGACTGCAAGCCCGCGTAAAGTTAATCTTTCAATACGTTGCGGCGAACTCGATATGGAGCAGCAGTTTTACGAACTTGTCGCGGAATTTGGCATTATTGCCGTCTTTGCGCTCTGCACTGTCGAGGGCGACATGACGCTGCTGCTGTCGGGCGTTTTGGCGCACAGTTCTTTTTTTGGGCCATATAGTTTCCTAAAGGTGATAATTTTCGGAACGCTCGGTGGCGTAGTCGGCGACTGTATTGGTTACGGCATCGGGCGCGGCTTTCACGAAAATGCAAAAGACTATCGCTTTTATCAGGTAGCCCAGCCGCGAATCGAAAAACTAATAGCAAAATTCGGCAACTCGGCGATCATTATTTCAAAATATATCTACGGCATACGCTTGGCGATGTGCGTTTTTTACGGCGTTGGCCGAATGCCTTTTTTGCGGTTTTTAAGCCTGAGTTTTTTAAGCTGCAGCCTTTGGGTGCTTCTGCTTTCCGGCATTGGCTACTTCTTTAGCGGAGCGATCACGTCTATCATCGGCGACTACAAACGTGTCGGTGCATTACTGTTTGCAATAGTAATGGTCGGCGTAATAATCTTTTACGTGATCGAAAGATACTGGCTCTCCGAACGCGTCGAAGCAGCCAACCCAGAAACGATCCAAAAGATAGAAGAAAAACTCCTCGCCGCCGAAGAGATCGGCAAGACCACCCTCCACGACCTCGGCGAGAGGCTGCACTTAACACGCGAGCCAAAGGAAGAAGAGGAGAAGAGGAGAAAAGGAGAAGAGGAGACTTAGTCCAGTATATCTGGCTAGCAGCTGGCAGCTAGCAGCCAGTAGCTAGTATTAATCTTCAGCCGGCCGACAACTGACCAATGATAATAGAATCTTCAGCCCCGACACGTGTTGATCTGGCCGGCGGCACAATTGATATTCCGCCGCTCTTTTTGTTTCACGAAGGCGCTTCGACGGTCAATTTTGCCGTCAGCCTGATGGCGTGCTGCCGCATTGAAACGCGTGACGATGACAAAATAATCCTCGAATCCGTCGATCAAAAAGCAACGGTCGAAACGACAGTTGGCAACATCGACAAACTCAAAAACGAACCTCAGCTCGAACTTCTCTCAAAGCTAGTTTATTTCTTCCGCCCGACGAGCGGCTTTCACATGACCACTGAATCCGAAGCCCCTGCCGGAGCCGGCCTTGCAGGTTCGTCAACGCTCAACATCGCCTGCATCGGTGCCCTCAACAAACTCGTCGGCGATCGCTATACGCCGGATCGTTTTATTCCGATCGCGGCAAATGTCGAGTGTCAGGTGATCAAAGTGCCGACCGGTTTTCAGGATTATTATTCAGCGCAATACGGTGGCGTCGCCTGCATTCATTTCGGCACCGAAGGAATGAGCCGCGAACAACTCACAGTCGATGCCGCCGAACTCGAACGCCGCATCGTGATCTGCTACACCGGCGAGCCGCGAAATTCAGGCACGAACAACTGGGAAATCACAAAACGTCACATAGACGGCGATGCGGAAATATTTGAGATCTTCGACGGCATCCGCGACACTTCAGTCAATATGAGAACAGCATTGCTTGCAAACGACTGGAACGCCGTCGGGCAAATTCTGTCGGATGCACATCCACAACGCAAACGCCTCTCGCCCAACATCACAACATCCCAAATGGATCACCTCATCGAAACAGCCCTAGCCAACGGAGCCATCGCTCCAAAAGTCTGCGGAGCCGGCGGCGGCGGCTGCATCGCTTTTTACTGTGAAGACGGCCGAAAGATGGACGTAGCGGCTGCTCTGTCCAATCAAGAAGGAGCTAAGGTGTTAAATTGGAACGTCCAACCGGAGGGTTTATCCGTTGCCGTTTCGTGACCGCGTTCCATTCCTTAACCTGAGCCTTTTATTAAGACGGCGTCGCGGATCTGCTGGCCGCGGGCGAGGAAGAGTCGCGTGCCGTCAAGCGAGTATGCAAAATTGTAAATGCTTGCGATGTTAAAATCGGTCAGTCGTCTGGGCTCGCCGCCTTCGATCGGGTGCAGCCAGATGTTGGACACGCCTTTTTCGGTCACAACGTAGGCGACGGATTTTCCGTCCGGACTCCAGCGGGCTCCGTTACTAAGGTCTGCTAGAGGAGGAACGTTGAGCGTTCGGACAACCGTGCCGTCATCCGCCGACAAGATATGTATTGATCTATAATCTTCGGTGCAGGAGACTAATTTGTCATCCGGCGAGAAGTGCGGCAATTCGCATTTCTGCGTACCGATTCTGACAGGCTCACCGCCTTCGATTGGCATCTTCCACAATGAAACATCAACTTCTTTGTCACGGTTAAACCTTTGCGTATAGGCGACCCAGTTGCCGTCGTTTGAAATTGACGGGTCCTCCTCGCGTCCGTCGCCAAAAGTCATCTGTCTCGAATCGGTCCCATCAAGATCTGCCCTAAACAAATGAAAATGAGCCGTATCAACAAGGGACGCAAACATTAGATAGCGACCCGCGCGCGACGAGCTCAACTCGACTATTATCGGAGGCTCGACGACGAGCGGTTTCTGAACCGAGCCGTCCTGATTCATCACCCAGATATTGAGGCTATCGCCCTGTCGCGTGATATACGTGACCCGCCCATCGGCCAATGGCTCCAAGCCGGCGCGTCCGTCATTAAGCCCGGACGTTATCTGCACCGCCGAGCGCGAATCGCCGTTCGCATTCATAGCCCAAATCTGCGATGCACGGTTATATGGAACGGTAAGCACCGAACCGTCTTTAGTCACGCCAAGACTTGTAATCTGCTGCCGGCTGGTTCCATCATTGGTGATCAGACGCGAACGGCCTTCGGGATAAGAAACGTAATAAAGCTGGTCCCTGCGCGGCGTCATGCTTTCGCCTTTTTTTGTTCCGATAAAATAAAAGCCACGCCCGTCCGAGCTCCACATCATACGGTAACAATTGTCCCAGGTTTCATCGGAAACCGGCTTTAGCGAACCGTCCTCAGTGTTCAATGCCGTGAGTAAAAGATTTCCTACATCGGGGTTGCCTGACAATTCTTTTGCAAAGACGATCGTCTTGCCATCCGGCGACCACGCAGGCCCGCTGCTATACGAACCGGCCACGCTATGAATAACGCGCTCTTCGCCCGAGCCGTCGCTTGCGTTGATCGCATATTGAACTTCTTTATTCTGCTTATCGTAACGACCGTAAACCACTTCGCGGCCGTCAGGCGAAAATGAAAATAAACCGACGCGGTCCAACACCTTTCTTGTGGGCCCGCCGAGCGTTGGAACTCTATACAGTGAGTTGCTCTCGCTCGACGAATCCCACTCGAGATAATAGACATATTGGGCGTCGTGCGAAAACGCGGCACAAGTTATCAGCTTTTCTGAGGGCGGGATTATTTCGACGCGGCTCGAATAGCCGGTTTGCTGGAGCCAGAGGCGCCATACCGGGCCGGATTGCTCACCATAAACGAAATACTTCCCGTCCAGCGAAATCGAAGCTCCGCCGGGGTCAAGCCCGTTTGTCAGCCGCAGAATGCGCATCTCGGAGATAGGTTGAGAGGTCGCAGCCGCGTTGCGGTTGTAAAGAAAATAACCGACACCTGAAATAACGAATACCGCAAGCAGTGCAGCGGCCAGAGGCCAGCGCCTTGCAACCGTTGATGCAGGAGGCTGCGGAGCGAGAGCGATCTTTGGCGGCGTGTCCGGCTTGATCTGTTCAGGCTCTTTCCATTCTGCCAAAGCGACGACATTGCCGCGCGGTGCGGCGTCGAAGTTGGCAAAGCGCGGAGGCTCGATTCGGGGCGTGGGTTGCGGCCTTGACTTTGGCTTTGGCTGCGGTTCGATCAAAGACGGCTCGCCGTTAAAACGATAGCCGCGTCGTCGGAGCGTTTCGATGTAAGGCTGTCCGTTGTCCCGGCTGCCGAGAGTTTTTCGCAGCAGGTATAAATACTGCGAGAGATTTGATTCCTCGACGATTGAATCCTGCCAAACGGCATCTATCAGATCGTCCTTGCTGATTATCTCGCCCGCGTTTTCGACAAGCACGGCGAGTGTATTGACACATTTCGGCGGCAGATGCACAGCGCCTTCGCTGTCATAGAGCATCAAACTATCCACATCCAGCCGAAACCGGTCAAACCCGTAAATGCTGTGTTTGCTGCCGTTAACCATTCCAAAGTTAAATTGAAGAAAATTTGACTCTAAATTCAAGACAGTGCTCCTTTTTCCTTTTAATCTTGCCTTCAAGGAGCAGCGACAGTCACATTAAGTCAAATAATTCAGCCTGTTTGACCAATATAAACCAAATTTTCAAAAAAGTGAAGATTTGTTTTCGCGTGACATGCCCTGCTCCGCAATTAACCCGTTCATCAGGAGAAGAATTATGAAAATACAGAACACAATCGGCAAATACTTATCATTCGTCGCCGTAATCTTACTAGCGGCTTTCGCGGCGAGCGCTCAGACGACTGCGTTTAGTTATCAGGGGAGGTTGACCGATACCGGCATTCTTGGAAATGGAAGTTTTCAAATGCGGTTCAGGCTGTTTGACGCCGCGAGCGGCGGCACGCCGCAGGGCAACGAGCTGATCAACGTGCCGGTGACCGTAACTCAGGGCAATTTTAGCCTGAAGCTCGATTTTGGCGCGAGCGTTTTCACCGGAGCCGACCGCTGGATCGAGGTCGCCGTGCGGCGCAATGCGGGAGAAAGCTATACGACGCTTGATCCCCGCGATAAAATCGTTTCGTCTCCGTATTCGCTGCGAACGCTGTCTGCCGCTCAGGCCGACGACGCGCAAAAACTCGGCGGCGTCAACGCCGGCGAATATGTGACCGCTTCTAACGCTGCCGGCAATTCGTTTATAAAGAACCAAACCACACAGCAGGCGGCGAGCAATTTCAATGTTTCGGGCGCGGGGACCGTCGGCACGCTGAACGCAAACGGTGCCGTCAATCTTGCCGGCATTGCGGCCCCGGCAACGGCTCCGGCCGGACAGGCACGAGTTTATTTCGATTCGGGGACAAACAAGTTCAGGATCTCGGAAAACGGCGGAGCTTTTGTTAATTTGGTCGGTGCGACCGGCGTCAGCGGATCGGGCACAATCAACAAGCTGCCGTTTTGGTCTGCCGCGACGACCCTTGCCGACTCTGTTATCGCTCAAACAGGAACAAATATCGGCATCGGCACGACATCTCCGACCAGCAAGCTTGACGTGCGGGGCAGTCTAACTCTTGACCAAGGGGCTAGCCCTATACTCTATACCGGCACGGCAGCAGTCGAGCAGAATAGATATCTACAGCTTATTAATTCAACCACCGTTCAGAGCGCATCGGGTCTAAAAGCCGGAGGCATCCTCGTCTCGGACAACTACACTTTTGCCAATCCTGGAAAAAATGACCTGATCGTGAAAGGAAACGTCGGCGTCGGTACGGCTGCACCGACAACCCCGTTGTCAGTGCTCGCACCTACCTACGGAATTTCACACACCGATGGCACACGAACTCTGAGCACATACCTTAATACGAGCGGCGGATGGTTCGGAACAACTACTAACCATCCGCTGCATTTTTTTACGAATGACGGCGGCCAGGCAATGACAATAACGCCCGCCGGCCTCGTGGGCATCGGCAACACATCGCCTACCCATGCGCTGGATGTGTACGGCTTTTTCAGGGCCACTCATCCGGCAGGCGGCAATGTCGTCAGTGAGACGACCGGCGGTGTAAACTCCTGGGCAAAATTGTGGATGAGAACTCCTGTCCAGTCATGGTCGATCGGGAGTTCGAACACATTTCTTGGCAACCAGCTTTATTTTGCAAACGAAAGCGCCGCTACGATCCTAATGAGCATCATGCCGAACGGCAACGTCGGCATCGGCACGGCGAATCCTACAGCAAAGCTCGACGTTTCGGGAACGACCAGGACCGGCGTTCTGCAAATAACCGGCGGTTCTGATCTGGCTGAGAATTTCGAGATTGATCGTGTCGAAACGGTAAAGCCCGGGATGTTGGTCGCGATCGATCCGGACAAAACAGGCAAACTGGTTCTCGCTCGCGGAGCCTACAACCGGCGAGTGGTCGGCATCGTGAGCGGCGCCAACGGCCTCGGCGCCGGCATGCTTCTACCAGATCCAAAGAACGCGGAAGGTGCGCTGCCTGTCGCTCTTTCCGGGCGAGCCTGGGTTTACGCCGATGCGAATAAATATCCGATCCGTCCGGGCGATATGCTGACAACGTCTGAAATACCCGGTTACGCGATGCGTGCCGTTAGTTCCAGGCGAGCGTCGGGTGCCGTAATCGGCAAGGCGATGACCGAATTGAGATCGGGCGCGGGCCTGGTGCTCGTTTTCGTGACACTACAGTAGGAGGGCAAATACAATGAAGATCAAGCGATTTGTAATGACATTGGGGTTGATCGCAACGGCATTCCTGTTCACTGCGGGGCAGGAAGTGGGACGCTACGCGATCAAACAATCGTATCCTCTTGAATTAAAGCGCACCGATTCGCTCGCGAGCTTGAGCCGTCTGGTTCGCGTTGAAGGAGCTCCGTGGTTGCGTCTGCATGTTGCTGACTACAAACTCAGGAACGATGACTATATCACCATCACTTCCCTTACCGATAGATCGAGGCAAAGGCTTGACGCGAAGTCACTTCCCGAATGGAGGAACAACAGCGCCTACTTCAACGGTAGTGCGGTGCAGATCGAGCTGAATACAGCGAACCCGGATTCGTTCGTAAAGATTACTGAAATAACTGTCGGTTTGATCCAACCGCCACCATATCAGCCGGACACTATCTGCGGAACTAACGATGATCGCACAGCGATAGTTGATCCTCCGGTCGGACGATTAAATTTGCTGAATGATGGCATAAATGTGTCTAACCCATTATGCACTGCATGGGCCGTTTCGAACGGGACTTTTCTTACAGCGGGCCACTGCGTCGATTTTGATCCCGATGGCACAGGGCCTCTGCTGCCTGACGGGGTGCCTGAACCACGGTTTATAAACGGCGTCGTCGAGTTTAATGTGCCGGCGTCTCAGCCAAACGGGACCACGGTTTTTTCAAATGCCAACGATCAATACCCGGTAAACCAGGTGACATGGGCATATGGCGGCGCTGCTACCAATCCGGGTCTGGAGTTTGGCGTGTTTTCAGTTTCGGCGAACTCCAATACCGGGCTTCTTCCGCATCCCTCTCGTGGCTTTTACCGAATGACGGATGAAATACCTGCGGCAAATAGTGAAAATGTGCGTGTGTCCGGCTACGGGCAAGACAATACTCCTACGGGAACGACAGGTTCCTGGAATGCCCAACACACTACCCTTCAAACTCATACAGGGACCTATTTGGGGCGGACACAGGATGGCGGAACACGGCATGACTATTCCGTTGACACGACGCCGGGAAATTCGGGCAGTCCGATCGTGTGGTCAAATAATCCGTTGTTTACGATAGGAATTCATACCGACGGCGGGTGCACGAGTACCGGTGGAGCCAATCAAGGGACGGGCTTTGGGCACGACCCTCTCGAAGCTGCGCTTCAAACATTTTGGGGGGCGAACTCGATCTACGTTGATTCGGCCGCATATCCGAATCTATCGGCAGTGCAGCGAAATGGCAGCATCTTTCGACCTCACTCAACGCTCGGGAATGGACTTGCCGGGACAGCGACCGGCGGAAATCTGCTTCTGACACCTAATACTTACACTGGCGTGACAACTTTTAACAGAGCGATGACTATCCGCGCTCCGGCTGGGACGGCGACAATTATTCCATAAGCGTGCGACACAAAAATGGTCAATTTGCTTAACATCAGTTTTAGAAAATGAGGAGAATGCGATGAAGAAACAAGCAGTCAGAATAATCGCGGCGTTTGGTGTTTTGATTTCAATGCTCGTAAGTCTTTGGGCACAGTCGGGTGGTGATTTTGCTGTCACGCAATCGGTCATTGCTAACGGGGGCGGAAGTTCGGCTGGCAGCCCTTTTGCTATTGACAGCACTCTCGGGCAGACTTTTGCCGGCGAGTCTTCAATGGGTGGGACATTCAGCATCGGCAGTGGTTTTTGGGCCGCTGTGTCAGCTCCCGTGACGATCAGCGGAACAATTACCTATGGCAACGGGGCGGCCAACCCGTCTGTCTCGAACGTGATCATTACGGGTACAGGATCACCGGGCGTTATGACGACAACGGCACCGCCCGGTGGAAATGCCGGCCAGTATATGCTCGCCGGATTTGGCGCGGGTTCTTATACGGTAACGCCAACCAAAACAGGCGGCGTGAATGGCGCGATAAGTTCGTTTGACGCAGGCAGAATAGCGCTCCACGTGGCGGGACCGCCAAACCCGCAACTTGATCCGACACAATTGATCGTCGCGGACGTCAGCGGAAACGGCGTTGTGTCGTCGTTTGACGCCGGACAGATCGCAAAATTCGTCGCCGGGCCGCCATACACGGCTCCGGGAATTGGACAAACCGGCACCTGGAGATTTACTCCCGTCAATATAGCGTATGCATCGGTCACCACAAATGTCACGGGTCAAGATTACACTGCACTGCTCATGGGCGAAGTTTCCGGTAACTGGGCAAACACCGGAGCGAGACCGGCGGGAACAGTTGAAACTGAACAGTGGGCAGTGGACAGTGAAGACGGCAGAGCGAAGCCGGACATTATTGTC
>JAYVFJ010000064.1:0-28506 GCA_043773225.1 Chloracidobacterium sp.
AGATACATCCACAGGATTTTCCTGAGGCTGTATAACCGTCGGGTCGTAACGAAGGTCGAACTCGTAAGAGATGATCTCCTTGCCCGCCGCTCCGGTGACACTGACAGGAATGATGACTTCGCTGTCGGCCGGCGTCAACAGTCGCGGTGCCGCAACTGACGTCATCCTCTCAGGCCCAAGAGCCGGTCGCGGATGAACCGCCGGATTGTAGTTTCCGGAAACCTCGCCGACAAGTAGAGCAACAAAGTCCTCACCCGTCAGAGCACTCGAGACCGAAGCGTAGCTACGGCTGTCGTTATATGTCTGCGGAACAGTCGGCAGAGGCGAAGGTGCTCCGGTAACGAAGAACCTCCATTGGCCGGTAACACCCGTGCCGGTAAGACCCGCAGCGAATCTTGCGATCAGGGCAGCGTCATTTGAAGTGACTCCGCCGTTGCCGCTCGTGTCCGCCACAAATCTCTGGTTCTGGGTGACAAACGGAACCGATCCGCTCACGCCCTGTGCTACTCGTGCAGCGTCGTTTGAGCTGACCGCCGTGTTTGGGCCGCCCGTCTTGGTTGGCCTGATCGTGTATGCACCCGCTCCAAAGCCCGTCAGCGAGTATGTTCCGGGGACGCCGGTAAGAACCGGCCCGACCGCAGGCGAACCCACAGTGCTGGCTACCGAAACATTCCTTACGAACCTAGGAGGCACAGGATTACCGATCGGGTTACCGTATGTGATAGTTCCGGCGACCGAACCCGCTGCCAGGAAGTTCAAACCGATATTCGGCTTGAAGTTTGCTCCAGGAGCGAAGTCTGTCCATGACGAAGGAACAACCCCAAGAGCCAGGTAGAATTGGCCGCTGCGGATCGGATTTTCTGCATCAAAACCAAGGTTGATAAGCGGCGTGTCGCTAACCTGCTGGATACCGACGTAGAAGTCGCCGGGGCCGACCGATATAGGACTCGAAAGAGTGGCAGTAACGGGCCCTGCGACCACTGCCCGATCAGTGGCATCCTCATACAACGGAGTTAGATCAGGCGTGCCTCCCGCATCGCCATAGACCACAACCTTATAGGTGTTCGCTGTGGCTCCTGAGAATTCGAGCCTGACGTCGCTGAGGGTTTTAGCTGTCGTGGTCGTGAATTTGCCCACGATTGCGCCTTGCGAGGTCAATCCAAAACCACCGCTGGCAGTCGATCCCGGGTGTTTGTAAGAGTAACCCTGAGCCGTGACGTTCATGGCCTTGCTCTTGCTATTGTTAACAGCCACATCGTCGGCAGGGACGCTAACAGTTATCGTATCGCTGCCTAAATTGGCCGGAGTGTAGCCTGCAAAGGTAACCGTCGCCTGTCCACCGCAGCCGAGTAGAGACGGTATAATCTGCATATTAGTAAACGAGTTGGCACCTGTTACGTTGAGTGTGACCTGTAGATTTGTCAAAGAGTTGATACCGCCATTGGTTATCACTGCCTTAACAACCTGTGCAGGAACCGCACCCTGAGGTACTTCACCATACGAATATACGAGGCTTACCTGAGCATCATTATTGTTAGTCGAGCTCAACCGCGTTTCAGGACGCGA
Organism: Chloracidobacterium sp.; assembly: GCA_043773225.1. Lineage (GTDB taxonomy): Bacteria > Acidobacteriota > Blastocatellia > Pyrinomonadales > Pyrinomonadaceae > OLB17. Next base: position 1,567 of record JAYVFJ010000064.1, read on the forward strand.
AGAGCTGGCCACCATCGTGTCGCCGCCGGTATTGTTACTCGACAGACCGTCCGTAAGAGTCGTATTAACCAGAACGAAGGTCGTTGTCGAAAGCGCACCGGCATATGGACCCCACTCATAAGCGACATAAATGCCGCCGCCAGTGTAGGTGAACGGCGAGCCACCCGAGAAATAAATGTCAACCGGGCCGTTGCCCGCGGGTAGCAGCGTCGTTGCATCATGAACCGTGGTCATTCCGGCGACCGCGCCCGTAAAGCTCAATCCCTTGGTATTGGTGGTATCGGCTGTGTTCTGCATGTATATCTTCATCGGTGCAGAACCTGAGAAGCCGTTTCCGTTGTTATAGTTCCAACCTATTGAGATAGGCGTTAACCCATTGGCATAGCCGGCGGCTGCTAATTCTGCAGCAGTCATCAAATATACCGAACGCGAGTTGGCATAACGCAGCATCGGGACCCGTGCATTTTGCGAGATCACGTTATTGTTCGGTATGACCACTAGCGGACAATTGGGCGGCGTTTGTGTAGCCGTCGCCGAAGGCGTGGAAGTATTCGTCATCGTGGCTGTGGCAGTGAACGTAAACGTCGGCGTTGGTGACGGCGAACCCGTGTTCGTTGCCGTTGGCGTTTGCTGGCCGAGTATCGGGTCCGCAAGCGTCCAGTCGCTGAACGACGTAACGCCCGTTATGGTCGCCGTGTTCGCGGCCGCATTGACGATGCCGCCGGGCTGCGTGAGAGAGCCGTCGTATTTAAAGATGACAAAGGCGCCCTCAGTTGCCGTGACCGGAATATCGGTCGGATCCAGGTAATTAAACAGGAGATCCGCAGTGATACCCGTTCCGGTCAGCGCCCAGTATCGTGAAAGGGCATAACTGCCATTAGGAATATTAGGCTGCGCTCCCTGAACGGCTTTGGCCGTGAAGTTAGCCGGGAATGTCCCCGCCGTAGCATTAACCGCCACAGGTGAATACCCGTTCGCTGTTCCGACCTCAAATGTGGTCGAGCCGGCTCCAGTAAATGTCTTACGGAAATTGCCGTCAACGTGCCCGGTCTGCGCTCCGTCAATCCGAGTTACTGTTGAACCGCTGGCACCGATCAAAGTATTCGAACCGGTGATGACCCGTCCGTTAATATGTGCCGTCGGTGACGGCATGGCTGTCGGCGTTTGCGTTCCTGTTGACGTCGGCGACGCCGTCGGCGTTTGCGTCGCGGTATTAGAGGGCGTGAACGTGCTTGTAGGCGTCCCTGTAGCTAGCACCGTCAGATCGAGGCCCATCTTCTCTGTGTAGGTCAGGTTGCCGCCGGCGAGCGTTATATTGGCTCCCAAGGTGTCAATCGAAAGGAAGGTAAGCGTTCGGGATGGATTGATCTCGTTGCCCGTCGATCGGTCGGCAGTCATTCTTCCATAGAACACCTGCTGGCCGCCGGTGCCAAGATTGAATGTTGGCGCGACGTCGAACGTGCCGGGCTCAGTTGCGGCGGTAAAAGAAACGCCAACCGGGACAGCACCGATCTGGATGGTGCTGCCGGCCGCGCCTCCATTTCCTAATGTGATCTTGTTAGTTCCCGTGATACTTCCGGTCAGCAAGTTAATTCGGTTAACAACCTGCTGATTCGTGGGCGTAAATGTCACTCCGTCTTCATTTTCGATCTGAAGATTGTTGAGCATGGGAGACATAACGCCTGACCCGCTATATGTTTGAGCCGCGGTCCCTATGAAACGGAAGGCCATACCCGGGTAGGCGTTCAGAGTCCCGTTAATTCCGCTATGCGATCCATTAACTGTTCCATTGTTGACGAAATTAGTTCCCGAAAACAACATATCCACGTTATTTCCCCCGGCTACACCGCCGAGATCGAGCGTGGTGCCGGCATTAATGAGAGCATTTCCTGCTATCACATGTCGGAAATGAGTAAGAATGTTGCTAAACGTTACCGTGTTCGCAAAAGTCCCGTCAATCACTAACCCCGGAACGTATCCGCGTGCGACGAACGTTCCCGCGCTCCCGGAACTCGCGTTACCAAACTGAAGAGTTCCGCCGGTTATACCCGACGCGCCGCCGCTATCATTTCTCCAGTCGATCGGATCGGCGGCAGAGCTCTCTTTCTGAATGATTATCGTGCCGCCGCTGATCGCGATAGTCGAAGAAATATTGCTGATTGCAGGGTTACTGGGGCCGGCAGTGCCAAGATCGAAGCTGCCCAGGCCGGAAGTACAGCCGACCGTGCATACGGTAACAGTACCGGCTGACTGAGTATAACTGATGGTGTTGCTGGCGTTGTTTACACCAAACCTACCTGTAGAGGTAACACTGCCGCCTTCTATAAGAATAGTCGAGTTGGCGGCAAAATTGAGTGTATGAGCGGCAAGCGTGCCGATGTTAAACGCTCCCGTCGTGATACGCAACGTACCCGTGACCGAGGCCCCGGTGCTTGCCTGTCCGGCAACGGTGTAGTTCGGATTATTCAGCCAAAATCCTGCCGCCGCCGGGAGCCCATAATTCGCGGTAGCAAAGGTTCTGTTCGTCATCGTGAAGGTGCCCGAAACCTTAAGTGTGCCGCTCGTGACCGTAAGATACCCGGCAGAGTCCGTCGTTACGCCTCGAACCGTCAAATTACTCGGCATTATCTCAAGGATATTGGCTTGAGATCCCTTCACGACGGTAATTCCGCGAATGTCCGTTGTGGCACCGGTTCCGCTAAATGTGTTACTTGCAAATACCCCGGTAAAAGTCAGCAATACGCCGGCTGTGTTGGTATTTGTGCTCAGATCAAGTGTTCCGTTGTTGGTAAGGTCTCCGCCGACGCTCAGCAAATGCGTAACGACAGTTCCGGTAGCCGGGCCGCTTATCGTTCCACCCGAGTTTACGACGACATGAAGAGTTACTGTCAGCGTGCTGGCAGGCGTGGCCTGATACGTCAAAGTGCCTCCGCTCTGAACTGTTACGTCCAAAGCAACGGCTGTCAACGTGTCCACCGTGATCGTACATCCAGTGCCGATAGTCACATCGTCGGTATTGGTAGGAACGCCGGCGGGAGTCCAAGTTGCCGCAGTATTCCAGTTTCCACCTGCGCCGTTACAACTCTTGGCTCCGGGAGTCTGGCTTGCCTGAGTGCCGGCCAAGGCAGTACTAACCCTGCCTTCGTTTACCGCGAACACCCGCCAGAAATAATTTTGACTCGGAAGCAAGTTTACGGCATTGAATGAAGTTGCATTCGATGCGGCCGTACCGACCCAATTAAAGTTAGTGCCGTCTGTTGAGCGATAGATGCCGTAGGCTGTCTCATCCGGCGAATCGGTCCAATTTAGCGTCATTGCGATAGGCGTTACGCCGGTAAAATTCAGACCGGTAGGCGCCGTCACCGTCGCCGGAGAAGTAATAGAGTAAACGCGCCGCGAGCCTTCAACAGGGCTGTTGAGATTTGCAATTGCCGTCGAGACGGGGTAGCTCGCCCATGTAAAACCACCACTCGTGCTGGCGGTATTTGTTGCTGAATCAATATCTATGAAAGTGCCGTCCGGATTCGGATTTGGAGTTGCGACCGGGCCGCCAACGCAATAACCAATGGCGGCCTGCGTACCCCTGCCCGCCCCAGTCGTGCCATTGGTCTGCATAGCGCCATATACGAACTCGATCTGACCCGTCGTTTCATATAGCCTGACCTGATAAGTGCCGTCATTTGTATAGACTTCAGGGTTAATATAGAAGATCGTCATATTTAGAAACTCAATGACAAGAATCCTGTTTGGTGCCGATCCGATAACTTTGTAGTGTGTCTTTCCACCGGCTCCCATCATCGTGTCGCCTCCGAACGCAGCGATCGCCGGCGCTGCCACGGTGCCACCGGTGATATCGTAACGCGGGTCCGGGGACGCGCTGCCGGCGGGGCCGGTAGCCGAGATAATGGTGCCGGTAATAGCATCATTTCCACTGAGGCCAACATACCCATTTGAAGTTACATTGAACCGCGAGTATCTGTTCCCCTGCAGCCAGAAATCGAACCCGATCGGCAGTGCCTGACTGGCCACGTCATCGTTAGCGGGAAAAAGGAGCTGCACGCTGCCGGTCATGTCAGTAAGCGTGCCGCTAGTGCTTGTCCCGAAAATATAATTGCTGGAATTTTCCGGAGCATCACCCGTCGTTTGGGCTGGATAGGTCTCTGTTTGGAAGGGATTAGTCTCGTTGGCTTTGGTTGCTGTTTGATTATCAGTTGGCAAAGCCATAAACTTTTTCGACCTTCCCATGTCCACCATACTCTGGGCGAACAAAGACACAGACGACATAAAAAACATGACTGTGAAAACAGTAATGATGAAACTTAACGATCTTTGACTTTTTGACATAACAGTATTTTCGCGGTGCGATACTCCTTTAGATTTTTCCTTTCGGATTTGGAACATAACATGCAGTTTTTGAGGGAAGCCTGAAATAATCAAACGCACTTGCCCTCGGACACTCTTGCTAATTTTTTTAAAGAACTACTTTTTAAGGTTAGTTTGATATGACTGTAAACATTTCACCTACCGAATGTCAAGTGAGAATTGGGTCACGAGTGCCCTCAATGGATTCTGGTAATGTAAAAAGGTTGTTTCAAGGCTTTATGATTCGCCTTCGACCCATTGCTCGCCGTCGGCGTAAACTTCTTTTTTCCAGATCGGAACCGTGCGTTTCAGCTCGCGGATAAGCCATTCGCAGGCAGCAAATGCGGCAGCACGGTGCGGAGCGGCGACTGAGATGACGACGCTTGTTTCGCCGATCTCAAGCCGACCGAGCCGGTGGACGATGCCGACGTTTAAAATTTCAAATTGTTTTTTAGATTTTGCGATCAGCTTTTGCACCTCCTTTAAGGCCATAGGCTCATACGCCTCGTAAACAAGATAATGCGTCTCTCGCACCTCGCCGGTGTTTTTGTCCTTCGTGAATTTCCGCGCATAACCGTCAAGCGTTACCGTCGCTCCGCACTCCGGCGGCACAACGCGTCGTGAAACAGAAGTAATGTCTATGGCTTCGGTTGTGAGCTCGAAAAAATCCATGGCAGCCACCTGTATAAGCTTATGACCTTTTTGCAGGTAAGAACGGTTGGATCATTTGTCCAAAATAGCCTTTCGCCGTCGTTGCCCCGCCGATCACTCCATACGATTTCGGCCATACGCCCTTACGTAGATAATAAGTCCCGAACAACCAATCTAACACAGGCAAGTGAACAGCAAAATTCTTGTCAACCAGATCCTGATCGGCGCAGTGATGCCAATGATGAAACTGCGGCGTCGCCATTAGCCAACGCAGCGGGCCAAACTCAAAACGCAGATTTGAGTGAATAAATGTGGCATGAACGCTGACAAAAACGATATATGTAAAGACCGGAGCCTCGGCAAATCCCAGCAGATATATCGGAATATATGAAATGCCGCGTGTCACGGCGATATCGACAAGATGAAGCCGCGCACCCGCAAGCCAATCCATAGATTCTGCCGAATGGTGAACGGCATGAAATCGCCAAAGGGCCGGAACCGAATGAAATAGTCTATGCACCCAATACTGCGTGAGATCGGCAACAAGGAGAATTGCCAGGAATTGCAAAATGGAGGGAAAACTGGCGACCCAAGCCTGTATTTGGGCGTTCACTGCCCACGAAAAAAAGATCATCGCGGGCTTTAGTGTCAGGATCGTAGTTAGTTGGACCAAAACTGCACTAACAAAAAAGTAGGTCAAATCAGTCCGCCAGCTTGGCCTGAGAATCGGTTGTTCGGATCTCTTCGGAAACAATTGTTCGAGCGGCACGAACAAGGCCGAGAAAATGATGAGGTTTAACAAAAACCAGTCCAATCCAAGAAACGGCCCGTCAGTCATCTCGCCATCGATAGGCACCCGCGAACCACCCATCAAAGCCGCAGCGAGCGTTAAACCTATTCCGGTCAAACCTGCCGCTTTGCTGCGACGCAAGATTATGCTGACGACGCCAAGAACGAACGAGTTTACAAGGATCAGGTGAAGCAGGCCGCGAATCAATGGTATGGGATAAACCTCTCGCAACTCAGGCATGGTCAATATCCAAGGATAATGAAAGCAAAGCACAGCCCCAACACCGATCGCACCTAAAGTAACCGAAAGCGTTCCGCTGATCCAACCGTGCCCAAAGTTTTTTGGCTGTTCGATCTCTATCATTTCGGACACTTGAGATGCACTTTATCCACCTGAAACCGCTGTAAAAATAGCAAGTTCGTCACCTTCTTGGACAAGTTCGTCACCATCGGCGTATTGCTGATTAATCGAAATATGCAGTTTATGGGAGGCAAGTCCCGGGATTTGCGAAACAATAGCCTCCAGAACTCTGGTGACAGTTAATCCATTTTCAACCGCCACATCGATCTCACGCTTATTCGCAATATTAGCCGTCGCACCAAAAAATAAAACACGCGCTGACATACTCACTTTATTGCTCCGTCAATCGGACTCGACGCTGACGCGTAAAGTCGTTTCGGCATTCGGCCCGACAGATAAGCGAGTTTGCCCGCTTCGACAGCTAGTTTCATCGCGGTTGCCATTTGGGCGGAATCGCGGGCTTCGGCGATGGCGGTGTTCATTAGTATTGCGTCGGCGCCGAGTTCCATTGCGATCGCGGCGTCGGACGGGACGCCTACACCCGCATCGACGATGATTGTTGCATCGGGCAGTTGTTCACGCATTATTCTTAAGTTCGATGGGTTTTGAACGCCCATTCCCGAACCGATCGGCGCTGCCAGCGGCATAACGGCAGGGCAGCCCGCATCGAGCAGCTTTTTTGCCATAATCAAGTCGTCGGTGAAATACGGCAAGACGATAAAGCCTTCTTTTACCAATATTTTGGCCGCTTCGAGAGTTTGTTCGTTGTCAGGTAATAACGTTATTTGATCACCAATGACCTCGAGTTTTATCCAGTCGGTTTCAAGAGCTTCGCGGGCAAGCCGCGCGGTGCGAATGGCGTGTTCGGCGTCGTAACAACCCGCCGTATTCGGCAGGATGCGCATTTTAGGATCAAGATGATCGAGAAACGATTCGGTCTTGCCGTCAAGCGGAACTCGGTTGACCGCAACCGTCACCATTTCTGCTCCTGAAGCCGCATGTGCGGCCTTCATCTCCTCATACGACCGATATTTGCCCGTGCCTATAATGAGCCGCGAAGTAAAAACTGTGCCCGCAAGTGAAAATGTGTCTGACATATTCTAAGACAATTTTCACGCATAGCAACGAAGAAAGCAAAATCACCACAAAGGCACAAAGAGCACAAAGTTCTTTCTTCCTTTGTGCTCTTTGTGCCTTTGTGGTGAAAAATCTTATCCGCCGCCGACGAAATGCACAACTTCAATCTTGTCGCCTTCGCCGATGACAGTCTCAGCCCAGTCAGCGCGGCGGACGACGTTGTTGTTTAATTCGATAGCGACTCGCTGTTTAGGCAAGGAAAAAAAATCCAGCAGTTGGTCTAAATTCAACTTGTTGGCGACTGCGCGCTTTTCGCCGTTGAGCAAGATGTTTACGCCCGACATGAATCTATTTTCTATTAGCCGGAACCAATTACCAATCTGAAATCTGAGATTTCAACTTTGAGATTTGAAATTTTGATGTCCTTTAACCTGGAGTAATTATACGGCGGAATTCGATCTCCTCGCCTTCGCTCATCGCCCGGATCAATATTGCGGCGCGTCCGGCGTGGAAATGCGGCAATTGCAGATGCACCTTTGCGAGTCCGTTCATGTCGGTTTTGGCGTGAAATATCAAGGGGCGAAAGCTCGAGCCCAGCACCTTTATCATTACCTGCGCGTCGCGGACGACCTTGCGGTCTGTTCCGCGGCAGACCATTATATGCACGTCGCGGCGTTCGCCTCCTTTGAATTTTGTGTCGCTGAGCAGTTCTACGCTAAGCTTTGAGTTTTTTGGACGCTCGGTACCCGACAGTTCGCTGACGACAGCAACTGCATCGGATGACAAGACATCTTCATCTTCGACAATGCTTACGCCGTCAAAAACTATCTCGTCTTCAATTATTTCAAGATCGATGGGAATTATCGTTTCGACATTTTCCGGCTCGGGTATCTGAAACTGCGGCAGATCGGGTAGTGGAATGCCCAAGGGAACATTAGCAGTTACCGGAGCTGGTTTGGGTTGTGGTGCCGGCTTGCTTTCGCCGGCGGCCATTTTTTGCAGGTCGGCAATTCTACCTGCCTTGACCGCTGCGCAGATTAACTTATGCTGTCGCTGAAGTCTCTCCGCCAGTTCATTTTCGTCAAAGGAACCGTTTGCCAGATCGTTGTAAGAGGTGCGCTTGCTGGCCAGGATCGTGCCGCGATCATATACCAGCGAGACAAAAAGGCGTGACTTCAGCCCTTTGTCTTCGGTCTGGATATGATAGACGACGCCCTGGAATTCGACGTCCGTATTGAAACCTGAGATCACTGTGTTATTACCCTAAAAAGATGTGGAAAAACGGCGGATCGGCGACATACTCTGCCATCTATAAAGTTAACATACGCCTTTATTTGCGGTCAATGAATAAATGATTCAATCAGACTCTTTTAACCGCTGAAAAGTGGATTTTGCAAGAGTTGAGTGACCTTGACACTAATTGATGCTTAACTTACGATTGACATTGTGCCAAAATTCTCAATGTTTTCGATGGGAAAGAAGGTTATTTTTGCGAGATTTCCGGGAAAACGTTGGATGGGTAATAAGCTAAATGTCTGAATACAATGTGTTCGATTATGTCCCGATAGCGATGATGTTTTTGGTCGCGCTCGGGTTTGGCGTCAGCCAACTGCTGGTCACGCAGTTGATCGGCCCGCGAAAGCGAACCGCCATAAAACTGATGCCTTACGAATGCGGCAAAGACCCTGTCGGCTCTGCGCGTGACAGATTTTCAATCAAGTTTTATACCGTCGCAGTCATCTTTCTGCTGTTCGATATCGAAGTTCTGTTTATCATACCGTTCGCGGTTGCTTTTAAGAGTCTTATGGCGGAGGAAAAGCTCAGCGGCATAGCATACGGAACTATCGCTTTTGTTGAAATCCTGGCGTTTTTAGCTACTTTGGTCGTTGGTTACATTTACGTTTGGAAGAAAGGTGTATTCGATTGGGGCTTGCAGGCCCGCGCCGAAGCCCGCGAAGAGGCCAAAGTAATGGCAAAACATCGCCGTCAAGAATCATCGAAACTAAAGGTGGCGGCATAGGTTCATATCTCAAATTTGAGATTTGAAATTATAAATTTCAAATGGGACTTGAAAACACACTATTCGAATCACTTCCTGACGTCGTCACCGTTAGACTCGACGCCATTGTCAATTGGGCGCGCAAGAGCAGCCTTTGGCCGGCGACATTCGGGCTGGCTTGTTGCGCCATTGAGATGATGAACACGGTTTCGGCCCGAAACGATTTATCAAGATTTGGAGCCGAGACATTTCGGGCTTCTCCACGACAGGCTGATGTGATGATCGTTTCTGGACGCGTTTCACGAAAAATGGCTCCCGTGCTGCGGCGAATTTACGATCAAATGCCTGAGCCGAAATGGGTTATCTCGATGGGTGCATGTGCCACGTCGGGCGGCGTTTTCGATAATTACGCGATCGTTCAGGGCGTTGACAAGATCGTGCCGGTTGACGTTTACGTGCCCGGCTGTCCGCCTCGTCCGGAAATGCTTGTTCACGCTATCATGATGCTCCAGGACAAGATAATGAAGGAATCGGTCAAAGATCGCCGCGATACTTTCGAGACCGAATCGCGCGAATCAATGGTTCCCGGTACATTGCCCGTGACTGAAGGCACCGCATTGGAAAGGGAAATGGAAACCGAAGTCGCGGCAGGCGAAACATCGCGGCCGTATTCGGTTCCGTCGCGGCACGAAAAACGGCGTTCCTCTTAGAGAGGGTTTTTTTAACAGGATAGGCAGGATAGACAAGATAAAAAAAAGATTCGTGCCAACTACACTTATCTTGTATATCCTGTTCATCCTGTTAGATTTTTATATGACAGAAAAGCTCCACGTTTTTGTGGACAAGCTAAAAACAAAGAACGAGGCGTGGGTCGTTTCGGTCGCTGAAGGTCACGGTGAGGTCACCGTCACGGTTCCGCGCGAGTCGATCGTTGAAATATGCTCGTTCCTAAAAGAGAAGTACGGTTTCGATATGCTCGCCGACCTTTGCGGCTGTGATCGCGGTCCTGAAGATGATCCGCGTTTTGAGGTCAACTATCATTTGTTTTCGACGACACATTACAACCGTTTGCGTCTAAAAGTGCTTTTGAGCGAAGATGATGCTCACGTCGCAACTGTCTCGACGCTTTGGAAAACAGCCAACTGGCACGAGCGTGAAACTTACGATCTCGTCGGCGTCATATTCGACGGCCATCCCGATCTGCGGCGCATTTTGCTGCCGTCAGATTTCGACGGCCACGCGCTAAGAAAGGATTATCCGCTGAGAGGCTACGAGCCTTACAGTCTGAATTAGAAAATAGTGAATCGTAAATCGTGAATAGAAATCTTGCTATTTACGATTTACGATTTACGATTCACGAATAATGGCAACTGCTGTAGAAAATATATCAGGCAACACCGGCGTTCTCGACCAATCGCTTGAGTCCGAGATGACGCTCTCGATGGGGCCACAGCATCCTTCGACGCATGGCGTTTTGCGGCTTGACCTGAGGCTTGACGGCGAATTGGTTGTTGGCTGCATTCCCGACATTGGTTATCTCCATACGGGAATGGAGAAGCTGTTTGAATACAAGAAATACCAGCAGGGAATTGTCATCACCGACCGGATGGATTATCTCAATCCGCTGGGAAACAATCTTGCTTATGTGATGGCGGCGGAGAAGCTGCTTGACCTTGAAATTCCCGAACGCGCGCAGGTCATTCGCGTTTTGATGTGCGAATTGCAGCGGATCGCATCGCACATGGTCTGGCTCGGAACGCACTGTCTCGATATTGGTGCAATGTCGGTCTTTTTCTACTGCTTCCGGCAACGTGAAAAGATACTGAACCTGATCGAAGCCGCCTCGGGCGGACGAATGACGCCGAGCTATTTTCGTATCGGCGGGCTGATGATGGATCTGCCTGCGGGATTTGAACGGCGTTGCAATCAATTCATGGCTGATTTTCCCGAGGCGATGAATACCTTTGACACGCTGGTCACCGGAAACACGATCTGGATGAGCCGCACAAAAGGCATCGGCGTTATTGAGCGCGACGAAGCGATAAATTGGGGCTTGACCGGGCCATGTTTGCGGGGCAGCGGTGTCGAACTCGACCTGCGGCGGCATAATCCTTATACGGGATATGAAACTTACGATTTTGAAATTCCGGTCGAACAGGACGGCGACGTTTGGGCGCGATTTAAGGTTCGAATGCGTGAGTGTCTCGAATCATACAAGATCGTCCGACAGGCTTTAGACCGCCTTACACCGGGTCCGATCAAAGCCGACTCGCCCAAGATCGTTCTACCCGACCGCGACGATATGCGAAAGCACATGGACTCGCTGATCCACCATTTCCTGATCGTCGCCGAGGGCTTTAACGTCCCCGAAGGCGAGGTCTATCACGCCATCGAAGCCTCAAAAGGCGAACTCGGAGTCTATATGAAATCCAACGGCGGCCCAAAACCCGAACGCGTCCATTTCCGCGGCCCATCGTTCGTAAATCTCGCCGCCCTGCCCGTAATGAGTGAAGGCGAAATGGTCGCCGATGTTGTTGCGATCATTGGGAGTTTGGATATTGTGTTGGGAGAAATTGATAGGTAGGAGTATTGGATGTGTCGTTAAGAATTTTCTCAATTGCTTTTATCTTTGCGCTTGCTTCGGGGGCAGCATTTGCACAAATAAAAACATGCAATTTGGGATTGAAAGTTTTTTCGTATGAGGAAATGAATTCCCCAAAGAATCGATTGATAAATGTGGGTGTTCAGTTAAAGGGGAAGGGAAACGATCAGAAGCTTGATTTGAGCGATTTGTCTAATGAGGGCTTCAAAAATTTGCAAGAGGGCACATACAAACTTGACTTTCAAAAGTCCGGGTATAAGAAGCGTTCCAAACAGGTCGAGTTAAACTGTGATTTCGTGGATAAACAAAACGAAGTTTGGAACTATACATACTTATGGCGTGACAAAAAGTTTTCAGCTGACGATGAAGATTTAGTGCACGATGAAAGGCACTCTGCATCAAGTTCCGAAACCAAAGTGACAACATCATCGTCGGATAAGATTTTTGGAAAAGTGAACGTTAAGATTGTAATTGATGAGGATGGAAACGTAACTTCAGCTTCGCGAATTGATGGAGATAAGAATCTCGCAGATCGAGCAATTATAATGGCAAGGCGAGCAAAATTTTCGCCAACATTGATTCAGGGCGTGCCGTATCAAGTGACGGGAAACATCACTTACAATTTCGTTCCATAAATTCTGAATATGGCAGCAACACCTGCGTTGAGAGATCGACAGATGACGACCATAGAAGAAAACGATCCGGGATTGAGATTTGAAACAGAGATTTCACCGTTGCGGTCTGATCAAAATTTTAAGGTTCTCAATATGCTGAGACGTTTAGACATGCTTGAACGAAAGTTTCGAAATTTCGATGTTCCTGCTGAAAAGAGGACAATGGTAAAACATTTTCGGAATACAATTTATTCTATGTTTGGCGCGATTGATGACGGAAAAGATATGTTGAGGAACCTGGTCTATATCAACCGAAAGATCCATCAGCTTGAAAAAGAATTTGTTAATTAGTTGTCGTTAATATCAACACTATGAATGAAGATCGGGAAAAAGAACTTTTTAGAACGCTTGGCAATCTCGTGGGCGGGGTGAAGCAGATTCAGCAAACACTGGATGGGCATACGAAAACACTGGATGAACATACAGGAATGCTGCAATCTCTGGTTTCGAAAACGGACAGTATCGCAGAGCAAGTTATGAAAAATGATAAGCGCCTTACAGCCCGCATTACATCCGTTGAGAAGGCGGTAGAGAATTTGGGAGGCGAAATTCATTAGTGGCAGCAGCGACACCTACAAGTTATACGGATAAGATCATTGTCTCTGACGAGGTTGGGGAGTTTTCTCCGGCGATCATTGACGAGATGAAATCTCATGTCGCAAAGTATCCGGCTGACAGGACGCGGTCGGCGTTGATACCGCTGCTGATGCTCGTTCAGCGTGAGCGTGGCTGGATAGACAATTCGGGCGTGAATTTCTTAGCGAAGTTTTTGAATCTCGAGGTGACGGACGTTTGGGAAACGGCGACGTTTTACTCGATGTTCAATATGCGTCAGGTCGGGCGTCACCATATTCAAATTTGCAAGACGCTCTCGTGCAAAATTATGGGTGAGCCTGATATTACCGAGCATATTTGTGGCAAGCTCGGCATTCATCCCGGCGAAACGACCGAGGACGGAAAGTTCACTGTCACGATGGTTGAATGTCTCGGAAGCTGCGGCACGGCGCCGATGATGCAGATCGGGTTTGATTATCACGAGGACCTAACTGTCGAAAAAGTGGATACGATATTGTCAGATCTTGGGTAAAGACTATGAAATATATACACATTATTGTTTTTATTTTTCTTGGGTTAATTGCAACAGCTTCTGCACAGCAACCGGACAGGTGGCGCAATCTAATTATCGATGTATCCACTCCCGAAGACGCAATTGAGATTCTCGGCAAGCCTAAGTCGGATAAGATAGGCGACCGTTCACCATCGTATCTCTTGTATCATAGTAAACTTTTTATAAAAGACATTGGAAAAACCATGCGGATGATGAAATGGAAAAAAGTTGATGGTTTTAATGAAGTAATACTCAGATTCAATGCCAACAAACTCGCAATGATTAGACTTGAGCCAAAAAAGATTTCGGCGGAAACATTCGCTGCGTCTTATTCTGATGTTAGTTTCGATTTTGGCGGACAGTCACCTGGATCTTACGAACTCAAGGGAGAGTCAGGTAAAACGTATATATTTGCTGCTGTCAGTAAAGGATTTGGCGGCTTATTTGCAACCGCATTATCACGCACTTCAGGTGGCGACACTAACCCAACGAACAACAAATTTATTGGTCAAGTAAAGATGATCGAAATAATCAGCAAAATTTAGAGCGCCCGAAACAAGGTTCTGAACTGTTGAAGTAGGGATATTTCAGATTTATCTGGATATGGAAATCAGAGCAATAGACTGTGAGCCTTTATCACTAAAACGAATTGGCATGAAAGATGGCCATACGTTTGAGGTGTATAAAAAAACGGGCGGATATAAGTCGCTCGAAAAAGCGCTTTCGATGACGCCTGAGCAGATCATTCAGGAGGTCAAGGATTCTGTCCTCCGTGGACGCGGAGGTGCAGGTTTCCCGACGGGCATGAAATGGTCGTTCGTGCCAAAAGATTCTCCAAAGCCGAAGTATGTTGTATGCAACGCGGACGAATCAGAGCCGGGATCGTTCAAAGACCGCTATTTGATGGAATTTGACCCGCACGCCTTGATCGAGGGAATGATAATCGCGGGTTACGCGCTCGGTTCGAACACTGGCTACATTTACACTCGCGGCGAGTATAAATATCTCATTGACATAATGGATGCGGCGCTGGTTGAGGCTCGGGAGGCCGGACTGCTCGGCAAGAGCGTTATGGGGTCGAAGTTTGCTCATGACATACACACGCATACCGGAGCCGGAGCTTACATTTGCGGCGAGGAAACGGCGCTGTTATCAAGTCTTGAAGGCTTTCGCGGCCACCCGCGTATGAAGCCGCCGTTTCCGGCTGTGGAAGGGCTGTATTCCTGCCCGACGATCGTTAACAACGTCGAAACGCTTACGTCTATTCCGCAGATCATCGAAATGGGCGGCATAAAATGGCGCGATCTCGGTACGGAAAAGTCAGGCGGGACAAAATTGTGGTCGATCAGCGGCCACGTCAAAAAGCCCGGCGTTTACGAGCTCCCGATGGGTTACGCCGACATGGAAAAGTTCATCTTCGAGGATTGCGGCGGGATGTTGCGGGACGATAAAAAACTTAAGGCGGTCATTCCCGGCGGCTCATCGGTTTACATTATGAACGCCGGCCAAATCTTGGGCAAGAATGTCACGCTTGATTACGAAGGGCTCGTCGCCGCCGGCTCGATGCTCGGCACGGGCGGAATGATGGTTATGGATGAAAGTGTCGATATCATGGAATCGACAAAGAACCTGACGGAATTCTATAAACACGAGTCGTGCGGCTGGTGCACACCGTGCCGCGAGGGGACGGACTGGCTGGTCAAGATCTTCGACCGCATCTCAAATGGCGGCGGACGGCCAGAGGACGCGCAATTGATGCTCGATATTTGCGACAACATCGAGGGCAAATCGTTCTGTCCACTCGGCGACGCAGCGGCGTGGCCGATACAGAGTGCGATCAGGCAGTTCCCCGGTGATTTTAAGAAGTGGCTGACGGATAAGACGGGCGCGAACGGCGTGGCTCCGAATGTCTGAAGATAAATGAACAAACGAAAAATCAAAAATTTCATCTCACAAAGTGCGAAGTTCAGCTTTTTGCTGCTTGCGCTGAGTTTTTCGCTGTTCGCGCAGGGCAAAAATCCGGTGATTTTGATCCCGGGTTTGGCCGGTTCCGAGCTTCGCCACAAAACCACGAACGACAAGATTTGGGTAAAGGCGCTAAAGTCCAAGTCGGAAGACCTGCGGCTGCCGATCCTTGCCGACCCGTCAAAGGCGCGCGACGACCTTAAGGCAACCGATGCTATCCGCAGCGTGAAATTTGTCGGGTTGTCGGTTTTTGACGTATATGGCGGTTTTATAAAGGCAATGCAGGAGCGCGGCGGTTATCGCGAAGAAAAGTGGGAAGCGCCGTCGGATAAGGGTTTTGAGGATTCGCTGTATGTGTTTGCTTACGACTGGCGATTAGACAATGTCGAGAATGCCCGAATTCTCGTGCGCAAAGTTGGTGAGCTAAAGCGAAAGCTCAAAAAGCCGGACTTAAAATTCGACATCGTCGCTCATTCCATGGGAGGCCTCATTTCACGCTACGCAGTGATGTATGGCGACGCCGACCTTCACGCCGCAGGGCAGAAGCCGCAGCCGACCTGGGCCGGAGCGAGACATTTTAATCAGATTATTCTCCTCGGCACGCCGAATGAAGGCTCGGCAAACTCGCTGAATGCGCTCGTCAATGGTTACTCGCTGGGAACGATCAGGCTCGATCTGCCGTTTGTTCAGGATTCGTCAAAATTCATGATCTTTACAATTCCTGCGGCGTATCAGCTTTTGCCCGCACCGGGAACACTGCGGGCGTTTGACGAAAAGCTCGCCCCCGTTGCTGTTGATCTTTTCGACGCTAAGGTTTGGTCTAAATACGGCTGGAACGTGATAAACGATAAAAAATTTGCGTCCAATTTCAACGCGGCCGAACGAAAACTTGCACCCGCTTATTTTCAGGCTGTTCTTAGCCGAGCAAAACGGTTCCACGAAGCTTTGGCGGCATCGGGCGGCAAGACGGGCGGTGTCTCGTTCTATGTGCTTGGATCAGACTGCAAAACCGCGCTCGATGCGATCGTTATTTATCGCGATGAGAAGGCGAACAAATGGAAAACGCTCTTCAGGGCGAGTGGATTTACACGGGCCGACGGTGTAAAGATAAAAGATGACGAGTTGAAAAAACTGATGCTTGCACCCGGCGATGGGATAGTTACAAAGCGCTCGCTCGAGGCGGTGACCGAATCCGAGATGGCAGAAGTGCCATCAATCATTGGCACCTCGGCGGATCAATTAATTTGCGAGCAGCATACAAAACTTGCGACAAACGGGCGCATTCAGGATCAAATAATTGGGATTTTGGGCGGCAAGCCGCTGCCAGCAAAGGAAACTACGGAGAAAAAATAATTATGGGTAAGGGAGATAAACGATCACGTCGAGGCAAGATTTTTGCCGGCAGCTACGGAAATACAAGGCAAAAGCCGCATAAAACAGCATTCGTTGCTGTTGCAAAAGCCGCGTCGGAACCGGTGGCAAAAGAGAAGCCAAAACCAAAAGTGCGTAAGAAAGCGGCGACCGAGGAAGGCGAAACTACCGAAACAACGGTCGAGACGACGGTTGACGCGCCTTCAGAAACTACGGCAGAAGCACAAGGCGAACAGGCTGATGAAGTTTGATGAGTCAAAAGAGAGCGGCCCTCATGCGAAACTGGCTGAACTCGTCGGCGAGTGGCAGGGCGTGACGAAAACATGGTTTGAGCCTGATAAACTGGCAGACGAATCGCCGATGACCGGCAGCATAAAAGCTATTCTCGACGGCCGGTTTGTTATGCATGAATATTCAGGCAGTCTGCAAGACAAACCGTTTGAAGGGGTTGCGATCTATGGATTTGACCTTGCGACGAATAAGTTTCAGTCCTGCTGGGTTGATAGCTTTCACATGTCAACCGCGATCATGCATAGCGAAGGCGATGCCGGTGACAAGATTAATGTGACCGGTAATTATTTTGCAGGCGAAGCCGAACCTCGTTGGGGATGGCGAACCGCGATAGAACAGGTTGATGGTAATAGTATTGTGATCACGGCTTTTAACGTCACTCCCGATGGAGACGAGGCAAAGGCGACGGAAACGCGCTACACGCGAAAGAATTGATGTCAGAACAGATTAAAGTAACCATAAACGAGCAGGAATACGAAGTCGCTAAAGGCGCGCGGCTGATTGATGTGTGTCGTGAAAAGGGTTTTGGGATTCCGTCGTTTTGCTATTACAAAGACCTCGAATTACAGGCGTCGTGCCGCATGTGTTTGGTGCGCATCGAGAAAATGCCAAAGCTGCAAACGTCCTGCACGATCATCTGTCAGGACGGCATGGTCGTCACCACACAGAGCGAAGAAGTTGAAAAGGCGCAGCGTGCGATGGGCGAATTTTTGCTTATTAATCATCCACTCGATTGTCCGGTCTGCGACCGCGGCGGTGAATGTGAGCTTCAGGAAGTGATCTTCGATTGGGGCGATGTCGAAGAGCGTTTCTCGGAAAAGAAAAACGCTCAGCCCGAAAAATATCTTTCACCGATCGTTGCCAACGATCCACAGCGATGCATTCTCTGCAAACGCTGCACACGCGTTTGTGACGAATGGATGGGAGAAGACACCATCGAGGCCGGCAATCGCGGCTCGAATACCGTGATCGGAACATACGGAGGCTGGCTGAACTGTTCGCAGTGCGGCAACTGTATCGAGGTCTGCCCGACCGGAACGCTACTTGACGGAGTTTATCGTCACGAGACGCGTCCATGGGAACTCGAACAGACGATCACAACCGACGTTTACGGCTCGGATGGAATGCAGTTGAGCATCGGATCGCGCAGCGGTTTGGTGCATCGGATCGTCGCCCGCGATCGTTATGTGAATGGCTTGAACGGTGAATTTCTCGATGTAAAGGCGCGTTTTGCACACGAATTTATCAACCATCCCGACCGCATCAAAACGCCGATGATCCGCTATTCAAAAGGCGGAAAACTAATACCCGCAACGTGGGATGCGGCGATAAAATTTGCGGCAGATAAGCTAAAGGAGCACGGCAAATCGGTTGGAGTTATTGCGAGTCCCAGGTTGACGAATGAAGCCGTATTTACCTTGAAAAGATTTGCGGCTGAAGCGGTTGGAACTGATAATATCGCGGTTTCTGATGTGCATGATCTGGCACCGGTTTTTGACAACCTCACTGTTCCGCTCTGCACTCATAAAGAAATTCGTTACGCAAAAACTATCATCCTGATCGGCGGTGAGCCTGAGGAAGAACAAAGCTATACAGCCAAACAGATACGTCAGGCCGTTCGCAACGGCGGTGCGAAGTTTATCTGCGTTAACGATACGCCGATCAATCTCTCGCGTCGTGCGACGCAGTTTGTGCATGTAAATGCGGGAGCAGTTGATGCGTTTGCATTGGCTTTGGCAGATGCGGGCAGCGATGCTTTGGCCGCGAGAAAGCTCGGAATTGAGACAAGCGAGATCGATGCCGTTCGTAAAACGATAAGCGAAACCGAAGGCGATGTGCTCATCATGTTTGGCGGCGAACTTTCGGCTGAGGCACAGGCAGCGATAGCAATTTCAGCGGCCGGTTTTGGCGCAGACAATCGCCGAGTTACTCTGCATCCTTTGCCGAAATATAACAATTCGGTCGGTGCTCACGATATGACGCCGGGACGTAAAGCGGCAGACGAGGTTGTCAAGACTTCAAAAGCATTGCTTATCGGCGGCAGTTTGCAGGACGCCAGTATTTTGCAAGGAAAAGATTTTGTCGTCGTGCAGGAGCTTTTCCAAACCGAGACGACCGCGTTCGCCGATGTTGTGTTCCCGGCGGGAAGTTTCGCCGAGGTTGACGGGACGTTTACAAATAACGCAGGCAATGTTCAGCGTGTCCGAAAGGCCATCGAGCCGGTTCACCAGTCGAAGCCCGATTTGATGATAACGGCGTTGATCGCCCGTGAAATGGGCACTGAGTTTGGCTATGATTTCTCGGCTTCGATGGTTTTCAAAGCTATTGCTGACAGCGTTCCGGCCTACGAAGGCCTTCGCTACCCGATGCTCAAGGATGAATCGAACCCGGTTCAGGCAAAATATGCCGTTTCCGGTAAAAAGGATATTTCCGCTCATCTCAAGGCTCTGAAAACGCGAGTTGAAGCGATGAGCGATTCGGCGGAAAAGAATACAGAAGTGCCAAAGGTCGGCCACAAACTGCATCGGCTGACCACCATGACGAGCAAGACCGCTCAGTTTCACCTGCTCGCTCACGGCAATCCCAAGCCGGAGAATTTGTTGGTTTCGCCGCTTGTGCAGTTTGGGCTTGATGGTAGTTCGCGTGAAGAAGGAAAGGCAGAGGCCGCAACTGTGCATGCTTCTGACCGTTCTGCTCCGGTCAAAATAGTTTGATATGGAATCCGTACTAAAAACTGCATTTCCATTTATCGTGATCAGCGTCGGGATTCTGCTCGCCTTTCAGGGCGTGTTGATGATCGTTGCTTACACGGTGCTGGCCGAGCGGAAGGTTCTCGGCTGGATACAAGGCCGCATCGGGCCGAACCGCGTTGGGCCTTGGGGAGTTTTGCAGCCGTTCGCCGATCTGCTCAAGTTTATTTTTAAGGAAGATATTGTTCCTGACAAATCGACGAGGTTTGTTTATTTTCTTGCTCCTATGGTCGCGTTGACGTGCGCCCTGCTGCCGATCGTCGTATATCCGTTCGGCCCGGCGATCACGAGCGTTGATTGGACATTTTTGCCGTTCGGGCTTGGCGAAGGCGTAACGGCACTGCCGCTTACTATCGCAAGAATTGATGTCGGCGTTCTCTTTGTTCTCGGAATCACATCGGTTGGTGTTTACGGCATCGCTCTTGCCGGCTGGTCATCGAATAGCAAATACAGTCTCATGGGCGGACTGCGTTCGAGCGCACAGATGATCTCATACGAACTTGCGATGGGCGCGTCGGTGATCGGTGTTGTAATGCTCGCTGGAACGCTCGATCTTAACGGCATCATTTTTGCGCAGATAAACTCGCCGTTCAGGTGGTTCATCATCCCGCAGTTTATTGGTTTCATGGTTTTTTTGATCGCCGCCTTTGCTGAGACCAATCGCGTTCCATTCGATCTGCCTGAGGCCGAGACAGAGCTTGTCGCCGGTTTTCACACCGAATATTCGGCACTAAAATTTGCGCTGTTTTTCATGGCCGAGTATGTGAATATGTTCACCGTCTCGATGATGTGCACGGTGTTATTCCTCGGTGGCTGGTATGTGCCCGGACTGGGGCATATTTTCGAGCCGGGATCAATACCGTATGCTCTTGTCAGCCACGTTGCATTTATCGGCAAGATCTGTGCATTTTTGTTTCTGTATATCTGGATTCGCGGGACGCTGCCGCGTTTTCGTTTCGATCAGTTAATGAACTTCGGCTGGAAGTTTTTACTGCCGGTCGCGATCGCAAATGTGATCCTGACGATTGTTATAGTTTATTTTCTCAATAGCTAGGAAATAAACAACCGATTTACGCGAATTATCGCGGATTAAGAAAAAATAGTTTAGATATATCCGTGTAAATCTGTGTTAATCCGCTGTTAGTATTTTATGGTTGGAACAGCCTTATTTTTTCTGTTTGCGGGTTTAGCTATCGCGTGCGCCGTTTCGATGGTCTATCACAAAAATCCGCTTTACAGCGCGATCTCGCTGGTTGGCGTGTTTATTTCACTGTCGTGTATCTATGTGACCCTTGCGGCGCCGTTCATTGCGGCTGTGCAGATTTTGATCTACGCCGGAGCGATCATGGTTTTGGTGGTTTTTGTGATAATGCTGCTCAATCTCGACGAAGACAAACCGCTCAACCGCCTGCGATATTTGTATGCGCTCGGTGGCGGCCTTGGTGTGATTTTGCTTGCTCAGACATTTTTCATTTTTTACGCCGTAATGCGTGCTCCTAATGTTCCGGCTGATCAATCAATGAGCGCCGGCAAAACCTTGAACATCGGACAGGCGATGTACACAGAATATTTACTGCCGGTTGAAATCGTCGGCGTTCTGCTGCTGATGGCGATCATCGGCGGAGTTATTTTGGCGCGGCGATTGGCTCAGCCGCAGCTTGAATTGGTCGTAGAGCACGAGCGCGATTTAAGGCATGAGGAAAACAGTAAATAGTAAATCGTAAATCGTGAATAGAAAAGAACTATTTACGATTTACGATTCACGATTCACTATTTTATGGAACCGAGCTTAGCCAGTTACCTGGCGCTATCAGGAATATTGTTTGCGATCGGCTGCGTCGGCGTTATTTTCAAGCGCAACGCGATCGGGATGTTTATGTGCATCGAGCTGATGCTCAACGCGGTAAATCTGACGTTTGTTGCGTTTTCCAGATATTACGGCGACGTCACCGGACAGCTTTTTGTCTTTATGGTAATGTCCGTCGCCGCCGCCGAAGCCGCCGTCGGCCTCGGCATCATAATCGCGTTTTTCCGCAACAGTCAGTCGGTTGATGTGGACGACGCAAGTATTTTGAGGAATTAGTCACTGAGAATGACTGAAAACAACCTTTTAAGTTTAATAATTTTTGCCCCGCTTGCCGGGGCTGTGATCAATTGGTTGATCGGCGGCAAGCTGCGCAACGAGATGTTCAGCGGCCTCGTTGCGTGCGGGACGATCGCGGTTTCGACGGTTGTTGCGTTTATGATCGCGTTCGGCTTCGGCACCGGGCATGAAGGCGCGCTTGTTGCCGAAAAGCCGGTTCTCGATCATCTTTGGACATGGATACAGGTCGGTGAATTTCGTGCGGATTTTGGGCTCGGAATGGACCGCTTGAGCGGCGTTTATGCGTGTTTTATCACTTTCGTCGGACTGCTGATACATATTTTTGCGACGGGTTATATGAAAGGCGATACAGGTTTTTACCGTTTCTTCGCTTATCTCAACCTGTTCATGTTCGCAATGCTGACGCTGGTGCTGGCGGACAACTATCTGCTGATGTTCGTCGGTTGGGAAGGCGTCGGACTTTGCTCTTATTTGTTGATCGGCTATTACGTCAAAAAGAACGAAGCCCGCGAAGCCGCAAAGAAGGCATTTGTAATGAACCGCATCGGCGACTGGGGTGTGCTGATCGGGATGTTTTTGATATTCACGCTGACGGGTTCGCTGTCATTTTATGACAAGACCGTTGACGGCCAGCAGGTGCATAGCGTATTCAGCTTCGTGCTCGAAAATATGTCTGCCGATCCATTCACTTGGGGAGCGATCTTCGCGGGCGGCCTGACTTCAGCCGGAGTGTTGCTCTTTATCGGAGCGACGGGCAAGTCGGCACAAATACCTTTATTGACGTGGCTGCCCGACGCGATGGCCGGCCCGACGCCCGTATCGGCTCTCATTCACGCGGCGACGATGGTCACGGCGGGCGTTTATCTGGTCGTTCGCTCAAACGCTATTTATCAATTCGCACCTACCGCAATGTGGATCATCGCCGTTATCGGCGCCGCAACCGCGATCTTTGCCGCGACCATTGCCATCGCGCAGAACGACATCAAAAAAGTGCTTGCCTACTCGACCGTTTCGCAGCTTGGATTTATGTTCCTCGCCGCCGGCGTCGGCGCGTTTGTCGTTGCGATATTTCATGTGATGACGCACGCGTTTTTCAAAGCACTGCTGTTTCTTGGCTCCGGCTCGGTCATTCACGGAATGCACCACGAGCAGGACATGCGAAAGATGGGCGGGCTGAAAAAACACATGCCGATCACCTTCATCACGATGGCGATGGGCTGGCTGGCGATATGCGGCATACCGATCTGGGCGGGCTTTTTCTCAAAGGACGAGATCCTCTACAAGACGTTTGCGACCGACAAATACTTTCCGACAGGGCCGTTTCCGGGTGAAGAAATTTTGTGGGCGGTCGCAGTTTTCACCGCCGTGCTGACCGCGATTTACATGACGCGAATGATGGTGATGACATTCTGGGGCAAAGAGCGTTGGGCATCTGCTCATGATGAGACGCATGAATCTCATGCGACACATACGTCTCATTCCGATGATGACGACGAGCATCACGCTTTGCCGGTGAATTTCAAACCGCACGAATCGCCTTGGACGATGACCATGCCATTGATAATTCTCGCGTTTCTCTCGACTGTCGGCGGTCTCGTCGGTGTGCCGTATGCAATGAGTTCGCTGGTTGGCATAAAAGATGCTAATGCTTTTGAGCATGTGCTTGAGCCCGTCGTTGCCGAAACCGAAATGCCGACTGCTGTCGCTGCCCGCGAAGCCGCAAAATCGCACGCCCCCGAGGTCGTCCAAAAAGAGCGAATGCTCGCAGGGCTGTCGATTGTGATGGCTGCGATCGGCATCGTGATCGGGTTTGCACTTTTTCTAAAAAATCCGCTTCGCAAGATGCCAAAAATTCTCGAACAAAAATGGCGGCTCGACGAATTTTACAACGGCTATATCGTTGACCCGATCACAAATGTCTCGCGTAACGGTTTGTGGAAAGGATTCGATCTCGGCTTCATAGACGGCATCGTCAACGGCATCGGACATTTTGTGATCGAAGCCGGTTCGGTCGTCCGGCAGATACAGGTCGGTTTTGTCCGCAGCTACGCGGCGATCATTTTGTTTGGTGCGTTGGCGGTGATTGGATACTTTATTTATTACGGATTGAAGTTGGTGACGTGATGTTCAAAGTTTCAAGTTCAAGGTTCAAAGTTATGAAGAGCAAACCTTGAACTTTGAACCTTAAACTTTGAACTTAATTTATGGATCTTATTGCTGAAAATCTCTTAACGATTCTGATCCTGCTGCCCCTTGTGGGAGCGATCTTGACGCTTGCACATCAGATGTTTTGGAAACAGGAAAGCCAGCTAAAGTGGCTGACTCTTGGCTTTACGCTGGTGAATTTTGCCGTCTCGCTGTTGTTGCTTGCCGACAAAGGAACTGCCTCGGCGAGCGGGTTTTATTTTGAGCAGAACGTGCCGTGGATCAGGGCGATCAATACGAATTATCACGTCGGCGTTGACGGGTTGAGTATTTGGCTGGTGATATTGACGACGTTTATTATGCCGATCGCGGTAATTTCGACTTGGCACGCAGTGGAGAAAAGACAAACGGCGTTTTATGTGTTTTTGCTGTTGCTTGAGAGCGCGATGATCGGGGTTTTTGTGTCGCTCGATCTGCTTGTTTTTTACCTGTTTTTCGAGGCGTCTCTTGTGCCGATGTTTTTCCTGGTCGGCATTTGGGGCGGTGAAAATCGCATTTACGCGGCTGTTAAATTCTTTATATTTACGGCACTCGGCAGTTTGCTGATGCTGGTCGCGATCATCGCGCTTTATTATCTTTACGCAGACCAGACTGGGCTCGGCGGTTCGTTTGATTTTGTAGCGATACTGAGCGCGATGAAGTCAGGTACTCTGACGCTCGCTCCGCAAACGGGTGTGCTACTTTTCCTCGCATTTGCGTTGGCGTTTTCGATCAAAGTTCCGCTGTTTCCATTTCACACTTGGCTGCCCGACGCTCATACCGAAGCTCCGACCGCAGGTTCCGTTATTCTTGCCGCTGTGCTTCTAAAAATGGGAACCTACGGTTTGATGCGGTTCAATTTCGCCTTGTTTCCGGATCAATCCCGCGAGTTTGCACCGCTGTTTATCGCGCTTGCGATCATCGGCATCATTTATGGAGCACTGGTCGCGATGGTGCAGCCTGACATAAAGCGCCTTGTTGCCTATTCGTCGGTCGCCCACATGGGTTTTGTGATTCTCGGAATGTTCTCGTTCACCGAGCAGGGAATGCAGGGCGCTCTTTTTACGATGCTCGCCCACGGCGTGACGACGGGTGCGTTGTTCCTGCTCGTCGGCTTTATTTACGAGCGGCGGCATACGCGCGAGATCACGCAGTTTGGCGGTTTGGCAAACGTGATGCCGGTTTATGCAACGCTGTTTGTGATCACGGCGATGGCCTCGGTCGGATTACCTTTTCTAAATGGTTTTGTCGGCGAGTTTTTAATAATGGTCGGCATGTTCAAGTCGCAAATATTGAGTATTACCGACGGCATGAACTGGAACATTATCGCCACGATGCTCGCCGGAACAGGTGTTATCTTTGCGGCAGTGTATCTGCTCTGGATGGTGCAGCGGGTCTTCTTTGGCAAGGTCACGAACGAAAAGAACAAAACGCTCGCCGACCTTAGCTGGCGCGAGATCGGCTTGATGGTGCCGTTGTTGTTTTTGATGGTTTACATGGGTGTTTATCCAAAACCGTTCCTTGAGCGCAGCGACGAAGCCATCAAGGCAATTCAAACACGCGTGATGGGCCAGGCCGGCGGCAGCGTCGATCACGCTGAACATCACGCTGAGGTTCCGGTCGAAGTTTCAGATTGCGGCTGCGACGCACCGCAATAGATTTGTTTGGCTAGTAGCTGGCAGCTAGCAGCTAACCGCTAGAATCCAAACTTTTGTGTATTCCGAAAAGAGGTTAGGAAGTTCCAGCTACTAGCCGCTAGCTACTGGCTGCCAGCCGGAAAAATACAATGTTGATCGGCATGATGAATACAATGTTTTTAACCGACCTGACAAACCCAAACGTCGATGTCTCGATCATTCTTCCCGAACTGGTCGTTGCCGTCGCGGGTATTGTTGTTATGGTCTATGACAGCTTTTTCCCGAAGCAGCGTTTTGTGTCCGGTGCAATCTCTCTTGCTTGCCTGGCGATCGCTGCGGTTTTGCTTGTGATAATGTGGAGCGGCGCTTATCACGTTTCGTCGGCGTGGAACGGAATGGTCGTCCATGACAGCCTGCGGCTGAGTTTCTCGTTTGTTTTCTTGTTTGTCACGGCGATGACGATATTGATTTCGACGATCTGGGTCGAACGTGAAAATGTGCCCGTGGGCGAATATCATGCGCTGCTCATGTTTGCCACGTTTGGGATGATGCTGATGGCTGCCGGCAACGATCTCGTCGTCATTTTTCTCGGCCTCGAAACGCTTTCCATAGCGACATACGTCATGGCCGGGCTTCGCAAGGGCGATCTTCGCTCAAACGAATCTGCGATGAAGTATTTCATCCTCGGCTCGTTCGCATCGGCGTTTTTGCTTTACGGAATGGCACTCACTTACGGTGCAACGGGTTCGACAAACCTTACAGAAATCGCGGGCATTCTTCGAAGCCCCGATCTCGTCGTAAACTTTCCCGCTCTGATGCTAGTCGGCGGAGCGTTGATGATAATCGGCTTTGGATTTAAGATCGCCATGGCGCCATTTCACGTTTGGACACCGGATGTTTACGAGGGAGCTCCGACGCCGGTCACCGGCTTTATGGCCGCCGGGCCAAAGGCCGCTGCGTTTGCTTCTTTCATCCGCGTTTTTGTTCTCGGCTTTCCGTTTGTTGCGAGCGTTCAGGCGTCCGTTTATCTTCATCAAACCTGGATCACCGCTATTGCGTTGATGGCGATGCTCAC
>JAYVFJ010000065.1:0-3490 GCA_043773225.1 Chloracidobacterium sp.
TCATTTGGGACCAGCACGAGCGGGTCTTTTTGCTCTTCGACACGATTGACCACATTTCGCCACTCGGCCAAATTGACGATCGCATTGCCGCCTGATTCTGTTATATGGGATCGCGGCATCGAGCCGGAAACCGGGCGTCCGTGTAGCGGTTCGGCCGGTTCATTGACCTCAATCGAGTCGGGAAAATCTTCCTCAACCACTGGCGGTTTTTCCAATTTATCGGCATGCCGCTCGGGTCGTTCTCGATCTTCCGTGACCTCAGCTACGAAGCGATAGCCTTTAGTTGCGACCGTTTCGATAAATTTATTGCCGTTGCCGTCTTCGCCGAGGGTTTTGCGAAGCGTGTGAATGATCCGCGCAATGTTGGCTTCCTCGACAAACGAGTCGGCCCAAACCTGTTTTAGCAGTTCGTCCTTCTCAACCAAATGCCCGTTTTGCTCGACGAGCAATGCAAGCACGTCAAACGCCTTGGGCGTTAAATAAACCGGCGAATTTTTACACAGTAATTGACGCTCCGCTATATTTAGCCGGAACGACTTAAATAGATAGGAATGTGCGAAATCACCCGTCATTTCACACTCGGAGAAATTTAGGAGAAAACCAGGATATTTTTCCAAAGACATTTTAACCTCCAACACTCTAGCCTTGTGATCGCACGGTGCAGAAAGTCGGTTGTCGTAAAGCTTTGGATAGCCGTCCCTGCATTATAACAGCAAGACGCTGCACCGGGCAAGCAAAAAAGGAGATACCAAAATGAACACCAAAACACTTTTAACGATATTAGCGTCAATTACATTTCTCTTTGCGGCAACCGCAATTCCAATTACTTCACAATCGGCTGCAAATGGCCGGGATGATCTCTTTTTGATCTCCGATTTGGCGAAGTCACCGGTGTTTAGCCCCGATTCAACAAAATTCAGTTTCGTCAGCCTAAGAACCGTTAATGTAACCAACATCGAGGAACTATATGCAGCAGTAAACAATAAGCAAAACGTTGGAAGCCAAATTATTATCTCTGCCGGCGTCTATATGCTTTCCGCAAATGATCCGGCCAAAGTTCCGAGGCCTAACGGCGGGCGGATTGATCTTTTGGAAAATATGTCGCTGCAAGGAGTTGTCGGTGATCGAGAGGCTGTCGTGATCGACGCTATTAATCTGCCGGCGAGTTCTTATGCCACACCAACCATCAGCAAATCAGGAGCGATCAGGATGGGGCGGGGAGCCAACTCAGTTGAATGGCTGACGATCAGAAATGCCGTAAACGGAAACGGCGGTATTGAGACCGAGATCGCGTGGCCGGGAACTGCGCACATCCGCATTGCCCACATCATTTCGACGGGCAATCTGCGCGGGATCGATCTACGGAATCTCGGAGCGGATGAGGCGGGGCGCGTAATCGAGGCAGAGATCGTGGACAATGATCTGCACAGCAATCAGCGTATGGGTTTGCGTATCGCAAATACGTCGGGAGCAGATGGCGGTATGATATCAGCCGCGTTGAGCGGTAACCGCAGCTATAACAACTCTAACGGACTTGTCATCGAAGGCATTAATACCAGCCTCGGCCGCATTACAGTTGTTTCTTTGAGCGACAG
This sequence comes from Chloracidobacterium sp., assembly GCA_043773225.1. Classification (GTDB taxonomy): domain Bacteria; phylum Acidobacteriota; class Blastocatellia; order Pyrinomonadales; family Pyrinomonadaceae; genus OLB17. The sequence goes on from JAYVFJ010000065.1 coordinate 1,596, forward strand.
GTTCAATGATAACGGCTTCGGGGCGAATGTAGGCGGCGGCCTAAGGCTGAGTGCGAGCGCGGTAAATGCAGACGGAAACACGACCAATTTCGAGGCATACGGGACGAGTTTTGAAAACAACAATTCGCAGGGCCTGGGTATGTCCGCAGCAGCGACCTATCTCACCAACGCAACTTCAAACAACACCGTCAATGTATATCTGAGGGCCTGCAGATTCGGAAACAACCAGGGAAACGATATAAATGCAATCGGAGCAGAGTCAGTGCCTGAGTCCATAGGTTCCCCCGGAACGAACAACCATGTAACTTTCGAAAGATCCCCTTTTGTCACAAATTATATTCAGGTTTTTACCAACTCAATTCCTGAAATCAAGGGCGATATGAATACCGTAACAGTCATAAACCGTTAGCTTGGTTTACACGCCGACGGCAAAGCCGCAATTGATTTTCTCGATATAAAGTAAGGAAAGAAATTAGGAGAAGAAAAATGAAAATGAACAACAAAACAGAAACAACGCAAAAATGGCATCAACAAATCTTGTCGGCAGTTTCTCTCTCGGTATTACTGCTCGCCGGTCTTTTGGCAACGGCACAGGCGCAGAGCGGCAATTTGCCGATACTTTTTACCAGCCAGCGCGTGGACGGCCAGAATCGAATTTTTGGAATGAATGTCAATGGCATCAATCCGACGCAGGTCGGCGTTCCCGAATCTAGAGGCACGTTCGCGCGTTATTCGCCCAATGGTCAAAAGATCGCCTACGCCCGCACGGATGCGGACGCATCGTCGCCGGTCGGTATTCGCCGCCAGATATTTGTGATGAACGCGAACGGCACAAATCAGGTCAATATCTCAAACGACCTGGCACACCATCATTCCCGGCCTGCATGGTCGCCGGACGGCAGCAAAATTGCCTTTATGAGATTCGATCTCGATCACGGTTTCGGCGGCGATATTTGGATCATGAATGCCGACGGCAGCAATCAGCATGTTGTTTATACCAGTCCGGGCGGCTTGGGTGCGCTGTATCCGTTCTTTTCGCCCGACGGCAGGATAGGTTTTAACAGCGACGCAAGCGGCCATTACGAGGTCTATGTCATCAATGCGGATGGCAGCAATCTTCGGCAATTAACCGACAATATCGACGCGCAGTCAGCGGCAAACGATTGGTCGCCCGACGGCACGAAAATAGTTTTCACCCGCGAACGGTATCGAGCCGGCAGTAATGGCGTGCGCGGCAACAGCAATATTTTCGTAATGAACGCCGACGGGACAAACGTGATCCGCCTGACCAGCCACGGGAATCCAGATTATAGCCCGATATACTCGCCGGACGGCTCGGAGATCGTGTTCGCCCGCGCCAATGGCTACATCCATAACGTTGACATTTGCACAATGAACGCCGACGGCAGCAACGTCGTTCGACTGTCGAACGAATCGTCCTTTAATCTTCCCACCGATTGGGGACAGTAAACGCAGGAGCAGAGCGGTGATGCTTCATTTAGAAAAAAGGTGAAATTATGAAAACCAGGAATTGCAATAAAATCTCGACACCCGTTTTAGCAATGCTCGCGCTGATAATCTTCGGCGCGGCAACAATCATCGCTCAACCAAGCGCACTCGATGCGTCATTCGGCAACGGTGGAATTGTTACGACCGGCTTTACCGGAGGAATCGCAACGTTTTTTGCTTCAGGGATGGCAATCCAGTCAGATGGCAAGATCGTCGCCGTAGGCGAAGGATTCACGGGCTCCGGTCCCGGTACCACGTGGGATTTTGCCGTTGCGCGTTACAACACGAACGGCTCGCTGCCGATTGGGAAACGTACCTCAATTCTTGTTCCCACACCCAGTTCACTCGAGACTTCAATACTTCCCTGATGGGCTTCAACAATCCAT
>JAYVFJ010000066.1:0-2634 GCA_043773225.1 Chloracidobacterium sp.
TTTGCGACCTGCTCCATCTTTGAGCCGGGATCGGTGATCGCGACGAAATGCTGGCCCGCATTTTCAGGCCCGACCGCCTCGGCCACTTTCTCAAAGAAATATTGCTTGAAACAATTTGGCTCAAGCGTCGATCCCGATTTGCTGGCGACGATGAAAAGCGTCTTGGCGAGATCGAGGTTGTCTTCGACAGTTTTGACCTGAGCGGGAACGGTCGAGTCGAGAATGTGAAAATTTGTTTTGCCGAATGTCAGTGCCAAAACCTCGGGGCAAAGCGACGAGCCGCCCATTCCCATCAGCAGGACATCGGTAAATCCGGCAGCCTCAATATCCTTCGTCAGATCCGAATACTTACGGGCGCCCGCCAACTCTTCGTCGGCGATGGTCAGCCAGCCGAGCCATTTTGCTTCGTCGTCGCCGGTCCAGACACTGGCGTCTTTGGCCCAGATGCCGGAAATTTTGTCTCCCGCGTTCCACTTTTCGATTTCGGAATCGACGGATTTTTGAATCGCGTCGGGGAGATAATACGACGCTGAATTTAAGGTCATTGCGTTTCCCTCCTTTGGGTTTCGTGTTTTATTGTGAAGTGAATATTTTCACGCTAAGATGCAAATAACGCAAAGAGAGGAAGAAAATAAAACGTTTGACTGGAGCGGCAAGCATCTTGCCTGCCACGACGCGAACGGCGTTCGGCCCCCAAACGACCGAGAACACGGGTGAAACCGCCAGCGAATCCAGAGCGATTCGCCGCGGGCAAGCAGGATGCTTGCGGCTCCAGTCGGAAGTGGGCGTTTATTTTTGCTAATATTATCGCTATGCCTATAACTATTGCCCTCGCCCAGATTGCACTGTTTGGTTTGACCGCGAAAAAACTCTCGCAAAAGTCTGTAACAGCATTGCCGAGGTCGCTAAAAAAGTGCCGTGTCGGGTTGACTCGGCCGCGATGAATAAATGAGTATCCTAAATTCCATCGCAAAACTGTACGTACGATTCACTTTTCGCGACGACGGTGGGTTTAACGCGCTGAAAACTCAGTGGGATTTCAACTTTCGAAACCCGCCAAAAGGCATCGCCGAAAGATGTGAACGAGTTCATTCGGATGTCAGGGCATTTTGGATCGACCGGCGAGAGGCCGGACGTGGCGTTCTCGTTTATCTTCACGGCGGCGCGTTCTATTTTGGGCCGGTAAAGGAGCATTGGGAATATCTTGCCAGGATTTGCAAACTGACTCAGTTTGCGGGTTTGATGGTCGATTACGGCATCGCGCCGCAAAATCCGTTTCCGGTGGGTTTGAACGAAATTGTCGATCTCGTCACACGTTTCGAACTGCCGGCGAATTGGTTTTTTCTTGGCGACAGTTCCGGTGCGGGCATGGCTGTCTCGGCTGTTTTCAAACTTCGCGCAATGAACAAGCAACTGCCTCAAAAACTAATTCTTATGTCGCCGTGGGTTGATGCAACCCTCGGAAATCCTGACATCGATCTGAATAAACACGAGGACGTAATGATGACCGTCGAGCGCCTGTCTAGGGCCGCCCACGAATACGTCGGCGACGCCGATCCGAAAGATCCGCTCATTTCACCGATGTTCGGTGATCTCGCCGGTCTGCCGCCAACGCTGATTCAAATGGGCACAGCCGATCTGCTGTTGGCCGATTGCCGAATGTTTTATCAGAAATGTCTTTTGGCCGGCGTCGATGTCCGCTATGAAGAGTTTCCCGGGGCGTTTCACGATTTTATGATGCTCAACATTCTGCCTGAGGCAAAACGGGCGTTGAAATCCCAGGCACGCTTTCTTCAACAGTCGCTCAACTCTCCGCCGAAAAATTCTCCTGAATTTTAAAAATGGGATAAAATAGTTTTTGTTGGAGAAATTATGAGTGTTAATACGATTGAAACCGAATTAATTGAAATGAATGATGCCGAGAGGCGAAAGGTCATTAATATTGCCGCAAGGCTAATGAATGGCGAATCTAAAAGCCAGAAACACACGTTAGACGAAAAACCATCGCGACTGCGAGAATCCGCCGAACTTATGCGGGAGCACTATTTGAAGGACAAAGAATTAACCGTTTGGACGGGACTGGACAGTGAGGATTTTCTGGATGCTTAGAGGAGAAGTTTGGTCTCTGAATCTCGATCCGACCGTCGGTGCCGAAATCAGAAAAAAACGACCGGTGGTTATTGTAAACGATGACGACATCGGAATTCTGCCACTGAAAGTAATAGTTCCGATTACGGACTGGAAAGATTATTACATCCATGCGATCTGGATGACGAAAATTGTTCCGAACTCGCTGAATGGATTATCGAAAACATCGGCCGCGGACGCCTTTCAGATTAGATCGGTATCTCATGAGCGGTTTTTGCGTCGGTTAGGCCGACTGTCGGATAACGAAATAGAACAAATTGTCGCCTCGCTAACATTGGTGTTGAAAGTTAGATGACGTCCTTTCACGATATGCTTCACGAAGGCAGCTTTAACATCTTCGCAAGTTCCCGCTTTAATAATTTTCCGGTTGGGCCCTTCGGGATCTCTACAAGAAAAAGAATCGATTTCGGGCATTTGAAATCGGCCAAGCGCTCTTTGCAGAACGCAATTAACTCTTTTTCGCTGGCTTCTTGACCGTCCTTTAAT
>JAYVFJ010000067.1:0-2852 GCA_043773225.1 Chloracidobacterium sp.
CGATTCTCGCTCTTTTGAACCCGAACAAGATTCCGCTGTGCTAATTCGAATTTCGTCTTAGCCTCGTGCATTTTGCCGTGCATCTGCGCTAGTTGCGGACTCGATATAACAGCGAGTACTGCACCTTTGCTCACGCTGTCTCCGACACCATAGAAGACACGTTCGATCCGGCCTCCAACAAGCGCCGTCGCCATTTCTGTCGTTTCAGGATTTAGCTCGACCGCACCTGTAACATTCAACATGGCGATAGCCGGTCGCTGGGTCACGGTTTCAGTTACGATCCCGGCGAACTCAAGCATTTCGGCGTCGAGTTTTACTTCCTTGAGGCTTTTGTTTTCAGAATGACCGGCTTCTTCGTTGTGTACTTCTTCTGTAGTTTTATCCCCGTCCGACGAACGAGTGCTAATGATCCAGGCTATTGCGACAATGCCGATGAGAACAATAACAACTGCCGTTATTATCCATGCGCGAAGCGTCCTGGGGGTTTGTTGCTCAACTCCGATCTCGTCCTTTTCGTAATGATCTATGTTTTCTATGATTTCCTTTTCTGACATTATTTTTTCCTCAGTTATCAAAAATGATTCCAAGCGCAACAAATAAATCAGCTTGTGCGCGGTAGCGTTCGGTCAATGTTTCCGTCAAATCACGGTTTGCGTCCAAGAGCTTTCGCTGCTCGATGATAAGATCGGTTATTTTCAACTGGCCGATCTCGTAAACGCGGCGAATAGTAGCGACATTTTCTCGCGAACGAGGCAAGACCGCCGTTTCCAGAATTGTCAGCGCACGCTTTGCGGCCTCAATACGCTGGAATGCAATGATAATCTCGTTCTTAACAACCTGTTCGGCAAATATCCGTCGCTCCTGTGCCTGACGAATCGCAATTTGGGCCTCGGCCTTTGCTCCCTGATTCTTATTAAAAATTGGCAAGCCGATCGTAACGCCAAAGGTTAAACTCCGGTCTCGTCTTTGCGGAAACTCTCCTGTCGGCAGATCAATCGTCGAGCGTCCCTGCTTGTAACGGGTGTATGCGGTCACATCCGGCTTGCTCTGCGAACGGATAAGCCTTAGTCCTGCTGTTGCCAATTGTTCATCAAGTTCGGCAAGACGAATCTCGGGCCGATTTTTTAATCCGGCCGTAATGCTTGTTTCGATGGTTGACGGAAGCAAGGGAATGAATGCCGTCAAAATTTCCTCGCGAAGTTTCAATGGTTCTTCAAACGGGATACCCGCGAAAAATTTTAGTTTAGAAATGTTTGCTTGAAGCTTTCCCTCTACAAGTTGTTGGCGTGATCGAAGGCGTTCAACTTCGGCTTGCAGGAGATTGAGTTCAAGCGGTGCTACATCTCCTTCGTTAACGCGTATCTGGACAAATTTCACCGTTTCCAGGTCAAGGTCAAAAAGTTCTTCTAAAACCTGCAATTCACGCAACGCGGCTAACCCGTCGCCGTATGCAACGAAAATCTGGCTTGCCAATTCTCGTTGTCGAGCGACAACCTCGGCTTCCTTTAACGTGATTTCCGCTCTCGCAATATCCATACGGCGGCCACGCTGACCATAAACATCAACAGGAACGGATACGGCAACACTTAGCTCACGGTCCCCCGGCGAACCGACAAACGTTCCCGTAGTTTGTTCGACTTCAAGCGTTGGGTTTGGCCGCAGTCCGGCTTGCGTCAAACGAGTCTTAGCCTTTTCGACTTCCAAACGTGCGATCTTTATCTCGCCATTGTTTTCGAAAGCCCGTCTAACGATCTCCGAAAGCGAGATGCCTTCGGTTTGGCTGTAATATCTCGGGGGTATCGCAGTTTGTGCGAACATTGTCGTCGCCGTCAAAACGAAGGATAGAATCAAAAAAACTCTTTGCATAAATTCCAAAAGACAAACTAAACAAGAATCCAAAGTGGGAGCGGCCTACAAAGGCGCGACAACGCGAAAAAAGGCGCACTAATTTTGTCTAATTAAGCTTTTGGCGGTTGCCAAATTGAGTTTTGATGAGCTTTGGCGTAGGGATTTGTATATTCGATGAGAGTTGTCAGGATGGCGACGTTTTCAACATGGGTTGTGAGGCCGACGGAAACCGTGTGATCAACTACCGAAAGGCTACAACACGAGCAAATGCAAAACGGTGAGCAATCATCCAATTGCGAATCGCTGTCCGAAGTGCTTTCAACATGAGTAATTTCCAGATTCCTGTCACCGCAATCGTTAAGCATCGCTGCCATATCACTACACGGCTGTGTTGTGAGAATCACGAGATAAACAATAAAAGTGAAACAGAGAACTCTCATGGAATCTAACTCAATTCATTTTCGCCTGTTTGAGAACTTGCCGCAAGTCGTCGGGAAATTTCGAAGTTCAAACACAAAAAGCCCGCTCGATTGAGCGGGCTTTTTGTTGATATAAATCCGGCGACTTCCTACTTTCCCACACCTGAAAGATGCAGTATCATCGGCTCCAGTAGGCTTAACTTCCGTGTTCGGGATGGGAACGGGTGTGACCCTACCGACAATATCACCGGAAAACTTGTGGCCGCGAGCGGCCAGTGAATCGTAAATCGCAAATCGTGAATAGAAAGAAACTATTTACGATTTACTATTGTCAATTTACGATCCTGATATCTGATAACTGAATACATTGCATGTCCACTACTTTTCTTTATAGTCTTGCGTTGCTTGAATTAAATTTGCTTGTCAACAAATTTTATGGTCAAGCCTTGGGACAATTAGTACTGGTCAACTAAATACATTACTGCACTTACATCTCCAGTCTATCAACGTGGTGGTCTTCCACGAGTCTCACTGGCAATATTAATCTTAGGTCTGGCTTCACGCTTAGATGCATTCAGCGTTTAT
>JAYVFJ010000068.1:0-5296 GCA_043773225.1 Chloracidobacterium sp.
GGATAGCGACCCTGGATCGCGCGATTATACAGAGGCCGTTTTTCGTCCTGCCAGTAAGCTGCTATCTGCGAGCGTCCCTCGGGCGACGAACTGCCGCGAACAAAAATATTCGGGTCGAACGACGGCGCCGAGGCCATAACAAGTATCTCGCCGTTGTTCGGGTCCATTGCGATTATGGTTCCGCGTTTGGTTGCGGAAATTTCTAGTTGATGTTCGGCTTCGAGCTGCAGATCGAGATCGATCGACGTGACAAGGTCTTGTCCCGATTGCGGCGGGACGACTTCAAGCTCGCTCTGCACGCGTCCGCGGCTGTCAACCAGCACTTTGCGAAAGCCGGGCTTGCCGCGCAGAAATTCATCGTAATATTGTTCAAGCCCGCCTTTTCCAATGACATCGCCCGGGCGAAAACCTTTCGCCTTAAATTCTTCCTCCTCAAGCTGTTTGGGGCTGATCTCGCCAACATAGCCGAGCGCATGAGCGAGTGTCGTTCCGAGAGGATAAAACCGCTGCGGCTGCAATTCGACACGGAGTTCGGGAAATTCGAGCGAGTGCGATTCGACCCAGGCGATGTCCTGCATTGTCACGTTCTCTTTGAGCACCATCGTCTCAAAATCGTTTTGCTTCTTTATCAGGTTCAAACGCTCGACGACAAATTGACGATTGAGATCAAGCGCGCGCGAGTAATCATCTACGCGGTCGTTGACGTTTATTGTTTTCAGCGGCTCGTTGGAAAGAACGACGTTGTAGGTAGGGCGAGAATCAACCAGCAATTTGCCGCTGCGGTCAAAGATCGCGCCGCGCGGCGCCGGAATGGGTATGAGGCGAACCCGTTGACTTTCTGCCCGCTCGCTAAAATATTCGCCCCTGACGACCTGCAGATAATAAAGCCGCGCGCCTAAAAGCGCCAGCAAAATAAAAGCGACCGCCTGTATCGCGCTGACCCGCAGCCCTAAATTTTGGATATGGTCGCCGATCTTCATAACTATATATTTATATATTATCTATTAAGTCGTATTGGATTTCGCCGTCGGGTTTGTCGTCGCGGTGTGAACATTTCACGTTTCTTTGGCCGGATATTGTCGGTTGCAAAACTTTGCAGAAACAGGTAAACCAATGTTCCGGCGATGGTCGTTCCAATAAGCGAATACGCAGCGGTCACAAGCACGTCACCGGCCGGCGTCTGGCCGAGCAGCCGGTGCAGCCCGTAAAACATGAAAGAGTTCAACAAACATGCCCCTGCTAGGACGGGAATCCTCAGAAGAAGGTTGTCCATATATACCCGTCGCGCAACTTCAGAAACTATATACGCCACAAGCGTTTTAGTGAATCCGTTAGCACCGAGCAGACCCCCGCTCAAAGCATCAATCGAAATGCCGGAAATTGTGCCAAAAAGGATAGCCCGGATGGAGTTTCTTTGCAGAGCAGCATATATGACAATTATCAAAGGAAAATCAATATACGCGAACGGCTCCGACACATTCCGCAGAGTCCACTGCAAAAGGATTGCGATTATTAAAGAAATTGTTAATTTAATCCCTTCCACTTATTTCTTCTTTATGGCGTTTGGCAGCTTTTGGTCAAAATCGGTTTTTGGCAGCGGCTCGTATAGCAAAATGCCGACTTCCTGCATCGAGCTGAGTTTAGCGGCAGGTCGGATTAATATCTGGTGCGGAGTTGTCGCCGAACCCTGAACGACATTGACTATTTCGCCGACTTTCAATCCCGGCGGAAAGATGCCGTCCTGGCCGGTCGTAAAAACAGACTGGCCTGCCTGCACATCAATATTACCGGGGACATATTTCATCTCAAGCAGGTCCTTCTTGCTTGTTCCGTTGACGACGCCAAGTGCATTCGATTCGCCGATCTGGCCGATCACGGCGCCGAGGCCCGATTTATCACGCGTTATCATGTCAACCTGCGAGGTCAAAGGGCTGACGGCTGTCACGCGTCCGACGAGGCCGCCGTCGGTGACGACCGGCATGTTCAATGCAACGCCGTCCAGACTGCCGCGATTTACTATTGACGAATCAAACCAAACCGAAGGGTCGCGGCCGATTATCTGGGCGGTCAGAACCTTATATTTGCTTTGCTCTTTTAACTGGAGAAACGACTTTAACCTTCCATTTTCCGAAGCCAATTCTTCTTTCTGCTTCAACTCAACTTCGAGTTCCTGAACACGCTGTTTGAGAATATCGTTTTCGCTTGCGGCAGAGCGTAGGTTTGAGATCGAACTAAAATAGCTTGAGATCGAAGAACTGATGGTCGTGACCGGCGACTGGACAAAATCGGCGCCTGTTTGCGTCCAAACGCGAATTATCCGCTGCCCCGAATTAATCTCGCGGGCGTCAAAAGCCATGAGGACAAAATTCACCAAAAGAAGGACGATCATCAGCCACGGCGTCAATCGCCAAACATCTTTTTGACTACGCTCTACCATTCAGCAGTGGTCGGTGGTGGTCAGTGGTCAGTGGTCAGTGGATGTCTTTTCTGACAACTGACCACCGACCACTGACCACTGTTTTTTAACTTCCTGTCATCAGTGAATTATCCCATTTAACGCGTTTGAGGAGTTCAAAATCGGACAGCATTTTGCCGGTGCCGAGCACGACCGAGGAGAGCGGGTCGTCCGCAATAACAACCGGCAGGCCTGTCTCGATCATCAATCGCTTGTCGAGATTTTTGAGAAGTGCTCCGCCGCCGGTGAGAACAATGCCGCGTTCAACGATGTCGGCGGACAGTTCGGGTGGTGTGCGTTCGAGGGCGACGCGGACGGCGTTGATTATCGTAGCGACAGAATCGGAGAGAGCTTCGCGGATCTCTTCGTCCGTCATTGTGATAGTTTTTGGAATGCCCTCGATAAGATTGCGGCCGCGCACATCCATTGAAAGAGGCTCTTCGAGTGGAAATGCGCTTCCCAAAGCGATCTTAATTGCTTCCGATGTGCGCTCGCCGATTAGGAGATTGTATTTGCGTTTGATGTATTGCGTGATCGCTTCGTCCATCTCGTTGCCGGCGACGCGAACCGCGCGAGAATAGACAATTCCTGAAAGTGAGATGACGGCAATGTCTGTCGTTCCGCCGCCGATGTCAACGACCATGTTGCCGTGCGGTTCGGTGATCGGCAGACCGGCGCCGATAGCGGCGGCCATTGCTTCCTCAACCAGATAAACTTCTGACGCTTTGGCCCGATATGCAGAATCTTCGACCGCACGACGCTCAACCTGTGTGATCTCAGAAGGAATGCCGATCACGACGCGCGGGCGAACCCACGATTTGCCGTTGTGCGCTTTGCGGATAAAATGCTGGAGCATCTTTTCCGTCACTTCAAAATTTGCTATCACGCCGTCCTTCATCGGACGAATTGCGACGATATTGCCCGGTGTTCGGCCAAGCATTTCTTTGGCGTCGCGGCCGACGGCCTCGACCTGATTGGTGACTTTGTTGATAGCAACTATGGAAGGCTCGGAGACGACAATTCCGCGGCCCTTTGCATAGACAAGCGTGTTGGCAGTTCCAAGATCAATCGCAAGATCGCTGGAAAATAAACTAAATAAAGACTTAAATGCCATTGTGAATTACTTCTGTTAACTAAAATGTCGGTTTTGGGATCGTGTTTAACGCGAGTGAAAAGCGATCCGCAATGCTCGTAGCGTAAAGTTAAACAGGACACCGTCGCCCGGAACGTCTAACCTAATAGCATACACTTTATTCTCAACATTTTTCTAATTGTATACCCGTATTTTTTTTGCCCGCAAATAACGCGATTCTTCACAAATAAACGCAGTCATAATTTTCTTATTCTTGTTCATACGCTTAATTCGCGGGCAAAAGGATTAGATTAATTCCAGCTGCTAGCGACTAGCAGTTAGCTACCAGCCAGAAAAAAGGCGGCCCGGAGGCCGCCTTTGAGGGTATAAATACGAACCTCAGTTATTGCTGAGGATCGGCGATGAAGTTGGCATCGGCGACATTATCGACGAGGCTGATCACGCGGCTCGGCGTGCTGAACGTGTAACGCTGCGAATTGACCGTCACAACATAAGTCTCGCCGGTCGCAAGCCCGTCAAACGTAAAGTAGCCGAACGAACCGGTTGTCGCAATGATCGGGCTGCTGAACGAATTGCCCGTGATAACAACCTTGGCGTTGCGAATGCCGTAGCCGTCCGCCGTCGTGACGCGGCCCGAGATCGAAGCATTTGCCGCCGTCGCTGCAAAGAACTCGAGTCCCCAACCGCCATTTACGCAGCCCGTGACCGCAAGCGGAGCGAATGACACTGCATCATCACGCATGTAGAGGCTCCATGTGCCGTTCGAGTTGGTGGTTCCAAACACGCTTAAAAGCGACGGAGTGCCGCCAACCGTGCTGCCCGGCTGGTTATACGGTGCCGCCGGCGCCGGTGGAACAAAACTGCCCTGTCCTGGCTCCCAAGTTGTCGGCTCGAATATTCCCGTTGTCAGCGGTGCCGAATCCGGCAGCACCTGACCGGCCGTATCCGAGAAGGTCAGCGTTACAGGAGTTACCAGATTCAAAAGTCCGCCGGCATCGGCTGCCAGAAGGAAATTCTGCCCGCCCGGCCCGACCAGCAGGAAGTCCATGCTGTCCGGCGACTGATGAGCCAGATCGAACAACGTCACGCGCATAGACCCGATCGAGGCAGGCCCGCTCGCAACTGCGATCGTTGACGGATACGGCGAAGCAGGCGACCCGATGGTCGTGCAGATAGCACCCGTGGCTCGATAGAAACTCGCCACGTCGTTGATGCTCAGAACTGCCGTGCCGGGCGAACCAACACTTGCACCTGTCAACGTCAGATTAACCGTCTGCACAGGTTCCGTAAGCATATCGCTGCATATCTGCACGGTGGCCGTCCGCGAAGTTTCGTTCGGACTGAACGTCACCGTCTGAGTCGTGGTGATGTAATCAACGCCTGATGTGCAGGTTGCACCGCCGGTTGCCGTGCCATTCGACGTTGCAAAGTTCACCATTGTCGTGCCCGAAACACCACCCGTGCGGTTGACCGTGATCACCGCCGTTTGTGATTCATCTTCGCTGTATGTAGCCGAGATGAATTGAACAGAAACTGCCGCCGGCGTGCCGCCCGCAGTTGGCGTTGCAGTCGCGGTCGAGGTTGCTGTCGGACAGCCGCCGCCCGTGCCGTTTAGCCCTACGATCTGGAATATCTGATCCGGCTCTGACGCCTCGATGCCGCACGTCGCTCCGCGTCTTCCCCAGCCTGTGCAAGCCGGTATCGAGAAGCCGCCGCCCGGATTCTGCCATGCGGCAGCCATGTTTGAC
>JAYVFJ010000069.1:0-7424 GCA_043773225.1 Chloracidobacterium sp.
GCCGAGAAGATCGACATTTCGGACGACGCATTGCGAGAACTCGCGCGTTCAGGCGAAGGCTCGATGCGCGATGCTCAGTCAAATTTCGATCAGGTCATCAGCTTTTCGAGCGATAAGATCTCGGCTGGCGACGTGACCAACGCTCTCGGTTTTGCCGGCGTCGAGATACTCACAAAAACAATCAATGCCATCTCCGAACGCGAGCCAAGGGCCATTTTAGCGGTTGTTGACGACATCATCGCCCGCGGCCACGACCTGCGAAATTTCTGCCGCGATCTGCTTGGTCTTTTCCGCGATCTGCTCGTTTTCAAAGTTGCAAGCGGCGACAAACATCTCTTCGAAGGAGCCGTTTTCAGCGAAGACGAACTGCGAACGATGGCCGCTTCGTTCACGGAAGCCGACCTTCTGCGTTTCTTCAATTCCCTCTGCGAAACCGAAGCCAGTCTCCGCGAAGCCGCTCACCCACGATATGTCCTCGAGATCGGCCTCGTAAAACTAATCGAAATGCGAAGCGTCGCAACCATCGAGAGCATCCTCGAACGCCTGAATGCCCTATCGTCCGGCGTTCCGCAAAAGTCAGAACCGGGAGCGATAGCGACTGGGTTTTCTCATTCTGCAACCGCAACCGCCGACAAAACGCCGGAAAAAAAAACTCTGAAAATTGACCCTCTGCCTTCGGCCAGAAACGCGAGTGTCAACGAGCGTGCCGTTGATCATGCGCCATCGAGCGGAGATGCGAGTGTTATAGACCGTATTCCGACTGCGGACTCCGGATCGCCGTCTGCGAATGCCGATCCGAAATCTCAAATCTCAAATTTCAAATCTGAAATTGACGCACGTTTGGCTGACCCGCCAATCGCCGTAAAACCGGCGATCATCGAACAATTAATTCCGACGTTTCACCTGCCGTCGCTCTCTTCCGATGATCTCGAACATATTGAAGTCGAAAAACTCGATGACGCCTACGAAGACAAACTCCGGCTCACGGGCGACGATCTATTGCCAATCATCTCCGCAGCCGCGTTCGTTGATTCTCTTTTGGGCATTAAAACTGCAGTTACGTCTGGTATTTCAAAGTCAAACGGCGCAGCTTCAGGCGGTGCAACAGCCGCCGCTCTTGCATTCGATGTTGCCAAGCCAAAAATCACTATCGCTCCAAAACAAGAAGCGGTTGAATTACCTATTTTGAGCAGCGACCCAACCGAAGCCGAGCTTTTGGAATATGCAAACGCTCATCCGACTGTGCAAACGGCAAAACGCGTCTTTCGGGCAAAAATCGTCGAAGTGAAAAAGGCCTGACGAAGGCGATTTACCGAACATCGCCGCAGATGTTCTCGTATTGTCTATTTGGCGAAACTATTGCGACATAAATGAAAAAATCTTTAACCTTTGGTAAGTTTGTTTTTTTCTTCGCCGCGATTTTTTTGCTGGCGGCAATTTCTATATTTTCTCAGGAATCTCAACCATTTTCGACAAACATTTCGCCGCTCCCTCCGTCAACGGGCTTTGTAAACGACTACACAGGCGTGATCGACGCCCCGACAAAACAGCAAATCGAAACCAAACTCAAAGATCTAAAAGAAACCACAAATCCGCAGGTCGAGATCGCCGTTGCCGTTGTAAAAACCACCGGCGAGCGGGACATTTACACTTATTCCCTCGCCGTTGCCCGCGGATGGAAGATCGGCTCAAAAGACGACGATAACCCAAGCGCATTGCTGTTTGTGGCCATCGACGACCGCAAATATTTTACGCACGTCAGCAAAGACCTCGAGGACGAATTGCCCGACGGTTTGGTCGGCAGTCTCCAACGGCAAAATCTCGTTCCGGAATTCAAAAAAGGCAATTACGGCAAAGGCATTTCCGACACCATTGACGCCTACATAACGACGATCCGAAACAAGGGAAACAACGCCGCCGCACCGCAAAACCCCACAACCGCAACGGGCGAATCAACAAGCGCGACGATGTTCGGTATATTTTGCTGCTCTATTGTTATTTTTATTATCCTGTTAATAATATTTACTCGATCAAAAGGCGGCCCGACAAAAGGCGACGGTAACCGTTGGGGCGGCGGAGGTTTTGGGGCAAGCGGAGGCAGTGATATAGCATCGGGAATCATGGGCGGCATTATCGGCTCAAGTCTTTCGGGAGGTTCATCCTCGTCTAGCGATTGGGGCGGCTCGTCGGACAGCGGCGGCGGTTGGGGCGGTTTTGGGGGTGGTGGCGATTTTGGCGGTGGCGGATCGGGAGGCGATTGGTAAAAATGAAACAGTTTGAATCATTTATTGACGATCTGAAAGCAACTCACGGCAAAAATTTGTCGTCGGTAATTCTCTATGGCTCGGCGGCGGCCGGTGATTTCGTTGCTCACCGATCGGATTACAATATCCTGATCGCTCTGCACAAGATCGGGCCCGAAGACCTAAGAAATGCCCACGCCTGTGTGCGCGAATGGGTTCGAATGGGTAATCCGGTGCCGGTTTATTTTACGGTTTCCGAGCTTCAAAATGCGGCTGATGTTTTTCCAATCGAATTTCATCAAATGAGCGTCGCCCGCAAGGTTCTATACGGTCCCGATGTGCTTGCCAACTTGAATATATCCGACAAATTCCTTCGCCTTCAGGCCGAATACGAATTGCGGAGTAAGCTCATACAGCTTCGACGGCAATATATACCGTCCTCAACGTCGGTAGATGGCCTGAAAAGATTGATGGCCGATAGCCTTTCCAGTTTTGCCGCTCTTTTTCGTGCGGTATTGATACTTAAAGGCTTCGATCCGCCGGCGACAAAACATGAGATCGTCGCTTTGACAGCCCAACAGCTTAAGATCGACGGAACGCCGTTTGAAAAAATATTCAATATCCGTGAGAATAACTTCACGCCGGTTTTAGACGAAACAAGCGCCAACAATTTGTTTGGCGAATATATGGAACAGATCGAGAACGTGATCCACGCGGTCGATTCGATCGGAAAATAGGTATCTGTAAGGAGAACAAAAATGAAAAAAGCAATTTTATTATCAGTAGTTTTATTTGCGGCGTTTGTATTAAGCGGCTGTAGCTACAACGACCTGACCGCAAAACAACAACAGGTCAAAGGCAAGTGGGCTAATGTCGAAAGCTCATTGCAGAGGCGAGCCGATTTGATTCCGAACCTTGTCGAGACAGCGAAGATGGCGGGCGTTCAGGAGCAGGAGGTGTTCACCCAGATCGCCGCGGCTCGTTCAAAGTTGTTGGATGTGTCAAAAGCTGCACCGACGGGCGGCGACGGGGACAAATCACCTGAGCAAAAACAAGCCATCATTGACGCCAATAATACATTTGGCGGCACGATCGGCCGACTGCTCAGCCTATCGGAAAACTATCCCACACTTCGTTCGAGCGAGGCTTTTCTGAAAGTTCAGGATGAGCTTGCAGGCACCGAGAACCGTATAAATACTGCGAGAAATGACTTCAACGACTTGGTTACGACGTATAACACGACTCGCAACTCCTTCCCGGCTGTGTTGACCGCTGGTTTGCTCGGATTTAAGGAAGAACCCTATTTCACGGCTGAACCGGGTGCAAAATTGGCTCCGAGTGTCGGTGATGCAAATTCGCTAAGAAAACCCGCGCAATAGCTTAAAAACCGCGCGAATTACACATCGAACAGTGATCGCAAGGCTTGCTCGGCTCAAACGTGCAGGCCTTTTCTTTTGAGTAATGAGAAAAAATGCTGTCGGCGACGGCTTCGGCGATATTGAATTTGTCCAGGCTGGGATCGGCTAGGTCCGCGATGCGGAGATTGGAATGCGAGATCGAAGGGCCTTCAAGTTTGTCGAGCCGGTGATTAAGTTTCTCAATGGCAGCAAATAAGGGAGCGAGTTCAGGAGAGTTTTCGATATTATTGTGGGATTTCATCTTCTCGCTTGAAAACAGCCTTAATCTAATAGATCAACATAATCAACTACGCCGACTATCGCAGAGTCTATCGCAGCTCCCGGCTTGCCCGTTGAGGCTGTCGAAGCCGACCAGCCTTCCTGCGCGATGATGACAATGTCACCTTCGCCAGAATTGACCGAATCGTGAGCAATGCAGGTGTAATCCATATCTTTGCCCTCGGGAGTGATCTGGCGGCAGAGCATGGCGCGCGTTCCCTCGTAACGCTGATTTTTCTGCGTGGCGACGATGTTACCGATGACTCGAGCTAAAAGCATAGTAAATCGTGAATCGTGAATAGTGAATCGTTTTTCCATTCACGATTCACGATTTACGATTCACCCTTGAAAAACATGTGCGTCCGAGTCGATTATCCCGACAATCGTGCAGTCGGTGGGTGTCTCATCGCGTTTGAACGGAAACGACGCTTCCTTGCCCCGACACCAAAAGACCAGTTCGCCTTCACCCGCTCCAACGGCGTCGAGCGCGACCGTCGGAGATCCCTTTGGCTTAAGGTCGGCATCGAGCGTCTGCACGATCAAAAACTTTCGCCCGTCGAGCGAAGCGTTTTTTATCGTGGAAACAACAGTTCCGATGACGCGGGCTATTTGCATTCAGGATTGTTTTTTCAGATCGGCAATCGTCGCCTTGACCTTATCAACGTTTGGAGCCTTTGGAGCAAGGTCAATATATTTCTGCAACTCAGCGGCCGCATCGGCATTTTGCTTTTTCATGATGTATATCTGTCCAAGATACAAATGTCCTAATGCAAGCTTTTCGCCACCCTTTCCCGCAATCGCGGTTTTTAACTCGGTTTCAGCCTCGTTGCCGTTCTTGAGATAAAAAAGCGAAATGCCAAGATTGAGATGAGCTTCGGCCATATCGTTTTTTTGTTTTAGCACATCACGAAAAACTGCTTCGGCCACTTCGTAGTTTTTCTTCTGAAAGACTGCCATGCCGTAGCCGTATTTTGCCTCAAGATAATCCGGCTTGATCGTAATAGCCTTTACAAAGGCTTCGACGGCTTTATCAAGCTCGTTCAACTTCAAAAACGCGGCTCCTTTTTCATAATAAGCGGCGGCAAAATTCGGATAAGCGGCGATTGCTTCATCAAGCAGCGGCATCGCGCTTTTTGCATCGCCTTTTGCTAAATGTTCAATCGCCTTCTCATATTTTGCGGCAGCAGGCTTAGAGACGCCGGCAAGGTTTGGATTGGTCGGCCGGCTTTCTTTTTTCGGCTGGCCGGGCGGCCTCAAATGAAATGGAATTTGAAACGACTGTCCCGAAATCGCTCCCTCGGCGATAGTCAGAAACTCGGTTTCCGTTTGGTATCCGGACGCACGAACAACAACCGTATAATTGCCGGATGATAATCCTGAAAGGACGTATGCCCCATCAATATCCGTTCTTGCGGATACGCCGCTTGTCTCGGCGCCGCTCGCGCTCACGTTAATGTCAATAGCTGGCCGTCCGTCCGGCAGATAAACCTTTCCGACGATCTTATAAGTGCCCCTGCCCGCTGGCCGGTTTCGATCACCGATGCCCTGAGCATGGATTGATTGTGCAACTAATCCGGCTGTGACCAAGCATATGAAACTCAAAATAAATTGCAGTTTGTTTTTCATGTCACTCACAATTTAAAATAAAAAACATTAAGTAACATCTATCTCATCAATAACGCCAATGATCGCCGAATCGACCGGGCAGTCTTTGTTGCCGTCGGCCATGCGGGCAGATGAGCCGCTTACGACGATTACCTTTTCGTGAAAGCCGGCGCCGACCGTGTCAACGGAAACAACATAACCGCTCTGGTCAGTGCCGTCGAGATTAATCGGCTTGACGATGAGCAGCTTTTTCCCCTTAAGGCGTTCGTCTTTTTGGGTGGACACGACTGTGCCCAGTATGCGTGCGATTATCATTGGCTCGTGAATCGTGAATTGTAAATCGTGAATAGATTAAGAGCGTCTTATCTGTTTACGATTCACGATTCACTATTTCCTAACTACTGGCAACGTTTCATCAACGCTCGAATGCGGACGCGGTATGACGTGAACGCTGACAAGCTCGCCAACGCGCCTCGCAGCCGCCGCGCCGGCATCAGTCGCCGCTTTGACAGCCGCAACGTCGCCGCGAACAATGGCCGTTACAAAACCGGCGCCGATCTTTTCGTAGCTGACAAGTTGGACGTTTGCAGCCTTGACCATTGCATCGGCCGCCTCAATCGTCGCCACCAAGCCCTTTGTTTCAACCATTCCTAAAGCTTCTTGCATTTAGTTTTTGCTCCTGAATTTATAAATGAAAATACTAAAGTTTAGTTTAACTCAATTTGGCCGCCTGACTCAAAAGCTCGATCAACTCTTCGCGCGTAAATGAAATTTTTCGCCCGTTCGCACCGGATTTTCCCGGATAACTCACGTCCAATTCACAGGCAATATTAGCATCGTGCAGATAGCCGCAGGCTTGGCAGCGGGCATTTTCTTTTAGATAACCGGCCTTTTCTCTAATTTGTATAAGTTTCTCGATAGCGTCAGCCGGAAGATCGACAGCTCCGCCGAGCGTCTTTGCCAGAATTGCAATTTTGGCGGTATGTTCCAAGGTTTCCATTCGGTCGAATGCCTGCCAAAGGTTCTCGCCATAAGCCACGGCACCGTGATTGGCCAACAATAAAGCGTTGTGGTGCGCGATAAAGGGCTTCATCGCCTCAGACAATTCGCTTGTCGAAGGCGTTCCGTAATCGGTCAACGGCACACAGCCGAGCGTCAAGATTACTTCCGACAGTATCGGTTTATCAATAGCGAGGCCTGCAACCGCAAACGCAGTCCCGTGCGGCGGATGTGCGTGGCAGACAGCTTTTATGTCGGGCCGCATCTTGTAGATTAGCAGATGCATCGCAAGTTCGGACGACGCTCGTTTGTCGGTAACAGGCTTGCCTTCCATGTCAGTCAAAGCCAGGCAATCTTCGGTCATTCGCCCTTTGCAGGTCATCGTAGGGGTCGCCAATACGCGATCCTCGGACAAACGAATGCTCACATTTCCGTCAGACGACACGACATAGCTGCGTTCATAAAGCAGCTTGCCGATCTCAACGATCAGTTTTCTGGCTTGGGACTCGTCCATAGATAAGGAAACCACAGATTAACACATCCGTTAGGAGGGCGTTAACCTGTGGCCTGAATTTAGTCAAAAAATTACTTGCGTGCGTTCGGAGCCGCGTGTCTTTGCCTTACCGGCGGCGGCGGTAGAGGCGGAACGTCATTGTCCAGCGGAAGTTCGCTGTCAAGGGTCATCGTGCCCATCTGAACATCATCCAACTGCTCACGAAGCTGTCTGATCTCCTCACGCTGCTGCTCATATTCGAAGCGCAGATCCCGCATCTCGTGACGACATTTGCCGCCTTCACGATGGCCAATACGCGGCGCGCCGATATTCACAAAAAGGCTGGCGACAAAGATACCAACTGCGAATGTCGCGAAAAACGGCAGCATTCTTTTTAATAACCCCTTG
>JAYVFJ010000070.1:0-3340 GCA_043773225.1 Chloracidobacterium sp.
CGTTGCCGATCGCGGCAGAATAATTTGCGTTCTCGGTTTTTGCCGACTCCATTTTTGCGAGCGGTTCGCACATCGCTCCGCAATACGGGCATATCTTGACGGTGCCGCCATACGACGCCGGACAGGCTTTGCAAAAATGGCTGAAACAAGTTCCGCAGATGTAAACCGCCGATACGTCAGCGTGCATCGAGCAGACGGGCTCTAAGTCAGAACCGCCAGCGTCAGCGGGCGTCAAAGAAGATTGTGAATTGGCGACGTCTGTTTTTGCCCCCAACGTTGACTGTGGATTAATGTTTTTGCCCCCCGCTGACGCAGAGGGTTCTGACACGTTCGGCGGGCCGAGTTTTGTTAATGTTATGACCGGTTTAGGCGGTTCGTCGCCGTCCTTTGCGTTGAATACTGAAATGAGGGCAGGCACTTTGCCGGCCTCTATCCAGCGCGCGTCGCCTTGGCGGACTCTGTCAATCCGCAGCAGATTACCTCGGTCTATCAATTCGGCTATTTTTTCAAAATCCGTGTCTATGACCTGGCCGTTGGATTCGATCTGCCAAATTTCGGATGTTCCTTCTGCGTTCATATCAGGTCATTTGAGGTGGCGATTTATGCGACGAGTTCCAATACTTCCTCTTCTACTGTTTCGGCTTGATCCGCCGCACGCTTTTCGGCCATTTGACGGACGATGCCGTTTGCAACTTCGCCGGCGTTACAGGCGTCAACGAGTGCTTCGACCACATCGGACTGATAACGAGTGCCGACAAAGGTGCGAAGCCTTTCCAACGCCGACGGCAGATCCATGCCTTTGGAATAAGGCCGGTCAATTGTCATCGCGTCGAATGTATCAGCGACCGAGACGATCTTCGCCTGCAGCGGGATCTGGTCGCCCGTCAAGCCCTGCGGATAGCCTTTGCCGTTTACCATTTCGTGGTGCATATACATGCCCGGAAGATACGCTTCCATTCCCGGGATCTGCGACATGATCTTGTAACCGCGTTGAGGATGAGTCTTCATGATCTCGTATTCCTCGTCGGTCAATGCGGCGGGTTTTTTGAGAATGGAATCGTCAATAGCGATCTTGCCGACATCGTGCAGCAGAGCGCTCATTCTGAGGGTGTCGAGTTCTTCTTCGCTCATCGCCAGGCGTTTGCCGATAGCAACCGAAATGCGTGCGACGCGTTCGGAATGGCCGCGTGTATATTTGTCTTTGCCGTCAATGGCAGCGGCAAGAGCTTTAACGGTGCCGACGAATAACTCACGATTTTCCAAAGCCGCTTTTGCAAGGTTTGTGATCTGTTCCTCGATCTTGTCGGTCATGACGTTGAACGTCTCGCCGAGCGTTCCGATTTCGGTTCGGTTTGTCGTTTCAACTCTGGCCGAGAAATCGCCGCCTCCGATCTTTTTTGCAGCGGTGACAAGTTTCATCAAAGGAGCGGTCATATAACGTGCCCCGATAAAACCGACGATCAGAGCGGCAAGAGCAAAGATCAGACTTATCGTCCAAGTCTGCACACGCATCTCACCGACCGATGCGAGAGCCTTGCTTTCGTCCTGCATCGTGATGACGCCAAATTGAGTGTTGTTGCCAAAATTCACGGTCGAGTAAGCACCGATCATCTCGTGTTTTTTGTTGTCGTATTCCGCCGTAAAAGGCACGAGGGCGGATTGAACAGTTTCGCCCGCTTCGAGCCATTCGCTGACGATCTTGAGATCGCCAAGCGGCTTGCGTTGCGATACAAACGTCGGGTCGGGATGAAAAACTGCCGCACCCGTCTGATCGACAACAAAAATGATCGGCAGGCCGGAGTTCCAAAGGTCTTCTTCGCGCGTCGGCAGGATGCCGATAACGCTTCGTTGAATGTCGCGCAGCGAGACGATGGCAACAACCTCGGCGGCGGACGAGTCTTTTATCTTGACGTTCGAGGCAAAGGCCATCACCAGTTCGCCGTTTGACGGAACCTTTTGCGGGCTGCCGCTCTCGATCTTGTCGTCACCCGCGTCGCGTTTGAGGTGACGCGAGATTTCTTCGACATCATTTCTGCTGATGGTTTCCGAGCGAAATACAGAGAGCGATTCGCCGCTCGCAGGTTTTACATACAAAGCCAGCAGGTCAGGATTTTCTTTTAAGATCGAACCGAGCTTCTTTTCAGTTTGGGCAGAGGAAACGAGCGAAACATCATTGGACAGTTCAAGAGCAATGGAAATGCTCGAAACAAGATCGCCAAAGCGTTTGCCAAACATCTCGATCTGGCGGGCTTTTTCGAGAACCAGTTGGATCTGATACCGATTTTCAGCCGCGCGAAGCTCTCGCCCGCTCTTATCCGACAAAATCCAGCCCGTCAAAACAAGCGGAACCATGCCGACAAGCAAAAGCGTGACGATAACAAAGTAAATAAGGCTGATCTTCTGTTTACGAGGAGGCATGGCGGGAACAGCCTGAGAAAACAGGCCTATACAATTTTAGTGCATTAACCCGCTTTAGGTCAATAAGTTTTAACAATGACTGCTGTTGCGCAACCCTTCACTGACTGAGATGGCCGTTATAGGCTCATTCCCCGGCAACTTTAGATTTTACTTTCTCGCCTTGAATTGCGAGCTGTTTCGCCTGCGGGAGCAGGTCAATGGCTTTTAGGAGCTGGTTGTCGTATTCGTTGAAAACCTGAAACGACGTTTGTGAGCCGTATGCTGCGGTGACTAGCTCGGAGCGAAGGGTGCGTTCGACGAATTCCCGTTCGGCTTCTATCTGCGTCGCCGGGATCTTGTATTTATCCACCGCAAACTGTTTGAACGTCTGGAAGAGCTGAGGCGTGACAGGAAAATCCGTCGCCTTTATATCATATTCGTAAGAGACCGGTTTGGAGATCCTGTAACCGTTAAAACCTTTGACACGTCCGTCAACGAGGTCAAGAGCGAACGCAAATATGGGGCTTGCGATCTTTTGCTGCACGCGGCCTCTTTCAACAGGGATAGTTTTTGGCTTGATAATAATGTCCGGATTGATGCCGCCGCCGCTGAAAACTTCGCGGCCCGTGTCGGTCTTGGTTGCCGAGCCTTTTGGTTTTGTTCCGTCGGCAGCTTCGTCACGATAACTTCCGCCATCGGTGTAGTAATTGTAAAGATCGCCATTCGAATAATCACGCTGAATCTGACGGCCCGAAGGCGTCTCATATTTTGCGATCGCGAGCAGCAGCATCGAATCGTAGCCGACATCCTGAAACGGATTTTGCACGATCCCTTTGCCAAATGTGTTTTCGCCGACGATCAATGCACGGTCGTGATCCTGCAACGCTCCGGCAAGTATCTCGGACGCAGAAGCCGTGCCGCGATTCACCAGCATAACGATCGG
>JAYVFJ010000071.1:0-7703 GCA_043773225.1 Chloracidobacterium sp.
GGGTTTCTTCGAGCCGGCGAAAAACTTCGCGTCACTGCGCAGCTTCTCGACGTTGCGACCGGCGACATTCTTTGGAGCGATCGAATAGACGCCGAGGGCAGCGACATTCTCGCTCTGCAGGACGGCATAGCACAGCGCATTCTTGAAGGCTTAAGGCTCGAACTCACCGATCTCGAAGCCGAAAAACTTGGGCGTCGGGCGACCGAAAATGCACAGGCGTGGGAAGAATATCTGCGCGGACGCGACAATTTCGGGCGGTTTATTTTCCGCACCCTCGAATCCGATGATTGCGACGCCGCGATGGCCAATTTCAAACGCGCCATAGAACTCGACCCGCATTTTGCCCTCGCCTATAGCGCTCTCGGGGCGTGCTATGCCAACCGCGTTTTCAAAGGCCTGGGCGAGGCGGAAGATTACACCTACGCCGAAGCGGCATTCAGCAAAGCGTTCTTCTACGACCCAAACGTAGTCGAGGCCCGCGTGCTGATGGTTATGATTTACATGGCTCGCGGCGAAAAGAAAAAGGCTCGCAGCGAGATCGAGCTACTGCAAAAACAGTTTCCAAACGACGCCGCACTCTACTTTGTTAAAGGCACAATGCATCGCCTCGACGGTGAATACGAGGAATCGCTTAAATCATTTGAAAAACTGACAAAACTCGACCCCGCCGCACGTGCCGTCGCTGCTTATAACCGCGCCCGGCTTTATATCTATCAGCGCAGATTCGACGAGGCACTTGCCGAACTGGACAAAGGCGTGCGAGTCGAACCGCATCATCCGATGCTCAAGATCTTTCGTTCGGGCGTTTATTATTATCAGGGAAAATTTGACGAGGCGAACGATCTTATCGCCGGCGTCCTAAAAGAACATCCGGACATGGACGGCATCCGCCCGCTCGCCGCCGAATTCCTCGCCGGCTCGGGCCGCTTTGACGACGCAAAGGCAATGCTGACCGACGACGCTCTCGCTATCGCCCGCGCCGATCACGACATGGCATACTGGGTCGCCTCGACCTACGCCCTCCTCGGCGACAAAGACCTCGCCTTCAAATGGCTCAACAAAGCCATCCGCCTCGGCAACCAAAACCGCCCCTACTTCGAAACAGACACAAACCTAAATTCTTTACGCGATGACGAACGCTGGCAGGAATTGATGGAGAAGATGAACAACGGGGATTAAACGTGACCATCGCCGATGGACAGATGGGTTATAATAAATTCGGAGCACAATTATGTCAGAAATAGTCCTAACATTACCGGATGATGTAGTAACGGAAGCAGAAGAGATGGGACTTTTCAAACCCCTTCTTGTTACATCATTGTTCAAAGACGAAATTCGCCGACGCAAGGCAAATCGGCTTTTTGAAAACGCCAACCGTCTTGCTCGAGCCGGCGACCCAATGTCGGAAGAAGAAGTTATGGCAGAGGTGCGTGCCGTGCGCGAGGAACGCCATTCACAATGCTTTCCCCGATGGAAACTTTAAGGAATGAAGATCAACTACTATCCAGATACCGATTCGCTTTACATCGACCTTTCTCATAAAACGAGCGTCGAGAGCCGCGAAATTTCCGAGGGCGTTGTGCTTGACTATGACGAAAGAGGCAATCTAGTCGGAATTGACATCGACCACGCCAGTTCAAAACTTAATATCTCAGAAATCGTGCTCGGACACTTGCCGCTGGAGAACACTCTGGTTTTGGCATAAAATCCGCCGACGTTGCTCAATCACAATGGATTATAGACCTTGCCCCGTTTGCATATAATAGAATTGTGTCAAATAAATATACCGCAGTTGTAAAACAAGACGCGGAGTGGTGGATTGGCTGGATCGAGGAAGTTCCCGGCGTCAACTGCCAGGAATCGACGCGCGAGAAATTGCTCGACAGTCTTTGGATTACTCTTGACGAAGCGTTGGAATTCAATCGCGAAAGACCTAGTCGAATGGCCTGAATATGAATTTACGGTTCCAAAAGTTGCCCTTTTGGGGTGCATTCAGGATGAGCAGCGTTGCATCTACGCAATCTATTGACATTTATGCAATTTTGCGGTATGTTGATATATAGTTATTTGACAATCAAAATTTGCAAGAAAAAGATAGGATTGGGGCTTGGATCAGATTCTCTAAAGTGCTTTGTCCCAACGGACATCACTATTTCAAAAAGATGTGGAACGCTGTAACGTCAGTATTTACAGCAATTACGTTTTTTTGATGCGATTCGGCGATTTTTTTCAAAAATTGTGGAACGGAGCCAAAATACGCCAGTTAAGTGGTTTATTTGCAGCATTTATACTGTCCCACGGCGGTTTGGGACAGTTTGGGACACGCGGGACAGTTGGGACAGTTTGTCAGAACCACCTGCGCCTACGGGGTGGTTTAGGCTGACACATTTAGATCACTTAATGTTGGTGAAGCGAATGAGCGAGAAAAGGGTGTGTTTATCTTTACGATCAACCACCCGCTACCGCAGGTGGTTCTGACGTGAACACAAATTCGTTACACCCAAGGCCGACGCCGCCGGATTTGACTTTGGTTAATGAGAAGCCGCGCTTCTTATAAAACTCAAATATTTCATCCACGGTAGCAACCTCGTAAGGAAAGCCGCCGACCCAGTCAATGATGTCGTGCCAACGGTTCATGCCGCGGCCGTTTTTGTATTGCGTCCATGACCGGATGTAGTTCATCGGTTTGAGAGTGATGAGCGAATTTAGAAAGCTTTTACCTTCTTCGGGCAGGATCGCCGCGACGGCGAACGGCGTTTTCAGCAAACGCGGCAGACGGCAGTAAGTTTTCTTTATCCAATGCCAACGTTTTGCCTGGCTGCCGGTGTCGTTATAAATAGCGATAAAGAGTTTGCCGCCGACGGTCGTCGGGATAACGGCATTTTCTAAAGCCCGCCACATCTCGCCGGTGTGATGCAGCACGCCCCAGGAATAAACGATGTCGAATTTGCCAAGCGATGCAACATATTCGGCATCGAGAGCCGAGCCCTGCTCGACACGCCAGTTCGCGTCGTTTGGAAAATAGCGATTACGAAGTTCCTGAGTGCAGGCAAACGAGTTGCTGTCAAAATCGAACGAGTGAACCTTCGCACCCAACCGCCGAGCCGCCAGCGAAAACAAACCGCTGCCTGAGCCTATGTCGAGAAACGTCTTGCCTTCTAAACTCTCACATTCGAGCATTTCGCTGAGCGACTCCACGGCCTTTGCGATCCGCTCGTCATCGAGCACGCTAAGAAACGCACTCCAGTTTTTGCCAAACTCGAACCGCTCGCCGCTTGAAACTTCGTTTTTGTGCTGTTTCGCAATCTCTAAATTATTGGTCATTGTGACACTCATCTTTTTAATTTTTCAGTGGATAGTGATAAATGAATAGTGGTTAGTTTTTCACTTGTCACTAACCACTTGCCACTACCTACTGAAGTTCTCATTCTCTTTTTTAAGATTAGCAACGATCTCACGCAACTCGTCAACCTTGGCTTCCCAACTCTCGTGGGCGACCGCGTCGCTGACTTCAGCTCGCGGTTTTGGATGTGCAAGGGCATGTTCGATCTTACGAATAAAATCGTCATGACTTGTGCCGACAAGACAATCCTCAAGAACGCGAACCTCAGGAATGTCTGTTGAGACGACCGGCAATCCGGCGGCTAGATATTCACGAACCTTTAGCGGGTTAGCCGCGAGCGTCAGTTCGTTTATCACGAAAGGATTTAGCGCAACGTCAAACGCTTTGCAATACGCAGGAAGTTCGGCGTAAGGTTTACGTCCGAGAAAATGAATGTTCGGTACATCGTCGAGGATCTTTACTTTTTGCTCGGCATCGACCGCGATCTTGCCAATCAAAACAACTGAACCCTCTTTGAAATGTTCCGCTACTTTTTTGATGAGTTCGTAATCAACCCAATCGGCGAGCAAGCCGTGAAAGCCAATGATCGGACGCGGCAAATCGGCAATGTCAGGCGGCATTGCAAGCGTCGGATCAAGAGCCGTGCGAAAGTGGCGCCAATCCGTGCCATGGCGAATGACAAACATATTTGGGTTGAAATGTTTTTTTGAATCGAACAATCTTTCCGCTGATACGATGACAAGATTAGCGCGGCGGAACAGGTCCTCCTCGATCTCTTTCAAACCGCGCGACGCTCCGGTGAAGGCGCTGTATTCGTCAACGCAATAATAGATTATTTCGCTCTCGTTTAGTTTGCCGGCGATCATGCCCGCCGCAGGGTTGAAGACAATATTGACGGCGTTCGTAAATCCCAATCGCCGCATCGCTTTCTTCACCTGACTTGCTAGAAATCTCTGATTGAGTTCAAGGATCGACGCATTGCCATACGAAGGAAAAGCAAGCGGATTGAGGACAAAAATATTATGCTCGACCTCTCGAACAGGCTCGGCAAAAGCTTTAAGTTTTTTGAAAATGCGCGAAACGTCTTTTGATGAAGCCGTCGGCATTCGATTGGCTATGGCATTGACCCATAGAATGCGGTTGTCCTTTGCCAGCACGCGCATCAGGTGCGTTTTTGACAACGGATCGCCTGTCCAGTCGTTGCAAAAACACACGATGTCGCGGCCGCGAAGTTCGTTAAAAGCGGCCACGCTAATTTTTTCGATCTCTGCGGTTGCTGTCATCATTTATTTCGCCAAAACTTTCTTCATCCCTAAGCGAATATTCGCAGGCAAACGCCTATAGGTTTCGAGGCCGAATTCCAAAGCATTTTCGCGCAGATCATAGAGATGAAATCTACTCTGGTCGCGTCTGTATCGATATGTCGTCATGATCTCGCCGCCAAAACGCCGAAGAAAAAGATGAGAGCCGCCCATGCTGAATAATGAGATGCCTGAGCTGCATGCCCATTCTATAGCACGCCAGCCGATCAGATCGTTCGGTCTGAGTTTTTGATATTCGGGCATCGAAAAATTTCCCGCATATTCCATCAGTGCACCCGGAGCAAAACGATAGAAGCTGCCCGCGATCACTTTTCCTTCCGTTTTGGCAATAAAGACGCGTCTGTTTTCCTGATCGAACGCAGCGATTCGCATCTGTTCAAAAGTGTCTGCCCGATTGCCCTTTCGCGAGCACCAATCGCAATGTATTTTGTAAAGCTCTACGAGCTCCCTATCCGTTTCGAGTGCCTTTACCTCGACCAGTCCTTGCCTAATGACTTTTCGCAGCTCGTTACGACGTGTCTGCGAGAAATTTGCAAATATTGCATCCGGCCCTATGGAAAGATCTATAATCACCACCGAAGTCTCGTTATTGCTCGGACGAATTTGCATGGCGTGGCCGGCAAATTCAGGTATCTTTTCCCATGTATAAATTTCGATCAGTTTGGTTTTGTTCCCGAGTTCATTTACGCCGTCGAGCAGCGCTGTAATTGCTCTTTCGCGATCTGCCCCGTTTCCACAAACCATCTGAGGCCGCGAAAACAAGCCGGAAATAATTTTTTCTCGATCAAAAACGCCCGTCATCACCGCGGCAATTTTGTCATTGTCCTCGACGGCCAACACGGCAAATTTTTCACCTCGAATATACGGATCGGCAAAATAATTTGGCGTCACATAATGTGTCGCAAACGGAGCGTCAGCCAGAAACGCATTCCATTTTCCTGCAAGACCGTTGTCAGGCGGTGATGTTAGGACAATATGTTTCATGACGACTCTCCGTCTATGAACCGCCGCTGCCATATCTCAAAATTGACCAGCGACCAGAGCCGTTCGTCGTGATTCTCGCCTGCGTTATGTTTTGCAACCAGCGAGCGAACGAATTTTGGATCAAAGATGCCTCGGTCGAGGGCACGTTTGCCGAGAACATATTCATCGACAATGTGTTTAAAGTTACCGCGAAACCAATTTCCAATCGGCACCGGGAAACCCATCTTCGGACGCTCAATAATTTCGGCAGGCAAAATTCCTTTCATTGCTTCACGCAGTATCCATTTTGTCGTGCCTCCCCGCATTTTCATTTCGCGCGGCATTCGAGCGGTAAATTCGACCAGCTTATGATCGAGAAACGGCACACGGCTTTCGATCGACGCGGCCATCGACATTTGATCCTGCTTCATCAGTAGTTCGTGAAGATACGTTTTTGTGTCGGCGTAGAGCAGCTTGTCGAGAACGTCATCGGCGTCGCATTTCTCTAGCAACTGATTTTGCAGAAAATAGGGATTTGTCTTTTTAATTTTTCCGCGTGTTTCTCGGCTGAATAAATCTGCCTGCAACGCTTTTGGGAAAACGGCGAAATTATCAAAGAACAAACTTTCTACATCCGCTTCACGCGAGAGAAATGTTCGGTTCAACTTGCGGCTCAAACTTGCGGGCAGCGTCGCCACACCGCCGCGAACCGCATCGCGCACAAATGACGGTGCAAATTGCTCGTATTTTTCGCCGTAGTTAAGCAGCGTCAGAGCCTTTTGATAACGTCCGTAACCCGCGAGCGTTTCATCGCTGCCTTCGCCCGTAAGGACGACTTTTACATGCTGCTGAGCCAGCTTTGAAACAAAATAAAGCGGCACGCTTGCGACAAAACCTATCGGTTCGTCCTCGTGCCAGACAAGGTTTGGCAACGCTTCAAAAAACTGCTCGGGCGTGATCGTTATTTCGTGATGATCGGTGCCGAATTTTTTTGCGACTAGCCGAGCGTATTCGAGTTCGTTGGCCTCGCGCTCACGAAAGCCGACCGAGAAAGTCTTGATCGGCTCCTTGACCATCGTTGACATCATCGCGGCGATAGCCGACGAATCTATGCCGCCCGACAAAAACATCCCAAGCGGAACATCGGCCATTAATCGCAATTCGACCGACTGTCGGAAAAGATCGCGCCATTCCTCTATGTATTCAGCATCGCTGCGAGCCTCGTGCTTGGGTTCAAAACTCAAGTCCCAAAATTCGCGTATATCTATACGGCCATCTTTCCAAGTCAACGTGTGTCTCGGCAGCAGACGTTTGACTCCTCGAAAGAGCGTCTCGTCACCCGATGTCCCGTGATTTGCAAACTGATCGGGCAAGACGTTGAAATTGACCTCAGGTTTAACGGCCCCGATCTCGATCAACGCTTTTATTTCGGAAGCAAAAAACAAATTCCCTTCGCCATCGTGAACGTAATATAACGGTTTTACGCCAAAGCGGTCGCGGGCGATAAACAACTCCTGCTTTCGTTTGTCCCAGATAGCAAATGCGAACATTCCGCGCAGATATTCGACGCAGTCGCGCCCATATTCTTCGTATAGGTGAAGAATAGTTTCAGTGTCGCATCGAGTTTGAAATTCGTAGCCGCGAGCGATGAGATCGTCGCGATGATCGGCGTGGTTGTAAACTTCGCCGTTATAGACGATCACATACGAACGGTCACCATTGTGCATCGGCTGAGCTCCGTGTGTGACATCAACGATGCTGAGTCGGCGATGACCGAGACCGATATTTCTATCGACAAACACACCTTCGGCGTCAGGCCCGCGATGATACAAAATGTCTCGCATCTGCACGAGTTTCGCTTTGTCTGCCTGTCTGCCTGAACGTGGGGAAAATGCGACGCCGTTGATACCGCACATAGTGTTGCCAGAACCACCGCGCCTTCGTGGTGGTTGAATCTAAACAAAGTGAGAATCGACCTGTTTTTGCAGATTTTTCTCAAGGTTCGTTAGTCTAATAGTATGGGACTTCTTTCCATGCTTTGCGTTCTTTGCGGATTTGCGTGAGACAACTTCACG
>JAYVFJ010000072.1:0-2475 GCA_043773225.1 Chloracidobacterium sp.
GCCCCGGCCGCCGAAGAACCGGCAGCCGAAACAGAACAGCCCGCTGTATCAGAAGAAAAAGCCGCTGAATAGATTCAAAATACAATTAACCGCTAAAAACGCGAAATACCCGAAAAACTATTTAGTGTATTTCGCGTTTTTCGCGGTTATCTCTTTTTCATAAAAACCCTAAACATCCATATTATTTGAGGTTATCAACTTTCGATAACGGCCTTTAGACAAGGCCGTTTTTTGTGGCTAGAATTAGCTTCGTTCCTTCAAGATTTTCATCCAATGGCAAGCGTATTTCCCGACAATCGACGAGAGCAGTATCTCGAAAAACCGCTGCCCAGCAGCGAAGAGAGCGAGCGCATAATTTTGGGCGCGATATTGCTCGATAATTCGGTGATCGCCGAGGCCGTCGAGCATCTCAAGCCCGAAGATTTTTACTCGCCGATGAATCGCCGCATTTTTGCCGCGATGATCGCCCTGTTTGAAAAACAAAAACAGATCGACCCGATACTGATCGGCGAAGAGCTAAAAAAAGAAGGCTCGCTCGAATCTATAGGCGGCATCACATCTATCACAAACCTGACATTCGGCCTCCCGCATTTTGCAAATGTTGCCGAATACGTCAAGGTCGTTCACGACAAATCGGTCATTCGCAATCTGATCCGAACTTGCAACGCGATCACCGGCGAGGCTCTGGCCGAAGAGGACGATGCCGAGGTCATACTCGACAAAGCCGAGCAAAAGATATTTGAGATCGCCGAAGCGCGGACGAAGCAAACTTTTTCGCGGATCGAGCCTGTAGCCGAACGCGTTCTCGCTCGTGTTAAAGAACGTGCCGCGGGCGAAGGCACCGGAATTACCGGCCTTTCGACAGGTTTTCGAGAACTCGATGATATGACATCCGGCCTGCAGCGGACCGATCTCGTCATCGTCGCCGGACGCCCGTCTATGGGCAAAACGGCATTGTGTTTAACCGTCGCTCAAAACGCGGCGCTGCATTCCAAAGCTGTTGTCGCTCTATTTTCGCTCGAAATGTCTAAGGAGCAACTCGTAACTCGTATGCTTTCGAGCGAGGCACACATCAATGCGCACCGCTTTCGCACCGGACATCTGATGTCAAACGAATGGGAACGTCTTGCGGGAGCAATTAGCACACTTTCGGACGCAAAGATATTTATCGACGACACACCCGCGATCTCGGCGCTTGAGATACGCGCAAAATCACGCCGTCTCGCCGCTGAACAGAAACAGCTCGACCTGATCGTCGTTGATTATCTGCAATTGATGGGCAGCGGCAGCGGGCGGCGGAATGACAACCGCCAGCAGGAAGTCTCGCAGATTTCGCGTGAATTAAAAGGGCTGGCAAAGGAACTCGATGTTCCGGTGCTCGCATTGTCACAGCTTTCGCGTGCTCCCGAGGCTCGCAATCCGCCAAAGCCTCTAATGTCCGATCTGCGCGAATCAGGCAGCATCGAGCAGGACGCCGACGTAGTCGCATTTATTTATCGCGAAGATTATTACAAGGAGACCGAAGAGAACAAAGGCCTCGCCGAGTTGATCCTCGCCAAACAAAGAAACGGCCCGACCGGCACCGTCAAACTCGCCTTCCTCAGAGAATTTACGAGGTTTGAAAATTATTTTGGCGGCTAAAGTTTCAGTAGCCCGCACGTGAGTAAGGGCTCAATGTTCAATTCACTCCAGCTTGAGCCCTTACTTACGTGCGGGCTACTGACACGTTCGGCTAATAACACAGCAAGATGCTATGAAAAGAAAAAACTAGAAAAAAGCAGCCAATCGGTATTTTGTAATACTTAATCAAAACCAGTTATGGCATACGAAGTATTGCAGCGAAACACGGATTTTGTGTCAGAATACCTTGGTTATCCGATAATTATCGAGGCGGATCAAGTTATGTCAGACGTTATTAACTTTTCAAACTTTACGCCGGCAGCAGAAGCAAAGGCCGAAGACCTGCGTTACCCGATTGGCGAATTTGAGAGACGGGATCTTGAGCTGTCACCGGAGCTTCGACAAGCGCGAATCGCGACGATCGCTGATCTTCCTGCAAGCCTGAGGACGGCGGTTGAAGGCCTCGACGACCGGCAGCTTGATACCGAATACCGTCCGGGCGGCTGGACCATCCGGCAGGTAGTGCATCACGTCCCCGATAGCCACGCAAATGCGTTCATAAGATTCAAGCTTGCCTTGACCGAGGACGAACCGCCGACGATCAAGCCCTATATGGAAGATCGCTGGGCAATGCTCGGCGACGCCAAAATGCCGGTCGAGGTCTCGCTCAAACTCATCGAAGCCATCCACGAACGCTGGGTCGCGCTGCTCGATTCGATGTCCTACTCCGACTATCAGAAAAAATTCATTCACCCGGAAACCGGCGAATGGACACTCGATGCCGCTCTTGCCCTTTACTCGTGGCATTCGATGCACCATACAGCTCACATAACGCATCTACGCGACCGCATGGGC
>JAYVFJ010000073.1:0-10416 GCA_043773225.1 Chloracidobacterium sp.
GTGGTTTCAACGCTGATGCTTGTCGTATCCGACGGCGGAGCATCAGGCGTGATCGTAACATTGTCGCTCAGAGCAATGCTCGTCGCCGGATAGACGCCGAGCGTCGGCGCGGGCGTATTTAAAGGGCTCGCGGTCGGCGTGCTTGTTGCCGTGTTGGTTGATGTATTTGTCGGCGTGGTTGTCGGGGTGTTTGTCGCCGTATTCGACGGTGTAAATGTCGGCGTCTGCGTTGCCGTGTTTGTTGACGTCGGAGTCGGCCCGGCAACCGTGAAGTTTCCGTTCGTCGTGGTCGATGCGGGATCACCTTCATTGAACGAAAACCCAGGATGAAAGGTCATATTCGGGTCCGTATAATCCTCAAATGCCAATGGCGTTGTCTGTCCGCCAAGCGTGCCCACCACGTTGAATCTCAGATTGAGCAGCGTTCCGGAACCTGACAAAAATGCCGATTGAAAAGCCGAGATGATGAGGTGCCCGGGAAAGTCGGCATTCGGCGTGACAAGCATCGTGCTGCTCAAAGTTCCGGCACTATCAAAAGCGGGAGATGCAGGCGTCAGAATAGCCGGATTGAACGTAACCTGAAAATCGAACGAATTTACATTCAATCCAGTTATGCTTCCCGTGGTTACCGGGATCGTAACGATCGTGCCGGGCGAAGCGCTCGCCATGGGCATCGAAACCGGCACCGCGCCGGCAGACGTTGAAACTTCAGACGGGCCGGATCGCAGTTCAGGCGCGCTCGGTAAACCAAAAAACTCGCTAAACTGATTGACGAAAACATAATGTTCACTGTCAGCCGAGTTGGCAGACGTGCTTAGCCTCGACCCGCAAAATATGGCAATGATACCCAGAATAACAACAAATGAATAAAATATTTTCCTCTTTATCATCTTTTTCTCCTAAAAGTGCGTGAAACTGCTTTATGTCGAACGAATACGGGAAACGTTCGGGCGAGAGGCTCGTAACGCACGCATTAACCTGATCTTGCGGGTTAGCGGTAATCGTCGG
Source organism: Chloracidobacterium sp. (assembly GCA_043773225.1). Taxonomy (GTDB): domain Bacteria; phylum Acidobacteriota; class Blastocatellia; order Pyrinomonadales; family Pyrinomonadaceae; genus OLB17. The sequence continues at coordinate 1,009 of JAYVFJ010000073.1, forward strand.
ATATGACATAGAGCATACGCTCAAAATCTAAGTTATTCAAGAGCAGTGATTTGACTTAAAAAAACTATTCGCGTTGACGAATAGTTGAGAGTCATGTTACTATTCGTCTGTATGAATAGTTTACTTTCTACAAAGGAAGTCGCGGAGAGGCTCAACATAAGCATCCGCAGAGTGCAGGCTTTGATCACGGCAGGACGACTGCCTGCACAAAAAATCGGCAACAGCTACGCTATTCGATTAGCTGACCTGGCTCTTTTGAACGGGAGAAAAAATGGCCGTCCAAAACCACCGGCTGAGCGGACTCAAGAAGAATGGAATCGTATCCTGAAAAAGTTTATCGGAAGCATCAAAGATCTGCCACCTGACTTATCTACTAATAAAAAGTATATGGAAGGCTACGGGCGATGATCGGCCGGGTAATCGTCGATACCGACGCAATAGTTGCTGTCTTAAGCGAAGAGGATAGCCTTCATAAAGTGGCTTCCGCCAAATTTGATGAACTTCCTAAGCCGTTCTATACCTGCGAGGCAGTGCTGAGCGAGGCCTGTTTTCTGGTGAAATCGTCTAAACGACGACGAGAAGTGCTAAAATTGTTCGATCAGGGCGTCATAAAAATGGCCTTTTCATTTAATGACGAGATTGCTCGTGTCGCGGCGTTGATGGAAAAATATTCGGATGTGCCGATGTCTTTTGCCGACGCTTGTCTCGTCAGAATGAGTGAGATATTGACAGACTCGGTTGTTTTTAGCTTTGATAGTGATTTTCGAATTTATCGGAGAAATCGAAATGAGAATATTCCCATGGCATGGTAAAAGACTCAAGTTTAATGTTTGACGAGGGTTTTGATGTAATAGTGATCGGTGCGGGGCATGCGGGCTGCGAAGCGGCTTCGGCTTCGGCGCGGCTTGGCGCTGAAACGGCGCTTGTCACGATAAATCTCGATCTCATCGGTCAAATGTCCTGTAATCCGGCGGTCGGCGGTATAGCAAAGGGCCACGTCGTGCGCGAGATAGACGCTCTCGGCGGCATTATGGGCCGCGTGATCGATCGAACCGGCATTCAGTTTCGTTTGCTCAATCGTTCACGCGGCCCCGCTGTCCAATCGCCCCGTGCTCAGGCCGACCGCAGCCTTTATCGAACAGAGATGCGCCGTGTGCTCGAAGCAACGCCGAATCTGCATCTGCGCCAAGGTATAGTTGTTGATCTAATTACTGAGAACAATAAAGTTATCGGCGTCGAAATGCAGGATTCGCGTCGGTTTGGAGCGAAAGCTGTTGTTATCGCTACCGGAACTTTTCTTAATGGCACTATACACACCGGTAGAAAGACATTCTCAGCCGGACGTGCAGGTGAACCGGCATCGATCGAGTTGGCAGAAAGCCTTAAGAATCATGGATTTCCGGTCGGAAGACTGAAGACCGGAACACCTCCGCGTCTTGATGGCCGCACAATTGATTGGGATGCATTTGAGCCGCAGCCGCCGGACGAAAGGCCCGTTCCCTTTTCGTTTGCTACTGATAAGATCGAGCAAGATCAAATTCAGTGTTTTATTGGCTATACAAGCGACAGGCTGCATCAAACGATCCGCGACAATCTGCACCAATCACCGCTTTATTCAGGAAAGATTAAAGGCGTCGGGCCGCGTTATTGTCCGTCAATTGAAGACAAAGTCGTAAAGTTTGCGGACAAGGATCGGCATCAGCTATTTCTTGAACCTGAAGGACATAATACGAATGAAGTTTATCTGAATGGCTTCTCGACATCGCTTCCGTCAGAGCTGCAGCTTGAGCTGCTGCGAATGGTCAACGGTTTTGAGAGTGTGAAGATTATCAGACCCGGTTATGCTATCGAATATGATTTTGTCGATCCACGCGAAATGCGGCCGACGATGGAATCAACCCGCATGAAAGGCCTTTTTCTCGCCGGGCAAATAAATGGCACAACCGGTTATGAAGAAGCGGCTTGCCAAGGTTTGATGGCAGGTATCAATGCGGCCTTTGCTGTGCAAGGCCGTAAACCATCTATTTTGCCGCGAGATGAGGCATATATCGGTGTTCTTACGGACGATCTTATCCGGCACGGAGTGGACGAGCCATATCGTTTGTTCACTTCGCGCGCCGAGGCCCGTTTGACGCTGCGGCATGACAATGCCGATGAGCGGTTATCGCCAAAAGGCCGTGAAATAGGGCTTATTGGCGATTCGGACTGGGAACGGTTTAACAAGAAACGAGATCGGATAGCTAATTTGCGAAATGCTCTCGATCTTACTCGATTTAAGCGTTCTTCCGTCGAATATGCAAGTATTTCGCAAATTTTGGGGACCGATCTGGGCGATGCTTTCACCCTTTCACAATTGGCAAACCGACAAGGCGTCACATTGGATTTGATCCTTCGCCTGCTTCCCTCGGAGATCCGATCAGAAGTAAAAACCAATGATCTGGAAACTGCTCTGGCTGACTCTCTTTACAGCGGCTACATAGTAAAACAGAAATTGGCAACTGAGCGGGTGAACCATCACGATAGCCTGAAAGTTCCTGATGGTTTTCAATATAATGCAATCGGCGGCCTTTCAAACGAGATGGTCGAGCGGCTCGAACGTGCTCGCCCGCAGAATTTTGGGGAGGTCCGCACAATAAACGGCCTCACTCCGGCTGCTCTTTCATCGGTTCTTGTTCATCTGACCGCCCATATACCCGCACAAAACGCCAATAATTAACCAAATGTGGCACGTGCCACATTGATGGGGAATGAATTTTCCGAATAAACTGAAAAGTGGAAACTAAAAACTGAAAATGAAAGAACTCACTCTCATTTTCAGTTTTTACTTTTTAGTTTTAGTTTGTTCGGAATGTGTTTTCGTCTTCAAATTTAATGTGGCACGTGCCACATTTGCCATGATTAGAATTTGACCGTGCCGTTGTGATATTGTAAAACCGGTAAAATGGGAAAAATAATAGCTGTTGCCAATCAAAAGGGTGGTGTCGGAAAAACTACGACGGCGATCAATCTCGCCGCAGCATTGGCCGCAAACGACCGCAAGGTCCTGCTTGTTGACGCCGATCCGCAGGCTAATGCGACCTCCGGTGCGGGAATTGCCCGCAATAATTCACGGAAAAATCTTTATAATGCCCTTATTTCAGGCGATCCCGTGCGTGAAATGGTCTTATCAACCGAAATTCCGACGCTATGGGTCCTGCCGTCGGATAAGAATCTTGCAGGCGCCGAGGTTGAGCTTGTCGAGATGGATAATCGTAATTTCGCTCTCAAAAATCTTCTCGCGGACATTAAGACATATTTCCATTACCTAATTGTGGATTGCCCGCCATCTCTCGGGATATTAACTTTAAACGGTTTGACCGCAGCGGATTCGCTGCTTATTCCGATACAGTGCGAATACTACGCGCTCGAGGGCGTGACCGAATTGTTTGACACTTTAACGAGGCTCAAACGTGAGCTTAACCCGTCATTGGCAATCGAGGGACTTTTGCTTACGATGTATGACGAAAGAACCAATCTTTCAGAGGCGGTCGCAAAAGACCTGCGTGATTTTTATGGCTCTCAGGTTCTAAAAACCGTCATCCCGCGTAACGTCCGCCTCGCCGAAGCGCCAAGTTTCGGGAAACCGATCATGCTTTACGATCCAAAATCACGAGGAGCGGAAAGCTATAATGAACTAGCAAAGGAGATATTGAAAAATGCCTAGACAAACCCTCGGACGCGGCTTAAATGCTTTGATAGGCGAGGCCGCAGCACCGGCAACCGAAACAGGAACCGTTGAGATCGATTTAGATCTTATCGAACCAAATCCGCAGCAGCCTCGAAGAAAATTCACCGATACAAATCTTGTCGAGCTTGCTCAGTCTATTCACGCTAACGGAGTCATCCAGCCGATCGTCGTTCGTCGCAATGGCGGCCGTTTCCAGATCGTTGCCGGCGAGCGGCGCTGGCGTGCGGCGCAGATGGCTGAATTAAGAAAAATTCCGGCGTTTATCCGCGAAGTTTCTGACGACAAATTGCTTGAGCTTGCATTGATCGAGAATATCCAACGCCAGGAATTGAACCCTATTGAAGAAGCCAATGCCTACCGTAATCTCATTGACAACATTGGGCTTACACAGGAAATGGTCGCAGAAAGGGTGGGAAAAGAGCGTTCGGTTATAACGACTTCTTTGAGGCTCTTGCGTCTGGCGGGCGACATTCAGCGTGAAATCGAGGAGGGCGTGCTTTCTGCCGGACATGGCCGCGCATTACTGACGACCGATGATCCTCAGGCGCGGCGAGCTGTGGCGAATTCTGCCATCGATAACGGTTGGTCGGTCAGGGAAACGGAGCGGGCTTTAAAACAATATAAAATTTCGCCGTCCGTGCCCGGCAGTAAGATAGTTGATCGCGGCTTGGATGCCAATATTAAAGCTGCGGAAACAAAGCTGATGCGCACTCTCAAAACAAATGTAAAGATCGTTCCGGGCAAAAAGGGAGCGAGCGGAAAGATCGAGATCGAGTATTACAGCATGGACGATCTCGACCGAATTTACGAGCTTATAGTAAAGCAATAAAAGGAGTTACCGAAATGAAAAAGCGTTTGACGGAAATGGTCGACTGCGCCGGTTGAGTGGCTAAACTCGCCCCCAGCGACCTTGCTCAAGTTTTGAGCAAACTTCCGGTCCAAAACAACGAAAATGTGATCGTCGGCTTTGACCATGCTGACGATGCGGGAGTTTTTCGCCTTACGGACGACACGGCGCTTGTGCAAACGCTCGACTTTTTTACGCCGGTGGCCGATGATCCTGAGATGTATGGGCAGATCGCAGCGTTAAACTCGCTCAATGATGTTTACGCAATGGGAGGCACGCCTTTAACCGCTTTATCCATAGTGTGTTACCCGCAAAAAGGCGATTGGGACATTCTCGGCCAGATACTTGCCGGCGGGCAAAAAGCGATGAACGCCGCGGGCGTTGTGGTCATCGGCGGGCATTCGGTGGACGATAAGGAGATGAAATTCGGCTATTCCGTTACAGGAATAGTGCATCCTGACAAAGTTATAACCAATGCCGGGGCTAAACCCGGCGATGTCCTGATCCTGACCAAGCCGATCGGCACAGGTGCGATCAATACGGCGGTCAAGCAGGGAAAAGCCAGCCGCGAAACCGAACAATCCGCGATCAATGCCATGACAACATCTGCAGCCGAGGCGTCAAAGGTTATGCAGAAAACAGGTGCAAATGCGTGTACTGATGTAACCGGTTTTGGTTTGATGGGTCACGCTTTTGAGATGGCAAAAGCGAGTGATGTGACGCTAAATATTGATTCTAATACGGTTCCGCTGTTACCAGACGTGTTGGAATTGATCGCGGAAGGCATGTTGACGCGCGGCGACAAGAACAATCGCGTTTATGTCGGCGAAACCGTTAGAATGCAGACGAGCGTTTCAGGCGAGATGCAAAGCGCGTTATTCGACCCGCAAACGGCCGGAGGATTGCTGATCTCTATGCCGGAAGCAAATGCCAAAACCTTTTTGGATGAAATTACGGATGCAGCAGTCATCGGACGAGTGACGGAAAAAGGAAATTATTTGATCGAGGTAAGTTAATTGTTTTTATTCATCTTCGAATCTATCGGAACTTCCGAATTGATCCTGGTCGGCATTGTCGCCTTGATCTTTCTCGGCCCGCGAAAACTGCCCGAACTGGCTCGTAAATTCGGCAAGATAATGGCTGAATTTCGCGGCACAGCCAGTGAATTCAAGGAAACATGGCAGCGCGAAGTAAACTTAGAGGAAGAAGTTAAAGCATTTGATATCAATACTATAGACGCAGAAACCGTGAGCCGGGCAGATGTTCCGACCGTCGAGCCTCCGACCAAGCCGATGATAAAGGAGATTGATCCGGCAAGTTTTGAACATCTGGCTGAGGCCGACATACAAAAGCCCGAGCAGCCAGATTTGCCACTCGATTCTGGCGACTCAGCCGACAAAAAGAACTGGCTGTAATGTTTAATGGAAGATCCTCAGAAAGATCAAGAGACTGAACGAGGCGGGCAGATGTCGTTTTTGGAGCATCTCGACGAGTTGCGCAAGCGGCTAGTAAATTCTGTCATTATTATAGTTATAGCGTTTTTTATTTGTTGGTATTTTTCCGACAAGGTCTATAATTTTCTTTCGGTTCCGATCAGAAAAGCACTTTCCGAAGCATCGAGGCGTGATTTGCCGATCAGCGGATTAAAGGGCGACGAAAAAGTGCTTGCCATCGATAATCTTAAGGAAAATGATGAAGGGCGTTATATTTTTGACGATTCATACAACCTCGGAGCGACGGTTGTTTCGCCCGGAACGTCGGTCAGAGCAAAGGTCACGCGGGACGTTGAAGGTAAACTCGGCCTTTTTACAAGCGAACCGCTTTTCACAAATAACGCAATAGTTCCCGCCGGAGTGAGACTGCCGCTAATATTTAAGGAAACCGCTATCGGCCAACCCAATGCCGACGAGCGCATGATCGTTACGACTGCTCTTGAATCTTTTACTTTATATGTCACCGTCGCGCTTTATTCGGCGATAGCGTTGGCTTTGCCGCTGCTGTTGTGGCAATTATGGCTGTTTATTTCGCCCGCTTTGTATAAACATGAGCGGGCGTATGTCACTCCGTTTATTGGACTTTCGTCTATTTCTTTTGTGATTGGAGCAGCGTTTGCCTATTACATTTTGTTTCCGCCGGCGGTGAGATACTTGCTTGGCGTCGGGCAGGATTTCAAACTGCTGCTCAAGGCAAGCGACTATCTTGATTTCATTATTATTATCATGCTCGCGATGGGTTTGATCTTTCAGATGCCGGCAATTACTTATGTGTTATCACGCATCGGCATTGTAACGGCGGGCCTGATGATTAGGACGTGGAAGATCGCGCTTATCGTGATTCTGATAGTCGCAGCGATTGTTTCGCCGACGAGTGATATACCGAACATGATGCTTTTTGCCGCGCCGATGATCGTTTTGTATATCGTGTCGATATTCATCGCCTGGTTTTTTGGCAAGAAACGACTGTCGGATGCCGAGATGTCTGCATAGCTGAGGAAAAACCTCCGAAATAAGGAATAGGCGCGAGGTGATAAGTTAAAAATGCAAACCTGTCATTTGTCACTTTTTCCTGAAAATACAACTATGTTCTGTGATTTCGCATCTTGAAATATTGGCGTTTACCTACTAAAATCTATTTGCCTGATGGAGTTTTACCGTTATGTCAAAGATCAAATTTATTCATAACTTTGTGTTGGTCGCGGGGCTTGGTGCTGCGACGGTGTTTGCCCAGCCGCCGGATAAAGACAGGCCGAGCCAGGACGTGACTGAAAAGGTGCGCAATGTTAAGAAGGAATCAAAAGATGTCTATAAAAAATGGCTCGAAAATGACGTGCCTTATCTCATCACCGATGAGGAAAAAAAGGCTTTCAAGGCGTTGGCGACTGACGAAGAGCGTGAAAACTTCATAGAGAATTTTTGGCGTCGCCGCGACCCCAATCCCGACACCGAGGAAAACGAATTTCGCGAACAGTATTACGAGCGGATCGCTTACGCCAACGAACATTTTACATCCGGCATTCCGGGATGGAAATCCGACCGCGGCCGCATCTATATTGCGTGGGGCAAACCCGATTCGATCGAATCACACCCGTCCGGCGGGGCGTATAGCCGTCCGAGCTATGAGGGCGGCGGCGACATCACGGCGTATCCCTTTGAAATTTGGTATTACCGACATTTAGAGGGCGTCGGTGACGGCCTGGAGATCGAGTTTGTTGATCCGACCGGTACCGGCGAATACCGCCTGGCGCGCGATGCGAATGAAAAAAATGCTTTGAAAGCGAATTCGAGTTTGGATACGGCCGGACAACTCGGTGTTGGCGACTTCGACCGCAATACTTCAAGCGGCTTTCGTCGCGAGCAGGATTCCCCCTTCCGTCGAATGGAAATTCAGGTTGGTTTGGCACGGCCGCCGGCGGTCAAATTCAGCGACTTGCAGGAATTGGCCGGCGGCGATTCGGGAGTGCTTCTCGATAAAGACCCGATCCAGTTCGATGTGCGCGTCGATTTTTTCCGGCAGTCAGATGACCGCGTGATCACCGCCTTTACGATCCAGACCAATAATAAGGAACTGACGTTCGATCAGGTCGGCGGCCTCCAGCAAGCGACGATGAATATTTTTGGCAAGATCACGGCGGTTTCAGGTAAAAGAACCGGCATTTTTGAGGACTCGGTTACAACCAATGCGACCACGGAGGAGCTGATTGAGGCCCGCGAGCGAAAATCCATCTATCAGAAAGCGATCGCTCTCGCTCCGGGCACATATAAGGTCAATGTCGTTGTTCGCGATGTAAAGACCGGTAATAAGGGTATCGTGAATCTGGGCTTTGCGGTTCCCAAATACGATGAGAAAAAGCTGTCAACATCGTCAATGGTGCTTACGGCAAAATTGAGGTCAACAACCGAACGCGACATCGGCCAGATGTTTGTGATCGGAAATGCAAAGGTCATTCCAAATTTGTCGGGCGAGTATAAAACCGGACAGGAAGTCGGCATTTACCTGCAGGTTTATAATGCCGGCGTCGATCAGACGACGCTGCGGCCGGCAGTGGACGTAAACTATGTTTTGACAAAGGGCGGCAAGGAAATTCTCAAACAGGCCGAAGATTGGAGCGGACTGAGCGATTCGGGACAGCGTCTGACGCTCGCCCGACTGCTGCCGACGACATTGCTGCCGACAGGCGATTACGAAATAAAAGTGTTGGTCAAAGATCGCGTCGGCGGGCAGGTGATCGAGAATAAAGGCAAGTTTACGATCACGCAATAGAAAAAGACACTAATTTTAGCCACTAATGCACGAATAAGATTTCTAATTTATTCGTGCATTAGTGGCCTTTCGCGTTTCACTTCAATGATCGGCGAATTGCGGCCTTCGCTGCCGGCGAAGATGGCGTTTCCATCCGAGTTGTAACATATCGATTCGCCTTGTTTTCGTTTTCCGAGATCAATGATTTCGGGAGTTTGTTCCCAAATATCTTCAAAGTTTGTATCTGTTTTGGGCAACGCCAGCTCATACCCCTGTCCATAATCGCAAATAACCAGACGACTGCCGTCCGGCGAAATATCGCCGCCTGTTAGCACGCCATTCGGAACGGCGGGAACTGAGAGATCCGCTATCTTTTCCATTTTCGTTACATCGCTGCTTCCAAACATCGGCCGAAAACGATAAACGGCTGACGGGCCGTTAACCCGTTTGGTCAGAACATAAACATCTCCCGTCACCGGATGAACCATCAGTGTTTCCGAGTTTTGAAGCTGATCGGGATATTCAAATTTAGCGATCTCGGCAGGTTCGGTCTCAAGCGGTTTTTTGCTGTTTGAGTTTGCGTCTTCTGCTTTGA
>JAYVFJ010000074.1:0-2624 GCA_043773225.1 Chloracidobacterium sp.
GCAAAGCACTAATGCGTAAAGTTTCAAGTTCATCGGCGGTCATTCCCATCCGTTTTCCTATGACCACGGAAATGCGGGCGACGCGTTCCGAATGGCCGCGAGTGTATTTATCCTTTCCGTCAATGGCGGCGGCAAGAGCTTTGACCGTTCCGACGAAGAGTTCCCGGTTCTCGGCGGCTGCTTTTGCGAGGTTGATTATCTGCTCCTCGACCTTGTCGGTCATCAGGTTGAAAGTCTCGCCAAGCGTCCCGATTTCGGTAATGTTGTTTGTCTCAACCCTTGAAGAAAAATCGCCCGCAGCGATTAATTTTGCGGCGTCTACAAGCCTCAGAAGCGGAGCTGTCATCAGCCGCGACCCCAGCAAGCCGACGAGCAAAGCTAGCGCGGCGAATGCCATACTGATCAGCCAAGTCTGGTTTCGCATTTCGCCAACGGACGCGAGGGCGGTCCTTTCGTCCTGCATTGTGATGACGCCAAATTTATATCCTTCGCCTATCGCCGCCGTCGAATACGCACCGATCATTTCGTGACTGTTACCTTTATACAGAGCTGTAAAAGGCACCAGAGCGGACTGAACCTTAGCTCCTGATTCTATCCATTCTTGCACAATTTTCAGCTCGTTCATCGGCACTTTCGCCGAAGAAACAGATGCGTCAGGGTGAAATATAGCGGCTCCGGTCTCATCTACAACAAAGGTTATCGGTAAACCGGCTTTCCAAAGGTCATCTTCCTTTGTAGCCGATAAACCTACCACATTCTGCGAAATGTCCGATAGCGATGCGACCGCCACGATCGTCGCCGCGGTGACGTCGTTTAGCCTGACATCACTCGTGAAAGTCATGACCATTTGACCAGTTCCCTCCGTCAGTTTGGGCTGGCCAATGGAAAACTTTCCTGCTCTCGGTCGCTCAATTGCCTGAGTCGAAATCGTTGCGACCTCGGCCCGGTTCAACGTTTCCGAGCGGAATACGGAGAAAGGCTCTTCCTTCGTCGGATTTACCGAGAGAGCAAGCAGATCCGGGTTTTCTTTTAAAATCGATGCGAGTTTACTCTCGGTTTGAGACGAAGAAATGATGGCTGAGTCATTCCCGAGCTCAAGAGCCATTGAAAGGCCGGTGACAATAGATGTAAACCGCTTTCCAAAAAGCTCTATCTGTCGCGTCTTTTCCTGAACAAGCTGAATTTGATACCGATTTTCTGAAGCCCGAAGTTCACGACCGCTTCGCTCTGAGAGGAACCAGCCCGTCAGAACAAGCGGAAGCAAGCCGACGAACAAGAGCGTCACGACGACAAAAAATATTAAACTGATTTTTCTTGGTTTTGGAGACATCTGCGGGAAGGCGAATGGATTCGCTCTTCATATTTTAGAGCAAACTCTATCACCAGGTCAACAAGTTTTAACACTATATTTTTGAGGGGTTAAATTACAGTCGTTTGACGATAACGAGCGTTATGTCATCGTTTGGTGCTGCCGTTCCGGTAAATTCGGACAGAGCGCTTTCGACCCTGTCGCGAATGCCTGACGCGGAGGCCTTGACGTTCGAAATTATCACTTTCTCTAAACGTTCCATTCCGAATTCGTCTTCAGCAAGGTTATTTGCCTCCGAAACGCCATCCGAATAGACGACTAAAACATCGCCAGAATTAAGCTGGACACTGCCGACTTCATATTCAGCGAAAGGCATAATGCCGAGTGGAACGCCACCAGATTCTAGCTGAACAATGGCCCCGTTTGCCCGGCCGATAAGCGGCGGATTGTGGCCGGCGTTGATAAATTTTAGTGAGCCGGTCGTTGGGTCAAGTTCAGCTACAAACAGGGTAATAAAGCGGTTTGCCGGCGTATTCTCCGTAAGATAGACGTTGATCGAAACGACCATTTCCTCCAGAGAGGTTTTAGCGGCGACCTGTGCATGAATGGCGGCATGGAGGCTCGACATTAATAAGGACGCAGAGGTTCCTTTTCCCGAAACGTCACCGAGCGCGACGAGCATTTTCCCGTCGTGTCTCGGGATAAAATCATAATAATCGCCGCCGATCTCATAACATGAGAACGATATTCCCTGAAACTCATATCCCTCGACAGTTGGCGGTCCTGACGGCTGAAATCGCTGCTGGATCTCGGTCGCAAGTTCGAGTTCGCGTTCCATACGTTCTCGATTAATTCGCTCGTCAATCAAACTTGCATTTTCTACGCGGATTGACGCAACGGACGCAAGCGTCGTTAGAATGTCGAGATGTTCTTCTGCAAAAGTCGATTCATAAGTAGGTGAATCGGCGTAGATGAGACCAAAGACATTTCTCTCGTCAACACTTAACGGAACGGCAAGAACTGAGCGAATTCCCTGCAACATAATCGTTTGACTCGCAAAACGCGGGTCCTGTTGGGCATCCGAAGTGAGAACCGCCTTGCCGTTTTCGACAACTTCGGTCAATATGTTGCGGCTGATGCGAACCTCGTCCGGTGTTTCATCCTCTCCTCGAACGCGGGCAACTTTTATCTGCATTCCGCCTTCGGATTTTTCGTCGCGAAGCATGATTACAACCCTTTCGGCGGGGACCGCTTCGAAAACGAGCGACGCAACCTGGTTGAGCGTGTCGTCGAGACCGGTAGAGGAAAGCAGCGT
>JAYVFJ010000075.1:0-4576 GCA_043773225.1 Chloracidobacterium sp.
CAATCTTAGCAAGATATGATGCAAACAATTCTGATCATCGAGGATGATGCGGACATCGCCGAGGGTTTGCAATACAACCTGAAGCGCGAAGGATTTCGCACGATAATTGCCGAGTCAGGTGAAAAAGGGCTGCGGCTTGCGCTCGACGAAAAGAATAGGCCTTCGCTGATCCTGCTTGATCTGATGCTGCCCGGAATGAGCGGGATGGAGCTTTGCCGGCGATTGCGGCGTGAAACTTTAACAGAGAAAACGCCTATTATAATGCTGACTGCCAAAGCAGCCGAGGGCGAAAAAATTCTGGGCCTCGAAACGGGAGCGGATGATTACATAGTCAAGCCATTCTCGATAAAAGAGGTTATTGCACGTGTGCGAGCTGTTTTGCGTCGGTCTGAAACCGAAATGTCGCCGAAATACGAAGATACTTTGCTGGCTGTCGATTTTGCCGATATGCGAGTGACTTGCACAGATCGGGCGGTAAAGCTGACCAGGAAGGAATTTGCCCTGCTCGAACACCTAATTCAAAACACCGGCCGCGTCGCTTCGCGGCAGCAGCTTCTCGATAATGTTTGGGGCTACAGCTATTTTGGCGACACGCGAACCCTCGATGTGCATATCCGCCGTCTTCGGCAAAAGCTCGACGAATGCGGCAGCTGCATTGAAACCGTCGTCGGCGTGGGTTATCGTTTTATCGGATGTAAATAAAGAGATTTTTTCAACGCAAAGACGCAAAGTGGCAAAGACGCAAAGTTAAGAAATCAGGCTTCGCTTTTTATGATTATATCTCTTATATCTTTGCGGCTTTGCGTCTTGGCGTCTTTGCGTTAAATTCTTTAGCTTATGAATGCCGCAAGCCGCGAATTGGCCGAGACGCCGACATCGAATCAGGTCCTTCAAAAAATTCTCGACACTGCCCGCGAATGCGTCATTGTGGTTGACGCGAATATGCGCGTTGCACATTGTAATGTGCCTGCTGCTGTGGCGTTTGGGCGTGACGATCTTGATCTCGAAGAGCGTCGGCTGAGCGAGGCCATACGCGATCTTGACCTGCATGAGGCGTTTAAACAAGCCCTTGAACGGCAGGTTTCAGCGGATGTGCGGCTTGAGCTCAATCGGGAAGGCAACAGAAAATTCGACGTTCATGTTGCGCCTATCGAGCTTGACGGCAAAAATTTCGGCATTGGGTTTTTTTACGAAACGACGCAGATCGACCGGCTCGAAACCGTTCGGCAAGAGTTTCTCTCAAACATCTCGCACGAGCTGCGAACCCCACTGACGTCTATTCTTGCTTTTGTCGAAACGCTTCAAAACGGCGGCATCAACGACAAGGAAAACAACCTCAGATTTTTGGACGTAATACGCCGCAATGCGGAACGGATGCACAGCCTTATCGCCGATATTCTTGAGCTTTCGCTGATCGAATCGGGAAATGTCACTGTCGAGATCCGCGAGGTCAAACTCCATGCAGCAGTTCAGGATGTGATCAATGCATTATCCTCAAAGGCAAAGGATCGTGAGATTGAATTGAAAAATGAAGTGCCCGAAACAGCCGTAGTTTCTGCCGATCTGGTGCGGCTCGAACAGATGCTGACAAATCTTGTCGATAACGCGATCAAGTTTAACCGGCAGGCCGGCACAGTGACGGTTGGCTGGACGGCCGGTGAAGGACGCGACTTTATCTCGGTCTCGGACACAGGCGAAGGTATTTTGCCCGAGCATTCGCAGCGAATTTTTGAGCGGTTTTACCGGGCTGACCGTGCACGTTCGCGTGAGATCGGCGGCACGGGCCTCGGGCTTGCGATCGTCAAGCATCTCGCCAGGCTTCACGGCGGTGAGATTTTTGTCAATTCCGTCCTCGGTTCGGGCACGACATTTCGGGTCGAATTACCTTCTTAAAGTGCGGGGCTTCTGCATTAGTCCTCAACTGTGCTATAATTGAACTATTCTTGACAGTCCCAGCGCGCGGCGAGCTCGTGGTTTTATGGTTCGGAACGCATCGCGTCCTATCTCAACATTTTTTGGGAGAGAAGCGGTCATGCAGCTAACAGTTGGAAAAAAGGTAGCTTATCCCAATCAGGGCGTCTGCCTTGTTGAAGAGTTCAGACAGCAAACAGTAGGAACGCGCGTTATGAACGGTTACACGCTGCGTGTGCTGAATGATAATTCGACCATCTTCATTCCCGAAGAAAATGCCGACAGTGTCGGTCTTCGCCCGCTTATAAGCTCGTCGCAATGCCGGAAACTCATCGACAAACTCGCCGAAGATTTTGAGCCGCTATGCTGCGATTGGAAAACACGTTCCCGCGAATTTACCGAGAAGCTGCGTTCGGGCGATGTTTTTCAGATTGCCGATGTGTTCAAAATGCTTACGTTTTTGAGCCACGAAAAGAAATTGTCCTTTCGCGAACAAACATTGCTTGAGAAATCAAAAGTCCTGATCGTTTCGGAGATCACAAATACTTATTCTAAAGGAAACACTCCTGCTGAAAGCGAAATAATCGGCCTCGTCGAGTCGGCCTGCACAAAACATCTTTTCACCAAATCCCGAGTGATGGCGGCGGTGCATTGAAGACGAACCATTGATGTCGTGTCTTTAGCTTAGGACATTTCGCATTTCGGGATCACGGGATACTGCATGGGCGGCACACTCGCGCTGCTCGCGGCCTGCGAATTAGAGGGACTGAGCGCTGCCGCGCCTTTTTATGGCGATATTCCGGGCGACGATGTTTTGCAGAAACTCAGCATCCCAACCATCTTTATCTCGGGCAAACGCCATGGCTGGATCACGCCCGAAAAGGTCGCCCAGTTAGAGGACGCCGCCGAAAGATTTGAACTACCCGTCCACTCGGTCAAATACGACGCCGACCACGCCTTTTTCAACAACACGCGCCCCGAGGTCTATGACGAAACCGCCGCCAAAGACGCATGGGCACTCATCACCGGATTCTTTAACGATAAGTTGTAGCCAAAATTATTGATGACCGGTGAACTGTAAATAACGATTTGTGGATTTTGCCATGCCTCTGAAACTAAATTCTACTATCTGGTCGCATAGTAACCTTCGCGAGCTATGACTGTCATATCTCTCTTTACCTTTTCATTAGCGGGATATTCTACTTTGATCTTGACCTTGCGCCATTCATCTTTGTCTTTGTCTTTGGCTTTGCTTGGAGAAGGCAAAAATCCGATTACATACTGGTATTGCAAGTTAAGGGCGATGCGCACCAAACCCTCCGAAAGTGATTCTGACGTTTCATATTTGAAAACAGCTCCGCCACTTATTCTCGTCAACTCTTCCAACAACCTTCTTTCGTCTGCAAAGCCTGATGAGGTTAGCCTCGGACTATCAACCTGTAAGTTGTAGAGCAAGACATTTGACTCCCTGACAAGCCATTTGATCTGTTCGAACTTTATTTTCGAACTATTATCCGTTGCATCGCTTATAACAATCAAAGCCTTTTTTCTATTCTTACCAGCATCCAGCGATTCAAGGCCAAGTTTAACGGCGTCGAACAATTTAGTTTTGGTTCCGTCCTGCGGCTTTTTCGCAGTAAGTTGACGTAGCCCAGACATGATCGCCTCTCGATCATTGGTAAGGCTATTCAAGGATTGAAACGATCCGCTGAATGTGAAAATAGAATACTCATTTTTTGGATTGGCTTTGTTAATAAATCCTGGTAACTCTTGAGCAACAGCCGAGAGATTCGGCAAAGGCATCGATGCGGAAACGTCAACCAGAACAGCTATACTTGCAGCCTCGCTTCCGGCAGAAAAAAAGGTTATTGGCTTCGATTCTTTCTCGTCATTCAGCTTGAAGTTGTCCGCAGTCAGACCAGAAACCACCCTGCCATAGTTATCCAACACGGTGACATCGAAAATCACCTTTTTCTCTTCAACCACAGGTTTACTCTGTGCCAAAGCTAAAAGGGACGCCCCGATTATCGTGAACAAGAGGCCGACAATTTCTATGGTGATCTTACGTTTCAGTTCTTACTCCAAAAAGCAGTTCCGCTCGAGATCTCTTCCAGAGTTTCGGCGATCTCGCGTTCGTCTTCGGTTTCGAGAGCGACATCGGCCATTGCGATGATGCCGGCGAGTTTGCCTTTATCATCAACGACAGGAATGCGGCGAACCTGTTTGTCGCCCATCAGACGGATCGCTTCGAAGACAAAATCATCGGGCCCGACGGTGAAAAGCTCGGTTGTCATCGCGTCGTTGATCGCGGTATCGGCGTCGCGTCCATCGGCAATGCATTGGACAACGATGTCGCGGTCGGTGACGATGCCGATCAACTTGCCTTCATCGACGACCGGAACCGCACCCATGTCGCCGTCACGCATTATCGCCGCAACCTCACGAAGCGACATATCGCGCGTCGCTGTGCGCACGTTTTTTGTCATTATCTCGCGGCAGCGCATGCGTGTAATTGACGACGGTTCGACTTCGCTCATCTATAAAACTCCTTTCTGATATTTTGTTCGACCGACGGGAATAAAGCAAGAGATAAATTTGAACCGCAGAGAAAGAAAGATTTTTGCCCGCGAAATACGCGAAAAGACGCGAAAAATTTCTAAGATTT
>JAYVFJ010000076.1:0-9574 GCA_043773225.1 Chloracidobacterium sp.
TGATAGCCTTCCATTTTCGGATATACCTCGACCTCGGCAAGGTCGGCCAGATCCCCGGTCAGTTTTTTTAGGATCTTTGCTCCCAATTCCCGGTGCGTCATTTCGCGTCCTCGGAATGCGATTGCCGCTCTCACTTTATCGCCCTCGCCGAGCCATTGGCGGGCGTGTTCCATCCGGTACTGATAATCGTGATCATCGGTGCCGGGGCGAAACTTGATCTCCTTGACCTGAACGGTGACCTGCTTCTTTTTCGCTTCGTGAGCCTTCTTTTTTTGCTCGTAAAGAAACTTGCCGTAATCGATGATCTTGGCGACCGGCGGCTTGCCGTTAGGGGCGATCTCGACAAGATCAAGGCCGCGACTTCTTGCTTCCTGGATCGCGTCGCGCGTATCCATTACGCCTAATGTTTCGCCGTCCTCGGTTACCACTCGAACCGAAGGAACGCGAATGCGCTCGTTCGTCCGGTGCTGCGGTTCACGAAACCGCGGCTTAAATCTGTTTCCACCAAATCTTCTAGCGATAAATGCCTCCTAAAGTAATTAGCCCGTCTTAGAGACTACGCGACTGTTTTTGCCGCGTTATCATCTCTTTGAACTCTTCCAACGACATCGCGCCGATGTCACCCTGTTTTCTCTCACGAACCGCGACCTGATTGCTTTCTAATTCCTGATCGCCAATGACCAGCATATACGGAATTTTCTGCAATTGCGCATTGCGAATCTTCGCACCGATTTTATCAGATATGATATTTAATTCCACGCGAAAACCGGCACTTCGTAATTCAGATGCGACTTTTTCAGCGTAATCGTTTATACGATCCGTTATCGGCAGCACAGTGACCTGCACCGGCGCAAGCCACAGCGGAAAAGCACCAGCGTAATGTTCGATCAACACTCCAAAAAATCTTTCAACCGAACCGAATAAAGCCCGGTGAACCATTATCGGCCTATGCTTTTGATTATCGTCGCCGATATATTCAAGCTCAAAACGCTCGGGCAGATTAAAATCAAACTGCACTGTCGAAAGCTGCCACAAACGCCCTATCGAATCTTCGACTTTGATGTCTATCTTCGGCCCGTAAAACGCGGCCTCGCCTTCGATGCGTTCGTAGGGAATTGAGCGAGCATTCAACGCCCGCACCAAAGCATGTTCGGCGTTTTCCCAATCTTCGTCCGAACCTAGATAGGCTTTATTATCAGCACCGCCGCGAACCGACAGCTCGACCTTGAAATTATCAAAACCGAAAGTTTTAAATACATCGTATGCAAAGTCAACGCAATCGCCGGCTTCGCCCTCGACCTGATCGGGTGTGCAAAAAATATGAGCGTCGTCTTGTGTGAAACCGCGAACGCGCATCAGCCCGTGCAGCGTCCCGCTCAACTCGGCACGATAAACAGTTCCCAATTCTGCGTATCGAAGGGGAAGTTCTCGATACGAACGCGGATTCGATTTGTAGATACCGATATGAAATGGGCAGTTCATCGGCCTTAGCCGAAATTCCGTATCCTCGCCGTATTTCTCAGGCATTCCCATCGGCTCAAAGAGCGAATCGGCATAGTTCTGTTCGTGGCCGCTCGTCTGCCATAGCTGACGCTTGGCAATATGCGGGGTGAAAACCGTTCCGTAGTTTCGTTTCTGCAATTCACTGCGAAGATAATTCTCCATCTCCGTGCGGATCGCTCCACCTTTGGGGTGCCAAAATATAAAGCCTTGGCCGTATTCTTCCTGAATCGAAAAAAGGTCGAGTTCGCGGCCAAGTTTGCGATGGTCGCGTTTCTCAGCCTCTTCACGCTGCTTGAGCCAAGCATCGAGTTCAGCTTGCGTCGCAAACGCGGTTCCGTAAATGCGCTGCATCTGCTCGCGCTCTGCGTCGCCTTTCCAATAAGCGCCGGACAAGGCAAGCAGTTTGAATGCCTGTAGTTTTCCGGTGTGCGGCACGTGCGGGCCGAGGCAAAAGTCTATGAATGGTGAATTGTCTATGTAATAAAGGCTCGCAGTGTCAGAAACTTTATCGTTGATCAACTCGCACTTGAGCGGCTCTTCGCGGCCTTGAAAAATGTCGAGTATCTTTGCTTTCTCGACGATCTCACGGCGATAGACCAGATTTTGCTTGGCCATTGCCTTCATCCGTTTTTCGATGGCGGGCAGGTCTTCCTCGGTTAGATTTCGCGGAGCAATGACATCGTAATAAAATCCGTAACGCGGGTCTTCCATCAACGCCGGCCCGACGCCGAGCTTTGTTCCGGGAAACAGGTCAAGGATCGCCGCCGCAAGCAAATGTGCCGTCGAATGGCGGATCAATTCAAGCCCGTCAGGCGAATCAGCAGTCACCGGTTCGATCGAAAGAACTTCGTCGGTCACAGCCAACTCGCGACTCAGATCGACTTCCTCGCCGTTGACCTTCGCGGCAAGTGCCTTCTTCAAAGCGTCGCGGTCAAATGCCTTTATCGCATCCGCTACAGTCGCGGGCGCAGGTATGGACCGCTCGTTCCCACCATATTTTACGTTTAACTCACTCATCTTTTAGTAAATCGTGAAATAGTGAATCGTAAATGGAAATTCAAGAGATGACGCTTTATTCGTCCGCCCTTATCTATTAACTATTTTCGATTAACGATTTACTCGTTCCCTACTACTAACCAAGATTAGATCCGATAAGAGCGACTTTGCTTTGTTCAGAGTTGCGTCTTTAGACGCGATCATCACGCGTAAACGCGTAACTCTAAACGGTCCCGCCATTAGAAGCGGGGCGTAGTAGTTATAAAAACAGCAAAGTTCTTCGTTAGCATCTTATCGAAATATTGAGTAAATATGATGAGCGTAAGCGAATCGAAAAACTATTCACTTTTCACTATCAACTATTCACTATCAAAAAATGGTAGTCTCTAGCAGACTCGAACTGCTGACCCCTACCTTGTCAAGGTAATGCTCTACCAACTGAGCTAAGAGACTACACTCGTCGCAAATCCGAGAGAAAAGCGAACCTAAAGAATGCCAAACGAGAGCAAAAGTGTCAAGTTCAAGTATTCTTTGTGTCCTCTGTGTCTTTGTGGTATATTCTCACCACAAAGTCACTAAGATCACAAAGAGAATTACACAACACCTGAACAAAATCTGTGCATCGCGATCGCGACGAGTTTTGTTGTGCGGTTGTCGACGTCATACGTCGGATTGACCTCGGTAAACTCGATGATCTTTGTATTCGCCAGTGAAGCGGCGTATTTAACTAGCGTGATAAATTCGCCGGCACGCAGGCCGAGTGGTGATGGAGCTGACGTTCCCGGAGCGTCGGCTGAACGCAATGCGTCTATATCAAATCCGAAAAACGTATTCAGCGACGAGCTTTGGCTGATAAATTCCTGGCGTATTTGGTCTCGCAACTCGAGATCGGCTTCGTCGCCAGAGCGGAGCAGTTCGAGGCTGATGCGTTTGACGCCGAGGTTGCGGATGTATTCATAATAGACGGGCGAGCAAAAATGCGACTGATAGCCAACTTCGTAAAAGTATTTCGGCAGGAGATGCTTTTCGTCCAAAAGCTGGCGATACGGGGTGCCGCTGTTTCGCTCGTCGGCGATGCGAACGTCGAGTTGTGCGTCTATATTAACCGCGATCCACCATTCCGGCCCGAACACCTCGGCCATTGCCGCACCGTCAGGATACGAAATATCATTTCCACCGCCTAGAATGATGATTCGCTTACCGTCACGCAAAAGCTGGGTTACTACATTAAAATGCGTCTCGTGTGTTTCTTCCAAAGTGCCGCCGATCACGACATTGCCGAGGTCGAATATTTTCTTCTTAATATTAAAAGGCGTGAGTTTATAAAACTGTTCGCGAATCTTGTCTGGTGCCGCAGCGGCTCCAACACGGCCATTATTTCGACGGACGCCTTCGTCCTGCGGGCAGCCAAGGAGAACAATATCGGCCGACTCATAATGCTCGGTATCTGAATGGACGATTTCACCCAAACGCGGATCATTCTTGTCATTGCGGCTGAAAAACAATCCGCTATCCGGCCTTGTTGTCAGGTCAAAAATAGTACTCATCTTACTTAGGCGGCGTGACCGGCGTTTTACGGGCATTGTAAAAGACGATGAAGTCTTTAGTTACGTCGCCGCTTTCAGCCAGAAAGAGCAAGACGCCGGATTCCCCTAGTTTGTTTACGTCAAAGATCGCTCCAAAACCATGTTTGTTGCCAAACTCGGTAATGGCTTTGCCAATGTCTGTACTTATCGGAGTGACCAAAACCTTGCGGCGTTTATTGATGGCATCCTCGAGGTCGGTTTTTTTACGTTCAAGCTGGCGTTGCAAATTTTCGCCTTCCTCTTGTTTGGCGTTGAAAGAAGCTTGATTGAACACCGCACGAGGTAGCTTCTGCATATTTTGAAGCTCTGTCGCTATCGTCTGAAGCTTCGCACCATCATCCTGCATTGACTTAATTTGCGAGGCAAACTCAGTATCAAGCTGCTTGTTGGCATTGACCAGCTTTGTGATTCCTGCTTTTTGATCATAAAACCCATCGGTGTTGATCAGTGCGATCC
Source organism: Chloracidobacterium sp. (assembly GCA_043773225.1). Taxonomy (GTDB): domain Bacteria; phylum Acidobacteriota; class Blastocatellia; order Pyrinomonadales; family Pyrinomonadaceae; genus OLB17. The sequence continues at coordinate 4,542 of JAYVFJ010000076.1, forward strand.
TGGCAGGTGCAAATTGGGCAGTGGACACGGATGCGCAAGCGATAAATATAAAGGCCCCACCAAGGATACAGCGAATTAAAGACATGATAGTTGTAGCTCCTATTTAATAATTTACTTTTAAAAAGCACTGACGATCTTTGAATCTTAACTGATTTTGTGTTTCATCGGAATATTTACATCATTTTTATTTGCAAATTCAATAGCCTCTTCATATCCGGCGTCTGCATGACGGATAATGCCCATTCCAGGGTCGGTGGTCAAAACTCTTTCAATTCTTTTTGCGGCTTTGGGCGTGCCGTCGGCGACGATGACCTGGCCGGCGTGAAGTGAGTAGCCGATGCCGACGCCTCCGCCGTGGTGGAGCGAGACCCATGTTGCGCCGCCTGCGACATTTATCATTGCGTTGAGATATACCCAATCGGCGATGGCGTCGCTGCCGTCCTTCATCGCTTCGGTCTCGCGGTTGGGCGAGGCGACGCTGCCGCAATCAAGGTGGTCGCGGCCTATGACAATAGGAGCTTTTAGTTCGCCGGATGCGACCATTTCGTTAAGTTTTAAACCGGCTTTTGCACGCTCGCCGTAGCCGAGCCAGCAAATGCGTGCGGGCAAGCCCTGAAACTCAACCTGTTCCTGCGCCATCGTCAGCCAACGTGCAAGATGATCGTCGTCAGGGAAGAGATTCATGATCGCTTCGTCGGTTTTATAAATATCTTCTTTGTCGCCCGAAAGCGCAACCCAGCGAAACGGGCCTTTACCGACGCAAAACAAAGGTCGGATGTAAGCGGGTACGAATCCTGGATAATCAAAAGCGTTTGCGACTCCGTTGTCCTTTGCTCTCTGCCTTAAATTATTGCCGTAATCAAAAACAATCGAGCCGCGACGCTGAAACTCAAGCATCGCTTCGACATGTTTGGACATTGAATTCATTGCACGCTGCTCATAATCAGCCTGGTTTGTTGTTCTCAATTCGTTCGCCTGTTCGATGTTTAATCCGACCGGAATATATCCATAGAGAACATCATGGGCCGATGTCTGATCGGTAACGACATCAGGAATGACGCCGCGTTCGAGGAGTTGCCAATGAATTTCGGTAGCATTGCCTTGTAGGGCAATAGATTTAGCCTCTTTATTATCAACGGCTTCACTCGCAATACTTAAAGCATCGTCTAAATCCTTTGCCGCGACATCGACCTGCTTTAATTGCAGTCTTCTTTCGATCCGCCATGGATCAACATCGACAAGCAAACCGACCCCGCCATTAAACGTGATCGCTTGCGCCTGCGCGCCGCCCATTTCACCAAGCCCGGCGGTCAAAACCAATTTGCCTGCAAGCGAGCCCCAACCATGTTGCCGCGCCAGCGAGCCGAATGTCTCATACGTCCCTTGTAAAATCCCTTGCGTGCCGATGTATATCCACGAACCGGCGGTCATCTGCCCATACATCATCAGTCCGTCTTTTTCGTATTGATCAAATTGTTCCTGAGTCGCCCAATGCGGGACGATGTTTGTATTGGCGATCAAAACGCGCGGAGCATCGGTGTGTGATTTGAATACGCCGACAGGTTTTCCAGATTGGACCAAAAGCGTTTCGTCTTCGTTTAGCTCTTTTAATGATCGCAATATCGCATCGAACGATTCCCAATCCCGCGCCGCCTTTCCGCGTCCGCCGTAAACGATCAGATTGTCCGGATCAAACGCCACGTCCGGATCGAGATTATTCTGAATCATTCGATACGCAGCCTCGATCAGCCAGTTTTTGCAAGTAAGTTCGGTGCCTGTCGGGGCGTGTATAATTCTGGACATAATATCTTTTGCAATATCATAACCGAATTTCATACATCAATAAATTGCAACGTGAATCTTATTCAGTCCGCGATGCGTATATGTTAAACTCTCAGAACTTTACGAAATGGGAAGGATAAGTTTTATGAAATTTATAAAAATAGCAATTTTTTTGATCGTCACCATATTTACACTTTGTATTGGTGGCTTCGGACAGACGAATAAACCTGTGGAAACCGTAAAATACGATGCCGAACTTGCCAAAAAACTCGGCGGCAGTGACATGGGGATGAAGACCTATGTTCTTGTCATCCTAAAAACCGGCCCGAAGGACGGCGATTTCAAAGGCAAGGAACGCGATGATATTTTTGCCGGACACATGGCAAATATCAATCGGCTTGCCGACGCTGGGACACTCGCAGTTGCGGGGCCATTTGTTAAAAATGACAAGGGTTATCGCGGCCTCTATATTTTTAATGTCAAGACTATCGAAGAAGCTCAGCCGATCGTGGAGACTGATCCGGCGGTCAAGGCGGGAATTTTGATTCCGGATATGACGCTTTGGTACGGTTCCGCTTCGCTGATGGCGACCTATGAAATTCATAAAAAAATCACAAAGCCAAAGCCATAGATGCAGCAAGCTGAACTAATAATCCACAACGCCGGACAATTAGTCACATGTGCGTCCGGCGGCAAGGCAAAGCGCGGAGCGGCGATGGTTGATGTCGGCATTATTGCGGATGGCGCTGTTGCGGTTGTGGGCGGCGAGATCGTTGGTGTTGGCAGATCGGCTGAGATATTGGATTCGTATTCATCGGACAATGTTATTGACGCCGCGGGAAAAGTTGTTTGCCCGGGGTTTGTTGATCCGCATACTCATATAGTTTTTGCGGGTGACCGGCTTAATGAATTTGAACTGAAGATCAAGGGCGCGGATTATCTTGAGATATTGGCGAACGGCGGCGGTATAATTTCCACAGTGCGGCAAACACGGGAAGCGTCGGTCGAAAATTTGATCGAGCAAAGCAGGAAACGTCTCGATAAAATGCTTGCTTGCGGCACAACAACTTGCGAAATTAAAACAGGTTATGGCCTCGATATTGAAGCTGAATTGAAGATGCTGGCGGTTATTGAGACGCTCGATAAAACGCATGTGATTGACATCGTTCCAACGTTTCTTGCGGCGCATGCAGTCCCGCCGGAATTTAGGGATAATCCTGACGCCTATGTTGATTTGATCTGCAATGAAATGCTGACGCTTGCGTGGAAATGGTATGAGCAATCGCACTTTGCTGAGAAACAAAGGCCTTTCTTCTGTGACGTATTTACCGAGAAAAACGCTTTTAATATTGAACAGTCGCAGCGTGTATTGGAAACTGCCGCCTCTCTGGGTTTTGGCATCAAGGCTCATGTCGATCAATTTACAAATCTCGGTGGCTCGTCGCTCGCGATCAAATCTAACGCCGTTTCTATAGACCATCTCGATGCGATCTCAGATGAAGAAATAAAACAATTGGCCGCAAGCGAAACGGTTGGGGTCGTGATACCAACGGAAAATTTCAATGCCGGAAAAACGCAGTTTTCTAATGCGCGTAAAATGATTGATGCGGGTTGCGCCGTTGCGATTTCAACCGACTACAATCCCGGTTCCGCGCCATGTCCGTCGCAGCCGATGGCAATGGCAATTTCGTGTCGTTACCAGAAACTTTTGCCTGCGGAAGCCATGAATGCCGCGACGATCAACGCAGCTTTTGCGATTGGCTTAGGTGCAACTCACGGCTCGATCGAAGTCGGCAAGAAGGCCGATCTTTGTATATTTGATTCTTGTGATTATCGTCAGATCTCATACGAGTTCGGCGGCAATTTAATCGGGACAATAATTGTCAAGGGACAAAAATTAAAAGCCAACTAGCTGATAGCTGTTAGCTGACAGCTATCAGCTATTTTGTGTTAATCTCTCAAATGTCTATGACCTCTGAGATTATTATTGACGGCGAAAGCCTGACGTTTGAGCAAGTCGTTGCTGTTGCTTATGGCAAGCCGCGCGTTGTGCTCGCTGACAGTGCAAAGGAAAAAGTAAATCGCTGCGCGGCGGCGGTGCAGACTTTGCTCGACCGCGGCGAGATCGCGTATGGAATTACAACCGGTTTTGGCGCCTTCAAAGATAAGATAATCAGCCGCGAAGAAGTTGAAACGCTCCAGCGTAATGTTGTTCTTAGTCATGCCGTCGGCGTCGGAAAACCATTTGATATTCCGACTGTTCGGGCGATCATGCTTATTCGTGCGAATACGTTAGCACGAGGATTTTCGGGTATCAGACTTGAGACGCTCGAATTGATCCTCGAATGTCTTAATCGCGGCGTTCATCCACTCATTCCTGAAAAGGGAAGTCTCGGGGCGAGCGGCGACCTTGCGCCGCTCGCACATTTTGCCTGCGTTCTCATCGGCGAAGGCGAAGCTGAATACAACGGCGAAAACTTAAGAGGCATTGAGGCTCTTGCAAAAGCGGGTCTCTCGCCAGTAACGCTTGCAGCAAAAGAAGGCCTTGCATTGACCAACGGCACAACGGTAATGACCGCCGTCGGCTTGCTTGAAACCGCAAAGGCACAAAAACTGGCAGAGCTTGCTGACGTAAGCGGATGTTTGAGCCTCGAAGCGTTGAATGGAACAGTCAGCGCATTTGATGAACGCATTCACGCGCTTCGGCCGCATCCGCGTCAGATCGAATGTGCCGCGAATCTGCGCAGTATTTTGGCGGAGAGCGACTTTGTCCGTGATTTCGATCCGTCAAATGTGCAAGACGCTTACACGCTTCGCTGCATGCCGCAGGTTCACGGAGCGTGCCGCGATGCGGTGCTTTATGCGGAATGGCTTTTGAAATTGGAATTAAACGCTGTTACAGATAATCCGCTTATTTTCTTGTCAGAACCATCTGCGGTAGCGGATGGTTTAACACAGCCTTCCGCGATCTTGAATGAGAATCTTCAACCCCCCGCTACCGCAGGGGGTTCTGACATTGAGGTCATCAGCGGCGGCAATTTTCACGGCGAGCCTCTTGCGCTTGCATTTGATTATTTGACGATTGCTTTGACCGAACTTGGAAACATCTCGGAACGCCGCATTATGCGTTTGACGGACGAGGCATCGAATGCACACATTCTGCCGCCGTTCCTAACCGAGCACGGCGGCATAAATTCCGGTTTTATGATCGTTCAATACACGGCTGCCGCTCTCTGCACCGAGAACAAAAT
>JAYVFJ010000077.1:0-5247 GCA_043773225.1 Chloracidobacterium sp.
GACGCACCGGGAATTGGGAGCAAAGATCCTAAAAAAACTGACCGGGGATCTGGCCGACCTTGCCGAGGTCGAGGTATATCCGAAAATGGAAGGCTATCAGATGTTTACCATTTTCTTGCCCAAGAAAGCGAAAGTTGCGGAAAAGAAACCGGTAGAAACTCCGGTAGAGAAGAAAACCGAGAAGACGGAAAAAGCTGAGAAGCCCACCGCCGAAAAGAAACCGGCCGCAAAGAAGGCTCCGGCAAAAACTAAAGCCGAACCAAAAGCCGACGATGAAATATTCTAATTTGAACTTATGCGAGGCGTCTTGAACCGATTCATTCTGGTAATTTTGTGTGCTGCTTGTTCTATTGCAGTCTGGGGACAGAATAATCGTGCGCCGAAGATCGTTCATCCTGATCTGATCGAGACCGAAAGACGCAATGACAATAGGCCGAGTAAATTAGACCCGGTTTTCGATAAGGCTAAGAACGAATCAACATTCTTCTTATCGGGGCTCATGGTTATTCAGGAGGCTCCGTTCCGAGAGGTACGGGTTCCCGGCGAGACCCAAAATCGGAGGGTTTCATCGAGCATCATGAAGATGGTTGTCTATTACAAGACGCCTGGAAAGAAAAAGGCAAAACCTGCAGAGGTCGTCGTCGCTTTTAACTATGGAAACGCATTTGGTTATGAGTTCGTCAATCATCGGGACCTATCGATAACTACCGATGGGGAAAAGTTTGACTTTGGCCGAATGAATCTGGTTGAGAGAAGGGATGAAGGCTTTCGTGCCTATGGATTCATTAGGTATTGGGAAACATTGGAGACTTCTATTAAGGCAGATGCTTATCAAAGGATATTTGGCTCTAAGAGCGTTTCTATTCAAATCGGCGGAGAATCTGTGAGCCTCACCAAGGATCATCTTAAAAATTTACAGAGCTATTTCAAGGACCTAAAATAAGGAGAAGTTATGCCAAAATTAAAAACACATAAGGGCGCGGCAAAGCGTTTTCGCTCGACAGCATCGGGCAAATTCAAACGCGGCCACAGCCATGCGCGTCATATTTTGACCAAGAAAACGAGCAAGCGTAAACGCAATCTTGATATTGACGCATTGGTATCCGAAGGCGATCAAAAACGCGTCGAGAAGATGCTGCCGTACGGGAGAGATTAAGAGTTGGCAGTAGGCAGTTGGCTGTTGGCAGGTTTACTGCCTCCTGCCGACCGCCAACCGCCAACATAACATGAGCTATTAATAAGTTGGAGTAAAACAATGCCTAGAGCAAAACGTGGAAATAAGCGTCTTGAGAAACGCAAAAAAATATTAGCCTTAGCCAAAGGCTATCGTGGAACAAAATCGAAACTGTATCGCTCGGCCAAAGAGTCGGTCGAACGCGCTCTGAACTTTGCCTACACCGGCAGAAAGCTGAAGAAGCGTGATTTTCGTAAACTATGGATCGTCCGCATCAACGCGGCATGCCGTCTGAATGACATCAAATATTCGCAATTCATTCACGGCCTCAACCTCGCCGAGATCGAACTCGACCGAAAGGTCCTCGCCGACCTCGCCGTAAAACAGCCTGAGGCTTTTGCGACGATTGTCGGACAGGCTAAGGACGCCATCGGTAAAAGTACGCAGGCGCATGCTTAGTTCGTGTTAGAATTGTGGCGGAGGCATTTTGATATGATAACTATCACATTTCCAGACCGCGAAACAGAAAAACGGGCGATTGGTTTTCTTATTCGCCGTTTTTCCGGACGCATTTTAAAGTCCGGCGAACATATTGTTCCTGAGGCCGCATTGGAAGCGCTTGCTTCTCAAAGCATTCAGTTTACCGTTTTAGGAAAAACTACATATGAACAATACTCGGCGACGGTTCGAGATATTGCTCCCGCTTCAGTTTAATGACGGGGATGACATTCCGGATGACCTGATTGCCGATGCTGTCAGTGAAGTTGTTGCTCATTTTGGCGCTGCTAGCTATCAAAATGATGTAATCGAAGGTCATTGGACTGATAGTGAGGTCGTTTACCATGACAAACTTTCAAAGATCGTAGTTGATGTCTTGGATACGAAAGAAAATCAACGGTGGATGAGCGATTACAAAGCGCGTTGGAAAGAAAAACTTGAGCAGTTAGATCTTTGGGTTGTAAGTTTCACAGTCAATATTGAGTCGTAAGTTTTTGAAATAGGGCAAGCGTTCGAGCAAGCGTTCGGACGCTTTGCTGATTTAATGGATTGGAGTCGCTCTTAATGAGTTTTGAAGTTGCCAAAAAAGAATTAAACGATCTCTGGGATAAATTCGATTGGGAGTTCAGAAACTACGAAGGTTTCGATAGTTTTGATGCGGTCGGCCGCCTTTCTAAAGATGAAGTTGTCGCTGCTCTTGCTGCGGTGCGAGATTTAGAAGTCACATTCCTGGGCAAAAAGAGTGTGTTTACCTCAGCAAAGAAATACTTCAAGTCGCTTGAGGGTGAAGAAAAAAAGGCTTTCGGGGAACTATACCAAGGATTCGACAAAAAAGTAGCTAATACAATTGTAAATGTTCGAATTCAACTTCAAAATCAACTGCAAAATATTGAAACTCGGATTGGCGCAATTGATGTAACGATTCCCGGCCGTCGGCCGCGAACCGGACATTTGCATCTGATCACAATCCTGCGGCAAAGGATAGAGGACATTTTTGTTTCGATGGGTTATGCGATCGAAGACGACCGCGAGATCGAGACCGATCATTACAATTTTGAAGCGTTGAATATCCCCGAAGGCCATCCCGCGCGCGAATCTCAGGACACGTTTTACACTACCGAAGGGTTTGCTCTTCGTTCTCAGACTTCGACCGTTCAGATACGCGCAATGGAACGCCGTGGTGTCCCGATTCGCATTCTCGCTCCGGGCAAAGTCTATCGCCGCGATACACCCGATATGACGCATACGCCGATGTTTCACCAGCTCGAAGGCCTCTGCATAGATAAAGGTATTACAATGGCGCACCTCAAAGGAACCGTTACCGAGTGGCTCAAGCGTATGTATGGCCCTGACACCGTGACCCGTTTTCGCCCGTCGTATTTCCCTTTTACCGAACCGTCCGCCGAGTTTGATTTCTCATGTTTCAAATGTCACGGCACAGGTAAATTTGAAAACGAGCGATGCCGCCCGTGCAAGGGCTCAGGTTGGATCGAACTCGGCGGATCGGGAATGGTGCATCCAAATGTATTGAAAGCTTGCGGCGTTGACCCGACAGTTTATTCGGGCTTCGCCTTCGGCTTCGGCCTCGAACGCATGTGCTCGTTGATGTATTCGCTCGACGATATACGCTTGATGTTCGACAACGACGTGCGGTTTTTGGAGCAGTTCAAATGAACATCAGCTATAACTGGCTTAAAGATTTGATCGACTTTGATCTGTCGCCCGATGAATTGGCGAAAGTCTTGACGCGCGTCGGATTGGCCGTGGAAGGTGTCCATTCTCACGGCGATGATTTTGTGCTGGATATCGATTTGACATCTAACCGACCCGATTGTTTGTCGCATCTTGGCGTCTGCCGCGAAATTGCGGCAATTCAAAATTCAAAATTAAAAATTAAAAATTCTAATACCGAAGACCGAAGTCCAAAGACCGAAAACCAATCGTTAGTTAGTATTCAGGATGCCGATCTGTGCCATCGCTTTACCGCCCGCATCATCAAAAACGTCAAGATCGGACAGTCGCCACAATGGCTCATTGATAGATTGGAAGCAATAGGCGAACGGGCGATAAATAACGTCGCCGACATAACCAACTACGTAATGCACGAGCTCGGCCAGCCGATGCACGCCTTTGATCTCGACAAATTGGCCGGCAATCGTATTGTCGTCCGGCGTGCGCGGACCGGTGAAAGGATAATGACGCTCAAAGAGATCGAATGCGAGTTAGACGAAAACGTGCTCGCCATTTGTGATGCAGAAAAACCGGTCGCAATCGGCGGAGTTGTCGGAGGCCTAGACTCGAGCATCACGGAAAGCACCGTTAATGTATTACTTGAGGTCGCATACTTTAAGCGCGAAAATATAAGGGCTACATCCAGAAAGCTAAATCTAGCGACCGAGGCAAGCTACCGTTTCGAGCGCGGAGTTGATATAGAGAATCTCATTAGAGCGTCAAATCGAGCAACTGAGTTGATCTGCGAACTGGCCGGCGGCGAGACTGGCGGTTTTGTTGATCTTTATCCGACAAAACTCACTCCCAACGAGATTGAATCAAAAGATATTTCAGGGGCAGTAAATAGACTAACGGGACTCAATGTCAATCAAGACGAGTGTTTGCGTATTTTAACTTCTTTGGGAATCGAATCGAAGGCAGGATCTCAAATTTCAAATTTGAAATCTCAAATATTTATTTCACCAACTTGGCGGCACGATCTTGCTATCGAGGAAGACTTGGTTGAGGAGGTAGCACGCCACGCCGGGTATGAAAATATTGCGACTGAATTGCCGCCTGCATTTGGCGCCGGCGAATATCAGCCGACGGAAAATCGCAAGAAGAATCTGCGTCAAACGCTTGTCAGTCAAGGATTTGACGAGGCACTTTCATACAGTTTCATAGACACGCGGTTTGATGAAATGTTTGAGATCGTGCCCGGCCTTTTAGCTGAAAGTTCGGATGACAAGTATGTGACGCTGCAGGATTCCGTGATCGAAGGCGCGGTTCGGATGAGGCCGAGTATTCTTCCCGGCCTACTCGAGGCAGTTCGATTGAACTTCAATCATCAAAGGAAGGACGTAAAGCTTTTTGAGGTTGGAAAAGTTTTTGCCGCAGCATCAGGTGAAGACCCGTTGCCAAATGAACAAGAGAGTTTCGCTCTAATTATGACCGGCGGCGAAACGCACGAAGACCGCGAAATTACCACGAGAGAATTGGATTTTTACGATGCAAAAGGCGCGGTTGAAACCGCGTTAACTGCATTAGGTAACAGCGCCGCTTTTACATCTGCGGAAGTAAAACATCTGCGTCCGGGACAGTCAGCATCGATTCAAATCGGCAACGCAGATGTCGGCTACTTGGGACGTTTGAATGATGAGATCGCGGCAAGTTATAAATTCAAACAGCCTGTATTCGTTGCCGAGGTTAATCTCGAAAATGTCTTAGCAATGCCCGCAGACACGAGCGTCTATCGTCCGCTTGCCAAGTTTCCTTCTGTAATTCGTGATGTTTCATTTATCGCGAAGCGCAATATCGAGTTTGCCGCAATACAACAAGTCGTGGTTAAAGGACGTTTCGATAGA
>JAYVFJ010000078.1:0-8774 GCA_043773225.1 Chloracidobacterium sp.
CCATTTACCCAACTCCGACACCGGCCGACAATTGGCCCCAGCTTTTGCATTTTGACCACGACAAACTACAATTAACGAGGTATGCAAACCGAAATAATCATTGCGGTTATCATCTTAATTGCTTTGGTTTTTCTCGCAACGGTCGATATGGCGTTCTCGCACCTTTCGGACGTCACGCTCCGGCGCATCTCGGGCGATGAAGAGATTGCCGAAAAAAAAAGTTCGGCCCAATTTCTGCGCGAGATCGTCGAAAATCGGCCGCGATTTCGATTTGCAATATCTTCGGCAATACAAGTTCTTCTAATTTGTTTCACGGTTTTGCTCACGGTTATTGTCGGCGCCTTTACCGAAGATAAGTCGCGTCTGCTGGTCTTTGCATTGATCATCGGACTGTCAGCGACAGTCCTTCTACGGCAAATAGTGCCGCGTCTTCTGGTGCAGAATGAGACGGAACGAAAACTTCTCTTTTTGCTCCCGGCCATCCGCCCCATATATGCGATTACATCTTACTTCACCGAGCCGCTGCTGGAGCGCAGCCGTGAGAAAAAGCGGCAGAAGCTGGAAGCAACCGTCGCTCCCGATGTGACTGATGAACGTGCGGACGATAATGACGACGACTTTCAGGCGTTGATGGAGGTCGGCGAAGCCGAAGGCATTATCGAAGTTGAAGAACGCGAGATGATCGAAACGATGGTCGAATTTGCCGACACCCGCGTGGCAGAGATCATGACTCCACGAACCGAGATATGCGCGGTTGACGTAAATTTGACGGTAAAGGACGCACGCGCTTTGATGATTGAAGAAAAATACTCGCGGCTGCCGGTTTACCGTGATTCTATCGATCATATCGAGGGCATCATTTACGTCCGCGATCTTCTTCAGGCTTGGGCGGATGGAAAAGAAGATCAGTCTTTGAGTGAGATATTACGCGACGCTTTCTTTGTTCCCGAAACCATCACTGCCTCTGAGCTGCTCAAACGCTTTCAGCAAAATCATTTTCAAATGGCGATCGTCATTGACGAATACGGCGGCGTCGCCGGCCTCATCACCGTCGAAGACATACTCGAAGAGATTGTCGGCGAGATCGAGGACGAAGACACCGGCCCCGAAGAAATAATCGAGATCATCGCAGGCGATGACGGCTATTTTGACGTCATCGGCTCGACGGAGATTGATAATATAGAACGGCTTTTCGATATAGAACTTGAGGACGAAGATTACACAACCATCGCCGGCCTCGTCACAACCGAAGCCGGTTATGTCCCAAAAGAGGCTGAAAAACTATCTCTTCGCGGCCTTGACATCGAGATATTAAAAGCCGATGAGAAAAAAATTCACCTATTAAGACTAAGAAAAGCAGCACCTGAGATTTCGGGGGACGATGAAAATTCCGGCTAGTAGCTGGCAGCTAGAATTAAATTTTTGAATATATTTATTTCTAGCTGCTAGTTGCCAACTGCTAAACTTTGATATAATCGCTAAAAATCACTTTTAGGAGGAAAATACTATGGCTTTACGACTTGGTGACACGGCGCCGGATTTTACGGCGGAAACCACCGAAGGAACGATCAATTTTCATGAATGGCTTGGCGACAGCTGGGGCGTTCTTTTCTCGCATCCAAAGGATTTTACTCCGGTTTGCACTACCGAGCTAGGCTATATGGCGAGCCTGAAACCGGAGTTCGATAAGCGCAACGTAAAGATCATCGAGCTAAGCGTTGACTCGGTCGAGGATCACAAGCGTTGGTCTGAGGACATCGCAGAAACCACAGGCCACGCGCCGAACTATCCAATGATCGGCGACACTGAACTTGCGGTCTCAAAACTCTATGACATGCTGCCTGCCGAGGCCGGCGAAACCTGCGAAGGCCGGACAGCGGTGGATAATATGACCGTTCGCAATGTCTTTGTCGTCGGCCCGGATAAAAAGATCAAGCTGGTAATCGTTTATCCGATGAGCACGGGGCGCAACTTTGACGAAGTATTGCGAGTCATCGATTCGATGCAGCTTACGGCAAAACACAGCGTCGCAACGCCCGTAAACTGGAAGGACGGCGAAGACTGTATTATAGTCCCGGCCGTTTCGGACGAAGACGCCAAGGCAAAATTCCCGGCCGGCTGGAAGGCCGTCAAGCCGTACCTTCGCGTAACGCCGCAGCCTAATAAGGTTAAGACTGACTCGACCAGCGCATAATAGTTACTGACCAATTATGAAGCTCCATGCCGCCGTCGAGGGCGCAAAACATGAGATCGAAGTCACTCGCGACGGCGAGAGGTTGTCTGCGCGTGTCGATGACCGCAGTTACGAGCTTGAAGCTTCAGAACCTGAACCGAACGTTTACTTGCTAAAGCACGACGGCAGGATCTTTGAGGTTTTCGTATCGCCTCAGAAGAGTGCCAACGATCCATACGCGATACGGGTCGGCACGGCGGAATTAGAGATCACACTCACCGATCCAAAACGTCTTCGCGGCACAGCAACAGAAGCCGACGCTGTCGGCGGAAAAGCCGAGATCAGAACGGCGATGCCCGGCAAGGTTGTTCGGATCCTTGTCGCCAAAGGTGCCGATGTCCAAAAAGGCGACGGCGTCATCGTCGTCGAAGCGATGAAGATGCAAAACGAAATGAAGTCGCCAAAAGACGGCGCGATTAAAGAAATACGAGTTGTCGAAGGCGACACCGTCAGTGCCGGTGATATTCTCGTCGTAATCGAATAATATTTTTGCCCGCGAAACACGCGAAAGACACGAAATAATTAAGGACTTCCTGTTTTAGTGTGTTTCGTGTATTTCGCGGGCCGATTTACTTTTTTTCGGCTTTCGGTAGGCTCAGCAGATTCGCAAACAGCCGATAGGCCCCGGGAACGCCCGCCGGCAACTGCCTGAACATCGAATAACTGCAATAAACCCAATTTCCCTTCCCGACTTTTGTGATTACAAGGCCGCCTTTGTTTTCCGCTTCTCCCGCATCGTGCGACTCGAGCAGCGGCGTGTAAGCCGCGTCCATCGTGCTGAAATTATACAAATTCCGCTCCTGAACCCAGCCTGCAAAATCGGCGTCCGTGATCTTGTTTGGAAAATTGAACATCGGATGTTCGGGCTGTAGGATCGTGACCTTTGCATTCTCATCCGCCACACGCGGCCCCATCTGCGCAGGATAGGGCATCAAATTCTGCTGAGCAAAACCCGGCAATTGATACTGCACGATCACCGTCCCGCCGTTTCGCGCATAGTCGAGAAGCCGCTGATTGTTTGCGACAAGTTCAGGACGCACCTGATAGGCGCGAATACCCACAACGATCACATCGAACCGCGACAGATCACCGCCAGCCAACTCGTGTTCTGATACGATCTCAACATCAAATCCCATCTGCCTGATCGCTTCCGGCACGCGGTCGCCGCTGCCAACAATGTAGCCAATTTTCGACCGTGCGGTCTTGAGATCGATAACCTTTACATCGACCGTCGCGGGCCGATAATAACGGTGCGTCTGAATGTGAGGATACGCGATCGTCTTCATCGTCATATTCGCTAACGCCTCGCCGACCATCGCCTGTCCGGCGATCTGATAACTTCCCGCCTTCATCCGTGCCGGAATTGTCACGTCAAATGTGATCGCCGTCTTTTCGCCCGTTCGTTTCAACTCGAAGGTTCTCGAAGTTGCCGCATATTTCCATTCAACCGGCATACTGAAATTCAACGACGCCGTGCCCGCAACAGCCTTCTGCGAATGATTAGTTACAGTCATCACAACCTGCCGCGTTTGAGCCTTCTCCGAATACGGAACGATCATCAACGACTGATCCATCTCGACAGTAACCTTCGGCACAACATCAACATTCCGCCTGATCTCGCCTCTAATGTCGTCGGCAAAACGAAACTCCACCGGAACGTTGAATGAAACTTCGGTCCCGAGAACTTCCAGCGTCACCATCGCATAGAGAACCGGAGGCTGAAACGGGAGAGTTAGATAGGATACGGTGGGCCACTTGTAGAGGTCTTCGTCCCGTATGGACTCTAACCAGTAAGGGTGAGTAGGCTTGGCGTCTTTCGCAACGCGGACTGCGAAATTTGTAGTTTCCTTTGGCACTTCACGTCGGGGATTTGGTGAAGGTTCATTAGGGCCGGTTGTTCGCTCACTAAGCCAAGCAGACGGAACATTCAGTGTCACCTCTTTTACTTTTACCTTGGCATCGCTAGGATAAAAGATATTGCACGTTATAGAAAAGTCCTTTCCGGTCTCCGCGGTCTCGACATTAGAGAGAGCGTCGATTTGAATTCCTGCCGCGAGTTTGATGGCCGTTCGAACTTGGTCTCGTTTTCTAGCGAGTTCACTTCCTAAGCGCTCGTACCTCTGCGCGATCCCTCCGCCTGGATTCATTGGAAGCCCTCGAACTTCAGCTCTTAGAACCGGCGGGAGTAGCTTTACTAGATCGACCAAGATAGGAAATATCAAATCTGGACGATCATGGCGAAACTTCGCATTCGCCTCGGAAATGAGTGTTTGCATCTGGAGCAAATCCTGCGCATCTTCTCTAACGTCAATTCCTGAAATCGCTGACAACTCTTCAACCCCCGAACTCGCCAAATAGCCAGTTAACGAGGTGTCGATGCCATCAAATATACCTTTCTCTTTTGCATTCGTCGCCGGAACGACAATATTGAGTCCAGAAAACTGATCGCCCTTAAGTTCCAGGACGCCTTGTTCCTGCGACTTATGTTGGCTGCGGGCTTCCATTGCGATCTCGAAGTATGAGCGGCCTAGGAGCGGGTCGTATTTGCCGGTGTTTATTTTCAGTTGCGCTTCGCCGGTTGCTCGAAAACCGTGGCGAACGTAAAACTTTTTCACCGTCCAAGCCGGTCCGCCATCAGTGCACTGCGACGGGTCGGCAGCAGCTTTTATGGCGAACGGCGAGATGTAGCCGGCGAACTGATGCTGGCCGTGACCGTCGGTAGGAGTTCCTGTAAACTGCGAGATAACCACTACAGGCCGGAAGTTGCGTATGACGCGAACAACATCGCAGAGAATGACCTTCTCATCCCACTTAGCTTTAGCCTCGTCGAGAGTCTTTGAAAAGCCGTAATCGTAAGCACGCGTAAAATACTGCTCCGCCCCATCGAGCCGCCTCGCTTGCAGCAGTTCTTCCGTGCGTATCACACCGAGCGCCTCGCCGAGTTCCGGGCCGATTATATTCTGCCCGCCATCGCCGCGTGTCAGCGATAAATATGCTGTTCGAGCACTCTCGCCGCGTGCAAGATATGTGAGCAGCGCGGTATCTTCATCATCAGGATGCGCGCCGATCATCAACGCGCTCGCGGTCGTGTTGAGACGTTTCAACATCTGCCCAAGCCCAGTCGCGCCTCGGTCATAGATCGGCCGAACCTGAGCCGGGACAGCAAACGAACCAAGAGAAATTAACCACAGATAAACACAGATGGACACAGATAATTTCTGTAACCATGAACGCACGCCCGGCATCGACCAAATACGCCGGAGACAATAAAAACTAAATTCCGATCTGTGTTTATCTGTGTTCATTCGTGGTTAAATCATCTCCTTTCACCGTCAAACTTATTACATAACCGAATAATACCGTAACGAGGCATCCGATCACATTAAACCAGAGAAACTCGATGTCGGTAAAGACGCTTGCTATCCAAACCGATGCGATACCAAACAAAAGGCCAAAAAATGCGCCTCGGGAACGGGCGCGTTTGACGACAAACGCAAGCACAAAAACACCTAAAAGCGAGCCGTAAAAAAATGAGCCAAATTTGTTCACCACCTCGATCAGCGAACCTAGATTCGTCGCAAAGATCGCCACAATACACGCAAATATTCCCCAGATAAACGTCGAGATGCGGCCAACCATAACATAGTGCCCGTCAGTCGCCTCGGGCTGGTAAAGCCGCCGGTAAAAATCTATCGTAGTCGCCGTCGCAAGTGCATTCAACTCGGCCGCTATTGACGACATCGCCGCCGCAAAGATCGCCGCGATCAACAAACCGATCACGCCCATCGGCATGTTGTTGAGAATAAACGTCGGGAAGATGTAATTAACGTCGTTGAATGACGGGTTGCCGTTTGACCGGACGAATGCAACTGCCTCTTTGCGGGTGTCGGAAAATTTTTTGTCCGCGTCTATGTAAGCCTTTCTGTTTTCAGCAGAAAAATTCATAGCGGCCTCTCGGCGTTCATCGTAAGCGTCCCCGTATTTGCTATGGATCAGCCTGAATTCCTCTGTCTGAGCCGCCTTGTTAAGCTCAATCGTATTAAACAAAATCGGCGGTGCGGAAAACTGGTAAAAAATGAACACCATGATTCCGATCAGCAAAATACCGAACTGCATCGGGATCTTGAGAAATGCGCTCATCAGCAAAGACGTTCTTCCCTCGTCAACAGACTTGGCAGTCAGAAAACGCTGCACCTGACTCTGGTCGCAGCCAAAATAACCCAGCATCAAAAAAAGGCCACCGATCAAACCCGACCAGATCGTGTATTTTTCCTTGAGGTCAAACGTTGTGTCAACCATGTTCAGCTTGCCGAGACTGCCCGCAAGATGCAGCCCGTCGCCGAGCGTAACACCAGCCGGGAAGCTCCACAAAATGACTGTGAAACAAACGCCAAGACCGAAAAAGATTACGACCATCTGTTTGACATCGGTCCAGGTTACGGCCTGCACGCCGCCAAATACTGTGTAAATTGTTGTAGAAAGCCCGATCGCAAAGATGGTCGCGATCAGGTTCCAGCCGAACACGATCGAAAGAACGATCGACGGCGCCGAGATGATCGTCCCGACGCCCAGGCCGCGCGAAATAAGAAAAAAGAAACTCGTGAGCGTGCGAACTTTTACATCAAAACGCTTTTCGAGATATTCGTAGGCGGTGAAAACATTTGCACGGTGGAAAAATGGAACGACCGTTACGCACAGTATTATCATCGCAAACGGCAGACCATAGTAGAACTGGATAAACCTCATGCCGTCGCTGTATGCCTGGCCGGTTGTGCCGACAAGCGTGATCGCCGAAAGCTGTGTCGCCATCACCGAAAGTCCAACAGCCCACCAAGGCAACCCGCGATCAGCAAGAAAATAACCTTCCTTACTGCCGCTGTGTTTCGTCATTCGGATGCCGTCCCAAATGACGTAAGCGAGATATGCAAATACGATTGCCCAATCGAGAGATTTCATTTACCAGATCCTATTTGAAATACCGCGAAAATACCCACAGAGCCGTGACGACAATAAAGGTGTTGATAACAACCGCGATATAAACGCGTCTCCAAAATGCTTTCGGCTTTTCTTGAATGTGGTCTTTCATTTTCTATGTGCGGTGAAAGCCGCGCTCGATGTCCTTCATCGAAAGCCGTAAAATCACGGGGCGGCCGTGCGGGCAAGTTGTCGGCGAAGTCGTTATCAAAAGCCTGTCGATCAGCCAACGCATTTTATCGGGAGTGAGCTTCATGTTGATCTTTATGGCAGCCTTGCACGCGAGGCTGGCGGCAATGTCATCTCGCAAGGTGGTTTTCGCACCGCCACGCTTTTCTGCTTCGACCGTGTCGAGAATCTCGGCAAACAGATTTCGCGCTTCCGACGCGGGCAAGTCGGTCGGAATGCTCTTGATAGCGACTGTTCGCCCGGAAAGACGCATTAATCCAAACCCGAGTGATTCGAGATCGCCCTCGATAAGCTGAAACGCTTCGGACTGAGCGGGCGAAAGGTCTATGGTTTCCGGCAGCAGTAGATTTTGCGATTCGATAGTTCGATCTGTTTCACTTTTGCGAAATTTATCGAACAAAATTCGCTCATGCGCAACGTGCTGGTCAATCAGAAGCAACCCTTCGTCATCAACCGCGATAATAAAACTTTCGTGCAGTTGGCCGAGCGGTTGAATCTTTGATGATGAAATTTGCTCTACCTCGACTGTTCTCGTCAATCTCGCCGCTGAATTGACCGGCGGCAATTCTGCATAACCTGAGACCAAAGGAACTGTTGTTTGAGTTTCACCAACAGCACGAGCACGAGCAAGCTGTTCAAAATCGGCTGATGATACTGCCACCGATTCCTCAGTTTCGGCTAAGGCGTGTGGAGCCACTATTTCCGAAGCGACAGTGATTCCTGCGTCAATTTCATTTGATAGCGGTAAAACTGTTTCAGAAACTTGATGGAGAATTCTGTCTTCAGAATGTTGAATATCAAACTGAATGGCCGTCTGTTCGGTCTCGACTAACTCTGCATTTTCGGGCAGCCGATCAACCGAGTTTTGTTTTTCTTCTGTAAATTGCTGCTCGGCGACAATGCCGGATTTTGCAAGTGAGTTTCTGATCGCTTCGGCGATAACGTCTTTGACAGCCTCGCCGCGTCGAAAGCGAACCTCGGTTTTTGCCGGATGAACATTGACATCAATCTCTTCAAGCGGAATATCGAGAAACAAAAAAGCGACCGGATAAACGCCGTGCGGCAGTATCGAGCGAAAGCCTTCGGACAAACCGGCAGAGATCGTTTTGTCGCGGACAAAGCGCTTGTTTACAAAAAAATATTGTGCATCGCGCGTCGTCCGCCGTTCGCGCGGTGCCGAGACGTAACCAGTGATCCTTGCCACAAATTCGCGTCCGCCTTCGACAGGAACAAGGCTTTCGAGCAATCCGGCGCCGAATATCTGAAACGCTCGTTCGCGCAAATCTTTTGCCGGCGAACAACGCAACACTTCTCGTCCGTTATTTGTCATCGTAAATGCGATCTCAGGATGCGCGAGAGCGTAATGCGTGACGATCGA
>JAYVFJ010000079.1:0-4799 GCA_043773225.1 Chloracidobacterium sp.
GGGTTGAATGTCGGGAAAACCTGCCAGCTTGTTGTATTTGAGCGCAGTGTCAAATGTTAGCTGCAGCAATCCGCGAGCAGCCGACGGTGATTTGGCTTCCGGCCGGAACGAGCTTTCCTGTTTCATGATCGCGAGTATGAATCTTGGGTCGAGATTACGCTTCTTTGCGTAAAATAGAACGTCAGAGCGGAATGGCGCCGGGTTGTCGGCAACCTGCTTTGTGGTCAGGGGCGTCGTAATATGAAATTTCGCGCCGTTACGTGCTAGTTTTTCAGACGCGAGGCCGCCGTAATACGACGAGAAGTTGTTTGGTATAGCGGCATATGTATCCATCGCCCGCTGTTTATTGCCGGATTGATGAAGGGCCAATGCTTTTAGAAACTTGACCTCGTCCGCACTCGTCATTGAACCAACAAATTTACTCTGTGCGAGCATCAGTGCGGCCGTCGCATCGGCTTCTGCCCAACGGCCGCGATAGATTTCCATTCGCAGACGGCCTTGCAGAGCGTTTGTCTCGGTTGGCGTTCCGGCAAATGTTGTTCGCGTTTTTTCGACCCACGAATTTGCTTCGTCGTATTTGCCGGCCTCGCGCAGGGCGTCGATGATGTTTAGGTGCGCCGACTCGACTCTTTCGCCCGTCGGATACGTCAAAGTATATTGTTCATATATCTTGGCGGCTTCGGCGTTTTTGCCTAACCGAACATGACATGCTCCTTTGAATGACAACCCTTCGCGTCCGTCTTTTGTATTTGGGTATTCACGAGCTGCTCGATCTAAAAATGGAATTGCTTTTGCGTAATCGCGTTCCCAATAATATGAGCGGCCGGTCATAAACAACGCTCCCGACATCGCCGGATCGTTTGGGTAGTTGTCGAATATCTTTTGAAAATGTTCGCGGGCCTCGGGGAACTGGCGGTTATCAAAATATGCCTGCCCGCGTGACAAATGTTCTGCTGCAGACAAGGTTTGCAGTTTGCCGTTGGTGCGGTTGGTTTTGTCTTTTCCGATGACTCCTTTTAATGTCGAATCGGACGCCTGCGGGATTACGAGCACCGTTAGCACAAACGACATCGCGGCGACTGCGGTAAGATTCTTCATAAAGGCGGCGGGCATGAAATTACGCATAGGATAACCGATTATTAGACGAAGCGGCAATAAAAACCGTTGCCGTGAACATTTATTTGCTATCATTCGTAAATGGGCGTGTAAGAAAAATGATCACTTGTCAAAATTGCGGAAAACTAAATTCGGGTGAAACAAACTTTTGCCGTTTTTGCGGAACAAAGTTTCTGTCGGTTCAAGCGCCGAATGATAACCCTTACGATTACACGTCGCCGCGTCCTTATTCGTGGAAAACGGACGAGTATCAAACTCAAACCGAGCCGCGTCATACCGTGCCGATTGACCGCGTTCAGCCATTGACAGGGCAATTTAATCAGCCGCCGCAAACCTATCGTCCATCGCCGATGGCACATCCACAGCCGCTCAATCAATACGGTTCGCAAATCGCCCAAAGGCCAAATTACGCGGTTGATGGCAACTATCATTGCCCGCGTTGCGGCAGCACTTATCTGCCAGTTATTGACCGCCGCGTTTCCACTGCCGGTTGGGTCGTCTTCTCATGCCTTTTGGTTTTCACGGTCATCTTTTTTTGGATCGGGCTGCTCATGAAAGAAGACGTTGCGATCTGTCCGGTCTGCCGTTTCAAAGTCAGTTAGCGAAAATAATAACCCTTCGGGTGCTCAATCTTGATCTCGGGGTTTGTGCTCATAACCTCGACCTTGTGATAGCCCTTTTTCATGTGCGTCGAAAGATACGTCAACGAAAACTGGCGGTTTAACGAAAGCGTCAGGTCCTTGAAGAACGGCAAAAAGTTTATCGGAGCTATCGAACCGTGAGAAAAGGCTCGGCCTCCGGTCTCTTCGGATAATTTTGTGAGCGCCCCCTGCGACGCGAGAGCATGTATCGAGTCGCCGTTTTCTGTTATGCTTGTGGGCGAATAAAACGAATATACTGCAACGCTTTTACGTTGGGCTTTGAGGATCGCCTGGTCGAGGTCAAAACTCTGCGAGATCGACGCGAGATTCAAACCTTGCGACGTATCGAGGCCGTCGGAGAATAAAAGAATCGCGCGGCGGCCCGCCGGAACGCCTTCAAACCGGCTAACCACTTCCGAAACTCCGTCATACGGACTGCGCGGCGCAAGCGTCGAACTGCCGGACACGATCCGCAGCGAATTGGCCGCCGCCGCGAGGTCTTCGGTAAATCTTTGTCTCACATCCATCGCACCGCTGCGTGTGTAAGCGACCATCACTCGCGTGCCTTTTGGCAGACCCTGAATAAAGGCCTTAATGTCCTTTATCTGCAGATTAAAACCCGACGCGAGGTCCTCCTGAATGACGATAGCGATGGACAAAGGCGAACTCGTGACGCTGCGAATCGACAGTATTTGCTGCTCGTCCTTGTCCTCTTTAACGATAAGCCTGTCGGCCTGGACGTATTCCTCGGCCTGTTTTTCCTTTAGCTCTTTCTTTGTAAAGATCGAGATCGGAATTGTCATGGTGCGGACTTTTTGTTTTTGCTCGGGCGTCTGCGCGAGGAAGTTCGCGGACAAAACTAAAAGCATAAAAGCGGCCGGCATGAATATTTTTTGTTTCATAAGCAAAGTCGCAGCGTAGTCAAAATTATTATATATGATGCACAAAGCGGCTGCGCGGTTTGCGGCACGAATTTGCAGGTTGCGCTAGACTTATAGCGATGGCAAATTTGCAGGAAATCACGCCGAACGATCTCGCTCGCGGCAAAAAGTTAAAACTGGCAGCGGTTGCCGCGCCTGTGATCCTGACTTTGCTGCCCGCGATTATCACGTTTGTATTGATGCTGTTGGCGGCGAGCGGCCCGCCGGCAGCGGCGGTTATATTGTTCACGGGCTTTGTTGCAACTCTTATCGGTTTTGTTATAGGAATAACGTTCTCGGTGTTTTTTGCTCAGAGACGCGCGGTCTGGACCCGTGAAATGCGTGAAAAGATCGCTGCCAACGGCATAAAGGCCGAAGAAATCGACTGGTTTCGCAATGAACTAAAACCTGCCGAGAAACGCGCTCTCAAGGCCGTCGAAGCCCGCGACCTGCTGCTTGCCGACGCTTATCGTGAAACGCTCGCGTCGCGCCTAACCGCGACGCGTATCGTTAAGTCCTCAAAATACGAACTTCTGCTTGCAAAAAGGCGGCAGGGCACTGTGAAGCAACTGAAAAGTGCCCGTGCCGGAGACTTTCAAAAACAGATCGTCGAGGACATCGAAAAGATCGGCAAGATCAATGACGAAGCCAAGCTGATGCTCGCCGAAGCCGAATCGCGTCTCCAAATGATCGAAGCCGCCGCCAGCCGCGGCGGACATCTCGCCGACAGCGAAATCGCCCTTAAAAAACTAAACGCCCGAGCCGCCGAACTCCCGGTCGCCCTCGAATCCGCCAAAATGACCGAAGAGATCCGCCTCGAACTTGAAAACGAAGAAGCGAAATAGAACAAACTGTCCCAAAGTGTCCCAAAACCAAGTGGGACAGTGTAAACAGTGCAAATACATAACTTACAGCTGCAAAAAGGCTCTGTTCCACAATTTTTTGAAAAAATTCGCCGCATGGTGGAGCAAATCTCATAACCCCAATAAACAGCTAGTTTAAGGCAAATCACAGTTTTGGAACGCGGCGATCTTCAGTGGGACACGGTTGCCAAGTCAAAAGTAAAAAGTCAAAAAGCAAAAGGCGAAGTCAAAAGTAAAAAGTCAAAAGGCAAAGTCCAAAATCGAAAGTCCAAAGACCACAGACCTAAAATTGTCAAATATCTGTTCCCGCACCAAGCTAGCAAATTTTCAGGCAAATTGGAATGCCAACTTTCCGGATATGACGTAGTTTTCCGAATATGACGCAAGTTTCCGAATATGACGTGGTTTTCCGGCTGGAAATAAGATTTTCTTTGCCACAGATGAACACATATTGAGCGGATAAACACAGATAGATACAAAAAATATCTTGCTTTATCTGTGTTTATCTTGTGTGCATCTGTGGTTAAAAATTTCCGGCTGTTTTTTTGCCCGCGAATAACACGAATAATGCTAATAAGAAATCTTCTAATTCGGAGGAGCGGGGGCAAGCCGCCCTTCCTGACTGCTGTTTTATTTACTTGAGTGTTTTCTTGTTATGTTGATGATTGAGCAAGCTGAATAAAACCAAAAGAGTTAATACTGAACAGTCAGGAAGGTTGGGCTTGCCCCCGCTCACATTTCATTCCGCATATCCGGCAAAGCTGGTATGGCAAAAAACCGACCACTGACCACCGACCACTGCCCACTGCCCACTGATTTTTCGCTTGCAATGAAATGTTTTTGGGAGCATAATATTTGCTAATTTACGTTTTCAGAACATTCTTCCGTTGCTCCGTAGCTGATCCATCAAGGTTCTTCTGACGAGCGTGAATTGTGTGTTTACAAGAAACACAAAAGGAGGCCGATCTGCATGAAACATTCCAACGCCGCTGCTCACACTTCATTTTCACGGCATTTTCGTTTCAGGTCATTCTTTGTTTGCTTCGTAGTATTGCTTTTGGCTGTGTTCACTCTGTTTCAGACGGGCGAACGAGTTGCAAAAGCTGACGGGAGCATGGAGACGGTTGCTTATTTTACAAAGAGCCAACCAGATCGTGAATCGCAATCGAATGCCGCCACACCGCTTTCGGCTATCCTGAATATTGACGGCACGATCAAAAAAGGCTCCATCGGCAGCTTTGACCCGAAAGGCTTTCAGA